>JAHRAL010000074.1 GCA_020027325.1 Cenarchaeum sp. | reverse complement strand
CGTTTGATAAACTGCCAGAGGAGGGCAAGGAGATGGTCAGGGCATTCAAAAAAGAGTATCTCAAAGGATGCACAAAGCCGGGTGATCCACCCAAGGAGATCCCCGATCCACCCGACGATATTACCATAATCACCTAAATGCCGGTGCGGACTAATCGTACTAAAGATCCATGCTAGGCCCGCACAAGTTATTAGGTGGGAGAGAAAAGGCGGCTCAGCTCGTAACAAGTAAGTCATTAGCGCTCCCACGCTTCTGACACCTTTTTTCATCATCGCCGCAATTTCTGATCTAGTCAGTAAGGAACCACGTGTATAAATCTTTGCCACGTTTACGTGGCAATATAATTAATATACAGAGTAGGAGAAAATTGATCGTAAATGGGATATAGAGCAGAACGTAAACGGGGTAATCGAACGTACCTCTACTATATCACGTACAACGACGGAGTGCGCAAGGAACACTGTTGTGGACCGGTCGGCGATAAAGAGACGGTCAAAAAGGCCGACGATATAGAGCTGGGGGATCTAAAATTCCAACGCAGGGCAATAGATGAACGCATGGCAGAGATAAGGCGTGCGACTAGACGCATATAGTGTCATATTCCGAAATCGGGCCAGTCCGCAGCTCTTGAACCATCTAGTCAACTAGGCTTGATTCTAATGACTAACTAGGACTGTAGTCTATGGTATCTCATGGAGGAGGAGATGTCTACACGTCAAGATCAAGATGACACGCTTTGTGACCTCAATAACAGGGAAAAAGACATGATGGAAACAAAGGTGTACATTCAAAGGACACGTGAGGAAATCGAGCGCAGAACACAGAGCCTAGAACAAGTACGCCAAGACCTCTTGATCAAAGAAAAAGACCTAGAGAAACTAATGGGGCATGTACAAAAGACACATGAGGAAATCAGGTGCAGAGAGGATGACCTAAGGGCGGCACATCTACGCCTAGATGAAAGAAAACGTGACCTAATCAAAACACAACAATACATGGACAGGGCACGCCAAGACCTAATGCGTGAAGAGGCCATAAAGTACGAGCAAAAAGGCCCGGATAAGGCGGGGACTGACCTAGAGTACAGAAAACAGGCCATAAAGTACGAACGCCAAAAGTTGGAGAGTGAACGTGCATGCATAGATCACGAGCTTTTGAACTTGCTTGACAGAGAACGAGACCTAGCGGGCGCGCATCAGGGCCCATAGACGCGCATCAGGAATAGTCGCGCCACGTATAGCTGCACTTTGTGCACCTGTAAAACTGCGTCGTCGGCTCGTCTGCGCTGCGTGTCTGGAGCATCCACCACACTACCTCGTCGTTGCCGCACTTTTCACAGTCTTTTTTTATCGTAGACTGGCAGGACTTTACATCGGACGCGTCTAGGACCTTGAACGTAGAGGGCGCGGCATCCTTTTTTTCCTTGGGCTTTGCGCCCGCGTCGTTTGCCGTCTCGTACCCGCACTTTGAGCACCGGAGTTTGGAATCGGCAGCAGCAAGGCGCGAGTCGCACTTGGGGCAGAACTTCATTATTTTGACCCAAGCTTTGAGTCAAATGCGCCCTTTAGCTCGGCGGTCGCCTTTAGCGCAGCATCTGTCGCCTTTTGCAGCTCCTTGAACGGCTTTGACTTGGATGATCGTACTCGCAACCAGCACTCGTCTGTCAGCGGGTGCTTTACAATGACGCCTGCAAAGTCCACGGCAGAGTTTTTGAGCAGCTCGTGCTGGATTACATACAGCGTGCCAATGTCTGCGTCCTTGAGCGAGACGTTGATCTCTTGATCCGACGAATCAGTTACCAGTGCTTGCATTACTTCAAAAAGCACATATTGCGCCTATAAATACCAATGAATCGTTGGACAGCTCGAGCCGCATAGACGACGCCAGGATGGAGATAACGCAGAACGGAACGCTCACAGCAAGGGTGGGATTCTCGGTGCGCGGGGGCCTGCGCGAGGCATTTGACGAGGAGCACTGGGAGCGCGCATACAAGGAGCACGACAACTCTTTCAAGCTAAAGTTCGGCGTCCGCGTCTATACAAAGGACCTCCGAAAGCACACGCTTGGCCGCGAGATTGACTCGTACAGAAAGGCCTCGATATTCTGGACGCGCAATCCCAAGCTCGTAAACCCCATGAAGGACAAGAGGATCTGGGTCCAGGTTGCAAAGAATTTCGAGCCGTTTGTCGCACTCACCGTCGGGGACGTGCAGCGCGAGCTCTTTGACTTTGAAGAAGAGATTGCCATCGACGCCGCAGAGCTCGGCGCCGGAACCCACAACCTCAATGCCGACATATCCGTCGCGTGGCAGAAACACGTCTACTCCGAGCCAGAAAGCCACAAGGCAAGCGTGTCGGCAAGCGTGACTATCAATTAGGGATATAAGGTGCCGCATCCGGTGCGCCTGCGGGATGGCAAAGTACGACGGCCTGCTGGGACAGCCGATACTCGAGATCGAAGAGCCCGACAAGGAGGGCGGAATCACGTTCATATTCAAAGACAACAGGTTTCTCTTTGTAAAGGCCATAGACGGCAAGATAGACACCGTCTCGATACCAGAGTGATGTGTGCGATGGCAAAGTTTGATGCGGTGCGAATGAAGGACCTCGTCAAGGTAGATGATCCCGATCCCGACGGCGGGATCACGCTGACGTTTACGGACAATGTGGTAGTAAAGATCCGCGTGGGTCCTGACGGCAAGCTTGCAAGCGATGTTGCATCCTAGCCTGCACGGATGCGCCTTTCGTATGCGGCAATCACGTCCTCTTGCGGCTTTGACTGGATAGAGCCGGGGCGCTCGGTGCGGATTCTTGCAATGGCCTCGGCAGCACTCAGCCCCTCGTGGCGTACGAGATAGCAGGCCAGTATCGTGCCTGCGCGGCCCATGCCTGCTGCACAGTGGACCATGACCCGCTTTTTTGAGGCGATCGTCTTGTGTGCAAAGGCGACTGCGCGCTCAATGCCGTCCATCGCCGGCGCATTCAGATCCGGGGTCGGGACGTGGAGGTACCCGTCGATGTCTCCGGTCCACGCCTCGGGCAGCGCGTCTTCTGTCATTGTTATTATCGAGTCGACGCCCTGCTCGCAGATCCAGTCAAACTCTTGGCGCGTCGTGGGGATTCCAGAGCCGGCGAGCTTGCCGTCAATGACCCACGAAAAGTTTGTCGGGCGTTGTGTAATGCGGCCGCGAATCTTGCGCCATGCGTTGCCGGGCTTGCTCATGTTGCCCGCCTTGTGCGCACGCACTCTTTAGCATTGCGCCGGGGCCATTTAGCACAGTGCAACTGCGCGTGCCGGCGCACCCGACGTGCGGGCAAGCTTTAGCGGGAGGACTGCGAGCTCAAACTCGGCCGTGCGGACTCTGGCCAGGTTGCACAGGTTCTCGACTATGACCGTGCCCGAGCGGGCAAGTGCGCGGTGGGCCGGATACGACTCTGTGTCCCCGGGATCAATGCTCGGCGAGTCGATGCCCACCATGTTGATGCGGCGGCGGGCAAGGAGGCGTGCGGCGCCGGGCTCAAGCCCCGGGCTGCGCTCAAAGTATCTTGCGTCAAGCCTAGAGCTCCATCCGGTCTCAAAGACTATCGTGGTCTCTGGCCCCAGCTTTTGCGTGTCGCGCTCTAGTGCCTCGATCTGTCCGGCAGTGATGTTTTGGCCGCGCCGCTTCCTTGTCCGGACCAGCATCGACGTGCGGACCAGGCGCGAGATTGGAATCTTGTCCATGGTTGCACCTGCCGGGTCAAAATGATACGGCGCATCAATGTGCGTTCCCGTGTGCGTGCTCATTGCGACCAGTTCCAGGCCGTACCCGTGCAGGTCATGGCTCTGCCAGGGTATCGTATGCACCTGCGGCGAGCCCGGAAACACGGGAAGCCTGCCAGAGATGCTCAGTGTGAGGTCGACGGGGCGGCGTCCGGTGCGCGCCGGCCCCCTCACGTACGGCCCCCGCGTGAAGGATCGATCTCAGAGGCGCGTGCAAAGTGTTCGTCGGCCTTTTCAGTATCGCCAATCTTTGCGAGTATCTTGGCCAGGTTGCTGTGCGCCACATAGTCGTCGGGGTGTGTCTTGATGACCTTGGCATAGCAGGTTATTGCCTCCTCGTCGCGGTCCAGCCTCCCCAGCGCAAACCCCTTGTTGTTGATGATGTGGTGGTGCGTCGGCGACATCTCGAGTGCCTTGTCATAGCACGCTATTGCCTCCTCAAAGCGGCCGAGGCGCGAGAGTGCAAACCCCTTGTTGTTGAGCGTGCCCGAGTGCGGGGTGCCGATCGAGAGCGCCTTCTCATAGCACGCTATTGCCTCCTCGTGGCGGCCGAGGCGCGAGAGTGCAAACCCCTTGTTGTTGATGGAACCGACGTGATCCGGCCTCCGGGAGAGCGCCTGTTCATAGCATGCGACTGCCTCCTCGTACCTGCCGAGCTTTGATAGTGCGTGGCCCTTGTTGTTAAACGTGCCAGAGTGTGCAGAGCCGAGATCCAGTGCGCTGTCAAAGCACTCGACTGCCTCTGCGTACCTGCCGAGCTTTGATAGTGCGTGGCCCTTGTTGTTAAACGTCCCACCGTGCTCGGGGCTGATTGCAATCGCACGATCAAAGCACGCGATCGACTCCTCAAAGCGGCCGAGCTTTGATAGTGCGTGGCCCTTGTTGCTGTGCGAGCCGGGGTGCTCGGAGTTGACCTCTATTGCGTGATCAAAGCACTCGACTGCCTCCTCATAGCGGCCGAGCTTTGAGAGCGAATACCCAAGCCGGTTGTGCGTGCCCGCATGGGTCTTGTCGTGTTTGATTGCCCCGTTATAGCACTCGATTGACTCCTCGTAGCGGCCGAGCTTTGAGAGCGAATACCCCTTGTTGTCCAGGATGCCGTGCTCGTCGAGGCCCAGCGAGATTGCCTTGTCATAGCACTCGATTGACTCCTCATAGCGGCCGAGCTTTGATAGTGCGTGGCCCTTGCTGTCCAGTGCGGTAGGCACCAGCTCGTCGTCTGCAAGCGCGGCCTCAAAGTGCGGCACGGCCTCCTCATACCGGTTGAGCTTGCCCAGCGAGATGCCGTACATGTGGTGCACCTTTGCGTTGTCGGGCTCCTCCTTTAGCGCCTTTGCAAAATACCCGGCTGCCTCCTCGTGGCTTTCCATCTCGGCGGCGGCTATGCCCAGATCATAGTTGGTGGTGCCCGTTGAATTTCCATCATCTTTTTTCATGGACGGGCGTGCGGGGCCTGACGTATTATCCTTTGCGAATCCGGGCTTTGGTCGCCGGCCGGTGCCTGCACGGCGGGGCGGATCAGAATACGACCTCGCGCCACTCGAGCCCGTTTGAGTCCAGCAGCCCGCGAAGCTCGTCGGACACCGCCGGTGCCACGATGAAAAAGCGCGCATCGCGCTTGCCGGTCTTGGCGATGTAGTCCTTCCTGTATCCGTCTATCTGCCTAAAGTCGCGCCTTGATGCCGAGGGGTATTTCAGCTCCACGCCCACGCTCTGGCCGCTCGAGTCGGTGCACATTATGTCGATGCGCCCCGTTGCCAGCTCGTACTCTGTGGTTACAAGCTGCATGCCGTCCTCTAAAAGATGGAGGTTGTCCCTCACATAGTCCTGGTAGTTGCGCTCCTTTTTTACCGTGGAGGCCAGGCGCTTTTGGAGCCAGTCCGGGTTCTCGGTATAGCTATAGATCCACTCATTGTCCGGGACCATATAGTATGCGGCGATTGACTTTTTCTCGATAATGTTGTTCTGCTCAAGCCTCTTGAGGAACGTCAGAAACGTGCTCTGGGGTATCCCGCTTGATACCATTGCGTCCTGCTCTGCGTCGGGTGCCAGGCCGCCGCGCAGGAGGGATATCAGCTTGCACTGCCAGTTTATGGTCTTTATCTGCGTCGAGTCAAATATTGCGCCAAGCGTCGCCATCCTTTGTGCAACCTCGTCGGCGCCAAGCGACTTTTCTACGTGCTTTTTGAACGATTCAAACTCGTCGCGGGGCACGGCCTGTGCAAACATCTCGTCGCGGGTAATGTTTGCAATGCTCGTCCTAGCATCGGTTATGAGCTGGTCGCGCGCAGCATTAAAGTCGTCTGATGCCGACTTTGTGAACTTTTGGATCTGGTCCTCGACGCTTGTCTTGTACTCTTTGAAATCCGTGCACAGGGTCTGCACGTTCTGGCGCATCTGTTCGACCTCGCCTGCGTGGGGGAGCTCGACCTGGAGCGCCTTTAGATCGTCGCATGTCTTGTCCAGGCGCCTCCCATACTCTTCAAGGTGCGCCGGCGTGCTGCGCAGGGCCTGGAGCTCGGCGAGCGCATTGTCAATATCATAGCGGATCTTGTGGTCCGGCCTCCCAAGATCACCCACGCTCTTTTGGAGCGCGGCCATCCCGCGCCGCTGGGCGGCATAAAAGACCGCGGACACGACTAGTGCGACGGCGGCGGCGAGTGCGAGCACTAGAAGGGAGCCCTCGTGGACTATGATTGGGGCCGTTTCCATAAAATACAAACCGGAACGAAACCGGTCTGCTCCAATCTGTAAAAGTGTTGCTCCGTGCGCCCAAGGATTAAATATAGTCAGAGGTGTAATTTCGTTGTGCCAATCTCATACGTTCTGGTAAATTCCGAGTACGGCTCAGACGAGCTCATAATCGATGAGCTCAAGTCCAGCATCGGTTCTGAATCCGGGGTAGAGCTCGAGGTCCAGGGCGTGTACGGAATCTATGACATCATTCTAAAGCTCACAGCAGACGACGCGGCACGCCTCCGCTCCATAATCACCAACATTGTAAGAAGGATCCCAAAGGTCCAGTCCACGCTGACCATGATGGTCATAGACGAGCAGGACGCCTCATAGCTCGCGCAGCGCGGCTACGAGCGAGTCTATCTGTGACTCTGTGTTAAAGAGGTGCGGCGAGGCGCGGACAATCTTTTTGTCTAGAATCTCGCGCACTGCCAGGATCATTCCCTGCGCCTCTAGGCGCGCAGCGACGTCGGCCGGATCACGGCCATTTAGCGAGAACGGCACGATGCTGGTCCGCGCAGACGCATCATCTGGGCCGTACAGAGTCGCGCCGGGAATGCGGGAGATGCCCTCACGGAGCCTGTCTGCAAGCGCAATGACCTCCCGGCGCACCCTGTCAAGGCCATACCCCGCAAGGTATTGTACCGCCGAGGTCATTGCGGCGACTCCGGCATAGTTTCTAAACCCGGCCTGGAACCTCTCAGGACTGGGGCGGTATGCAATCTTGGTCCCGTCGTATGTCATGGCCGACTCGCCGCCGACGCCAAGCGGCTCGAGGAGATCTTCAGAGCCGCGCCGGCAGTAAAAGACGCCGGTTCCCATCGGGCCGCAGAGCCATTTGGAGCCGTTAAATGACATAAAGTCGCACCCGAGTTTTCTGACATCTACTTTGCCCATGCACCCTATGGTCTGCGCGGCATCTACAAAGAACGGCACCCCGCGTTCCCGGAGCTGCGCGCCGATCTCTTGTATGGGAAGAACGGCGCCGGTGTTGTAGAGTGCGTGGCTCAGCGAGACCAGCGCCGTGTCAGAGTCGATGAGCCCCTCCAGGGCCCCCTCCTCGATCAGTCCGTCAGAGTCGATCGCCGCGCTGCGCACCTCGACGCGGGGGGCCAGTCGGAGCCAGGCGTAATAGTTGGAGTGGTGTTCGTGTGCGCCGCCGCGGATGACAATGTTGGAGCCGGGCGCAAACCTCATGCCCCCCGCCACGGCATTGACCCCGTCAGTCGTGCTCTGCGTGAGGACTATCTCGTCGGGCTCGCAGTTGATCAGGTCCGCTATGGTTGCACGGCACACGCGCATGGTCTCGGTCACAAACTTGTCGGACTCGGCCGAGTCCGGACCCATCCCGCAGTATCTGGTCACAAAGTCGGTCATGGCGCGTATGCTCTGGTGCGGCTGGATTGATACCGATGCGTTGTTCAGGTATGCCTTGCCGCCGTGGGCAAAGTCGTCGCTTGCAGAACCGGGCGAATCCATATTATTAGACGGCGTGTGGATGGGGGCGTGGATAAAAACTATGGCGACGTTGTGGTGGGCGCCGGCGAGGTCGGCCTTGTAATCTATGCCGAACCCCTTGCAAAGGCAGAGTTCTTTGAGAGGGTGATCTCGGGTGCCAGGACGGACACGGTCTATGTCGACTTTGACCTGATGTACTCGGGGCACGTGGCATCGGGGATGTTGCCGGGGCGCGATAACGTGGAGGTCGTCGTGCCGGGGCGCGATAGTGTACGCAAAGCAGTCGCAGGCGCCATCCTGCGCGCCTCGCAGGGCAACTGCCTCGTGGTCATCGACTCGCTCAACGGAATGCGCCGCGTATGCAGGGGCCGCGACGATGCGGCTGCAAACACCGCGCTTATGATGCTGGCCTCGTTTGCAAGGCAGAGCGGCGCCAGCGTCCTGATAGCGTGTGCGGCAATACGCGATTCGGGTTCCGAGTGGTGGCTCTCACCCGTCGGGGGCCGAATCGGGGTCCTGGGCACCGGTGTGACCAAGCTCTATGTCAGGCCCGCAGATGACGGCATAGAGATCGAGGCGCTGGCAGGCCCGGCGGAGGGCGGATACCCGAATTCCAAACACCGTTATGCACCGCACTAACGTCGTTATAATCCGTAGAATTTCAGATAATTATATTAATGACTGGCCGGCAATGCAACGCAATGCCAGTAGCAATTCTGCCAGACATCAGTGAACAGATGTGCATCGGCTGCGCCTTGTGCGTAGAGATCTGCACAACGCTGGGACCTGACGTTCTGCGCGTGAAACCCGTAGAGGGCTGGAAAAGAGGAAAGGCGTTTGTCTTTTATCCGGAAAGATGCATCTCCGATGGAGCATGCATCGGTGTTTGCCCCACAAAGGCAATCTTTTGGATGAGGCCGATGGACTTTACCGTAGGTCAGCCAGTACCACTCTACAAGAACTCGGTCTTTGTAAAAGGCTGGGACGAACTAGTCAAATAAGAGCCCTAGTTGGCTTTTTTTCATTTACCTGTCCCTAGCGTCAGCTCGCGTGTGCGGCAGGTACTTTTTGTCACGCCTCATGGTAAATTTTAGCGAGTCAAACCAACGGCCACCCACAAAAAACAACTCGGTCACGTTCAGTACTGATTCCGTATGGGTGTGGCACCCCCATGTATATCCGTCCCAGTTCCGGCCAGGGGCTATTGGCACGTCAGCATACCACTGGTTCTCGCCATAATGTGCAAACTGGAGGCATACGTTGGTCGACACTTTTTCAAATCCGATGAAATGTACGTAATCGTTGCCCCACCCAAGAGTCCGGATTTCTTGCAAGGCCTGTGGAAGATCAATGTAGACATTACTTGCAGAATCAACAATTGTCTTGCCCTCGCATTTGAAGTATATGATGTCCTGATATGCAACATCCTCGTCTGTTTTGGCATCATCGCGGTCCTTTTGTGATAAATCGTACCAATCCTGCTGTGATGTTAGCGCCTGAGGTACGGTGGCAATATTCACAAGATGCGTGTGCGCGGCAAGGTATTAAATGTAAACTGGCCGGGATGCAAGAGAATCTCGGGCCTCAGCTGCGACCGAACTTTTTGAACAGCGACCTAGGCTTGCCGTGCAGCGAGTCGAGCATGTCGTATGTTATCGTGAATCCGTTGCCCACCAGCGTCTCGTTGCCCTCGTGATCGGATAGGCCGGGCATGTCGCGTATCTTTTTGACCTTTAGCTCGTGGAGGCTGAACTTTTTGCCGTTCTCAATAGAGATCGTCGCATCGTTGCTGAGTCCCAGGATCGAGTGCGCCTCCAGGAAGCGGATCGAGCCGCCATCTAGTATGTCCATCTCGACGTCGTGGGTCAGGTACGGCCCGCGGATTACAATGTTTTTGGCAGTTATGCGGACGTCGTTTTGGGCATTGTCAAGCTCGACGTCGCGGGCGCGAAGCTCTACTGTGTTGTTTGCGTCCCGGATATAGACTGCGCCGTTTGGCGCCTCTAAAAGCGTCCTATACTCGCCGATTGTGTGCACGCCCACCCTCTCTTCTGGGTCGTCGATCCGGCGCTTTTTGCCAAAGACGTTTCCGGCCATGATGTTGCCGTTTTTTGCTGTCACGCGGGCGCCGTTCTCAATCCTGTACCTGTTGCTCAGTGCGTCGACGACCTCGACGTTGCCCACAAGCGACGTTATCTCTGTGGGGTCCGCACCCCGTGTCGGGCTAGTAATCGTGCCGCGCATTGTTATCGGGCCGTCATAGCTGAGGGCGCCGGCCATCACGTTGCCCTTGATCGAGAGCACGCCGTTTGCCTTGCGTTCGAGCTCGATCTCCCCGAGTGTCCGCGACCCGAAGAGCTGCGTGCCGGTCTGTCCCGATGCGGAGAGCTCTGCGGCCCAGATCTCTGCTGTGCGCATGTGCATGGCCACCTCGCGTGCAAGCTCTGTGTTTTTCTTGATCGACTCGGGGCTGTCGTCCTGGCCCAGGCCGCCGGACTCGGAGCCGTACGTCCGGCCCTCGCGCAGGTCGTCGTATGCCCGCCTGATCTCCTTGAAGACCTCCTCGTCGCCGCCGCGGTCAGAGTGGTACTGGAGCGCAAGGCGTCGGAATGCCTGCTGGATCTCTTTTTGGCTGGCGCCCTCGCGAACTTTGAGTATCTCATAGTTGCTCTTTACCATGGCACGCATTGGCGGACGGCACGTGTGATTTATGTCGTGCCAGCCGGCTTATGCGTAGGATGCAACGGCCTTGGGCGGGGCGTGTTTGGCGCCCCCGGGGCGGGAGAGGGACGCATCGGCAGCTGCTGCCAGGTCGTCCTGTGTGATGAGCACTTTGGATGGCCTGTCCGGGGCGTCCCTTATCTGGCGCCGCAGTGCGCTCAGGGCCGCAACGTTTGTGAGCTCTGCCAGATCCGCGCCGCTCAGCGCATCAGTCTGCTCTGCGATTGCATCAAGGTCGACTCCCGGTCCGAGCGGCTTTTTGGCCGTGTGGATCCCAAGTATCTGGCGCCTGGCTTTCTTGTTGGGCAGGGGAACCTCGATTATACGATCAAAGCGGCCCGGTCGCAGTAGCGCGGGGTCGAGCATGTCAAGCCTGTTGGTGGCGCCCATGACGAGCACGCCGTGCAGGCCCTCGAGGCCGTCGATCTCTGTGAGGAGCTGCGAGACGACGCCGTCAGTCGTGTGCGAGCCGGCGTTGTGCCCCCGCGAGGGTGCAAGCGCGTCAATCTCATCAAAGAGTATGACGCACGGGGCCGCCTGGCGCGCCTTTCTAAAGATCTCACGGACGCCCTTTTCGGACTCTCCCACCCATTTTGAGAGGAGCTCGGAGCCCTTTATGCTGATAAAGTTGAAACCCGACGTGCTTGCAACCGCCTTTGCAGTCAGTGTCTTGCCGGTTCCGGGCGGGCCGTGGAGGAGTATCCCCCGCGGCATTGATGCGCCCGATGCCTCAAAGGCCTCCCTGTGCTTTACGGGCCACTCGATAGTCTCGCAGAGCTCGGATTTTAGCTGCTCGTTTCCGCCCACATCGTCCCACGACGTGGCCGGTACCTGAACGAGGACCTCGCGGAGTGCCGAGGGGTGGGCCTCGCAGAGGGCTGCCTGGAGGTCCTGCGCCGTCACGCTTATCTTTTGCATCGCCGCCGCTGGAATCTTTTCATCGTCTAGGTTGATCTCGGGAAGGATGCGCCGGAGTGAGATCATTGCGGCCTCTTTTGCCAGGGACTCGAGGTCTGCGCCCGTAAACCCGTGGGTCGCCTCGGCTATGCCCCTTAGGCAGTCCTTGTCCTCTAGCGGCATCCCACGCGTGTGTATGTTTAGTATCTCTAGGCGGCCGGGGGCGTCGGGTATCCCTATCTCTATCTCGCGGTCAAAGCGGCCCGGGCGGCGGAGTGCGGGGTCCACTGCGTCGGGGCGGTTTGTCGCCGCGATTACGACCACGCGGCCCCGCGGCTTTATCCCGTCCATGAGCGTGAGGAGCTGCGAGACTATGCGCTTTTCGAGCTCGCCCGGGGTCTCGTCGCGCTTTGGCGCAATCGAGTCTATCTCGTCGATGAATATTATGCTGGGTGCCGAGTTTCTTGCCTCCTCAAAGATCCCGCGCAGCCGCTCTTCGGACTCGCCGTAGTGCTTTGCCATGATCTCGGGTCCTGCAAGGTAGACAAAGTTGGCATTGGTCTCGCCGGCAAGCGCCTTTGCAAGAAGCGTCTTGCCGGTTCCGGGCGGGCCGTAGAGGAGGACGCCCTTTGGCGCCTCGATTCCAATCTTTTCAAAGAGCTCGGGGTGCCTCATCGGAAGCTCGACCATCTCGCGCATCTTTTGGACCTCGTTTTTCATCCCGCCCAGGTCGTCATAGGTGACATGCGGGCGCGATGCAGTGTCCACCGACTGGACCATCTTGCCGAGCACAAACTTTGTTGCTTCGGATACTATGACCGGTCCGGACGGCTTTGTGTGCGTTATGACAAACTGTATCCTCCCGCCCATCTGCGTGTTGGCAGAGATGACGTCCCCCGGCGTGAGGACGTGGTTGTGATAGTTTGCCAACATGTACTCGCCAAACCCCTCTGCTGAGACTTTCTGGGTCGCCGACAGGGTGATCTGGGATGCCGTCTCAACCTCTACGGCCCGGGCCTTTATGCGCTCCCCGATTCCGGCGCCAATGTTCTGGCGCGTTGCGCCGTCGATCCTGACTAGGCCGGTCCCATAGTCCTCGACCGGCCCCGGCCACACCTTTGCATGCGTCTTTTTGGCACATACCAGCTCGAGTATCTGCCCCGCACTCCACTGCGCGTCCTCGACGATCTTGGGGTCGACTACTGCGCGCCCCAGTCCGACGTGCTGCTGGCCCGTCTCGTCCACCCTGAGTTCTATCGCGTCCTTGGCCATCTCCATTCACCATAAAAAAAAGAGGCTACTGGACCTCCACTTTTTTGCCCTTGGGCTTTGGTTCACCCAGGAGCTGAAAGGTTACTTCCAGTACGCCGTTTTTGTACGATGCCTTTGCCGAGTCGTCCTTGATGCGTCGCTCAAGGGGGACACGCGCACGGTATTTCTTGTCGCCGCGTTCTGCGGTGATATTGACGTGCTTGGTCTCCACACTCACGCCGATATCTGCGCGCTCGACTCCGGGCATCTCTGCTACGAGCTTTGTTATGCCCTCCTTCTCGTTGGTGATCGTGTCCACTAGGGGCTCACGAACGCCGTCGGTCTGGGGCGCCTCGCCTGCATTTCCGTACTCTTGCAGGACGGGTCTGCCGTCGGGCCCTATGCTCAGGGTGTACCCGCACACGCGGCCCGGCTCGCAACACGTTCCTGCACCTCCCTGCAACCCTTCGAGATCAAAAAGCGATCCCGTGAGGCTCCTAAAGAGGCGGTCTATCTCTCGTTCCATTACTAATTGTAATACCTATGACATTATATATATTTTTTGAATATAATGGTAATTTGATGAATATGGTTAATATTTGAGGCGTGCCTGTAAGACTGTGATGAGAAACGCGCTAGCCTCGGTGCATGACGCAGTCAGGGAGATACTCACCCACAACCGCTCGATGCACGACTGTATCAAGATGGGGATTGCCAACTATACTGCGATTGCCGCCAAGATCCAGCCAGACGTCGAGGCACACACCGGGGTGCCGGCCAACCTCAACACGATTGTCGTTGCCGTAAAGCGCTATGCGGACTCGTTTGAGCACACCGACGAGGCCGACGAGGGTGCGCTAAAGGACACGAGGCTCTCGCTGACCGACGGGATGATCGGGATCAGCTTTGAAGCGCATGACATGAAGGGTGATCCGTTTGCAATCCTTGACCGGTTCTCTGACATTACCGACGATTACGAGTTCTTTAGGATGGCAGACACGTTCAGCGTAATAACAGAGGACATTGCGGCCGTGCGCGACTTTTTTGGCGACGTCGGCGGGGGCGGCAGCCTGGTTCCCGGCCTGGCAAAGATAAGGATTGCAAAGGCCGACGAGCAGAGCCGCTCTGACACCGTCTCGTTTGTCGCCGAGATCCTGCACGACCGGGGAATAGAGATCGTCAACGCGTTCTTTGGACGCGACACCGTGACGATAATCCTCAAAGAGCAGGATGCGGCACGCGCATACGAGATACTCAGGTCGTATGCGTCGCGCTAGTCAGAACGGAGGTGCGCCATGCGGCGCCTCCTTATTCCCAGGGCAAGCGCGGCAGGTGCGCCGGCATAGAGTCCAAGATTCAGTGCAATGACCAGTGATCCCAGGAGGACGGTGTCGGACTCGCCGTCGGCCACCGACATTATGGAGAGCGAGGCTATCATCGGCGTGATGAGTGCCCTGACCAGGGTGCGAAACTCGGGGCTCTGGCGCTCCAGGTCTGCAACTGCCGGTGAGAATGCATAGTATATGTCGTTGAATCCTGCCATGAACGCAGAGCCTGCCGCAGTACTCATCAGCGTATTGTCGCGGATCTCTCGGAGCATCTGGATATCATGTGACATTTCCGTGCCGTATGCGGCAGTTGCAATCAGGCATCCGCCGCCCCCGTCGGCCTCTGCCATCGAGTCCCCATCAGACCCTTCCATCGAGTCCTCGCCGGACGCAGACGGCAGCGCAAAGGAGCCAAGTACCGAGTCAAACTCGTCGAGATTGGCATCAAAGTCTGCGGTCATGGCGTTGTACGTAAACGAGTAGAGCTTGTCATCCTGTGCAAATATGACCTCCCGGAACATGACGTCTATTACCTCCTCGCCCGGCCTGGCTATGGTGCCGCTTGCATCAAGTACGACAGAGTCCCTGCCTGCGACGACTGTATTCTCACGCGAATCTATCGTAAGCGAGCCGGCATCAATTGCCGGCGCATACAGTTCGATCTTTTCGTCCGCATAAGCCTCGATGCCGCGGTCCGACTCGTACTCGATGCTCAGCGTTATGGCTGACGGGAGTGCGGAGGCATCGCCGGCAGATATTATGGCAACATCAGGTATGTGGGGGCGGGTCTTGGGTGGTTCTGCTATTGTCCAGCCCTCGGGTGGGACGAATGTGACGTCGAGCTTTTTGTTGGTATACACGCCGTCCTGAAGGTTTGGCGAGGTTATGGGAGGCGCCTCGTCGGCATCCATGGCATCAGGCTCTGCTGGCTCGTCAGATATGCGCAGGACAGGCCCCTGATCCAAGAGCTGGCCGGCTTCGGAGCGCGGTATTATGGAAGCGCTGTGGACCCTGGCACTAGAGATGTCAACGGGCCGGTCAGACTCGCCAGTCTCTAGTGCTGCGATCATGTCTAGCACCTCAAAGCTCTCGTCTGTGACTATGCGGCCAAAGACCGTGTACTGTTCATCAAGAAAGCCCGACGGCTGGTGGACTATGAAAAACTGCGAGCCGGCGCTGTCGGGATCACCGGAGCGCGCCATTGAGACAATTCCCCGCTCGTGGCGGATGTCGTTAAACTCTGCGGGAACAGAGCCCGACGGGCCGCCGGTCCCCCAGGTCGACGGCTCCCCGTCTATGGTGTTGGGGTCCCCGCCCTGGATCATAAACCCGGGTATTATCCTGTGAAAGAGCGTAGAGTCGTACGCCCCCGAGCCGGCAAGCATCCTAAAGTTCTCGGCGTGGAGCGGCGCGTCCTCATCAAAGAGCTCGATGGTTATCGTGCCAAGCTCGGTCTCGAGTACGACCAGTTCGTCGGACTGGGCCTGTGCGGCCTGTGTTGCAAGCCCGAGCACCAGTGCCGCGGACAGCAATCCAAGGGCAACGCGCATTGCCCCGATGCTCCAAGTCTTGAATAAAAGCCAATCGACAACCCGTGCGGCCCGCACTTTGATTTTTATCCGCCATGCCCCGTCCCGGGCGCGTGGACGAGGGCGAGGAGATACACACGCACATTGTCTCTGTGTGGCGCGAGGCAGACCGGCGGATCGCCATAGGCGGGCGCGAGGGGATGCTCTTTGTCACCGACAAGCACCTGATGTTTGTCCAAAAGACAGAGGCCAAGTTGAGGTGGTGGCAGGCAACCGTCCAAAGGCAGTCACTAAAGCTCTTAAAGTCAAAGGATCCCATCATGCACCACGACGGGTACGGCAGGGACGATCTCGTGCGGGACCTGGAGAATAAAAAGAACGACGAGATTCCGCTATCAAAGATACTAAAGGCATCACACGAGGAAAAGTCGTGGGGAAGCGTCCTCTATCTGACATACGAGCACAAGGGCAAGACCGAAAAGCGCAGGTTCTCAGTAGTCCTTGACTGGGTAAAGTATCCTGCAAAGGACCCCTCGCGGTACATGAAGATAGACTGGGAGCCGGTCGTCTCGTTTATCCGGGAGCGCCAGGCGGCATCCTCGCCGTCAGGCTCGCGTGTTGCAGCATACGCCGTCGGCGTGGGCCCCGGCGCACCAGAGTACCTGACCCAGGCCGCATCCGATGCGATCCGCGGCTGCGATGTCGTCGTAGGATATGATGGCGCGCTGCGCACAATCGACTCGATCCTCGGCGGCAAGGACGTCCGCCGGGTCACGATGGCAGACCAGGAGGGGACCTACCAGGATCTTGCAACCGGCCAGTCCGGCCTCAAGGTCGCAGTCGTCTTTACCGGTGATGTCAACTTTTCAGAGTCAGAGGTCGTGGACCGGCTCGGCGAGGTGTTTGGAAGCCTCACGGTAATACCGGGCATCAGCTCGGTCCAGGTGGCCGCTGCCAAGTCGCGCATCCCCCTTGACCGGTGCCGCGTGATCTCGATGCACATTACCTCCTCGATTGAGCGCAAAAAGCTCGAGCTCAAAAAGGCGCTCCTTGACGGCCAGAGCGTCATACTCGTGCCGCGCCCCTGGCCAAAGAGGCCGGAGCTTGAGTTCATGCCCGGCGATGTTGCCGCATACCTCAAGGACGGCGGCCTCCCCACGGCCTCGATGCGCGTGCGCGTCTATGAGGATCTCACGCTTGCAGGCGAGCGCGTCTTTGAGGGCAGCGTCGATGAGCTGGAGGGCAAAGAGTTCTCGGGCCACTTGATCATGGCCTTTGACCAGCACGAGCCGGACTCTTACATGAACCACAAATGGCAGTGGGGGTAGATCCTGTCCTACCTTATCTCTAGCAATGATACGATCTCCAGCTGAATCCAGGGCGACGTAACGTCAAGGAGCCTGTAGAACCCGAGGTTTGACACGCTCAGGCTGGCAGAGGCCCCCGGTTCTATCGTTATGTCGGTAACCCCGTCGCGTGTAAAGTCGCATCCTGGGTTCGGCTTGTTGGCAGTCGGCGCCTTTGAATCACGTTCCTCGGGGACTGTAAAGGTGAACGAGCTGCCCCCAGAAAGGTGGGTGTCGGTACGGACCTCCTTTTCTACTATGGCGTCGTCGCGCTTGCCTTCAGAATCGCACACCCGCGGCGGTCCGTCGCGCTCGTAGACCCATTCGTGCAAGTTGCCGCTTACGAACCTGTGCGGGGTTGTATCCTTGTTTGTTATCGTAACTGACTGGCCCGCCAAGATCTTGACCGATAACTTGTCAAGATGACCCGGCGGCGCGCCCTCGTTGCGGGGTTCTGGTAGAAGCAGTACCGTCAGGGGATCGTCTTCAACGGGCCCCGTCTCT
This sequence comes from Cenarchaeum sp., assembly GCA_020027325.1. Lineage (GTDB taxonomy): Archaea > Thermoproteota > Nitrososphaeria > Nitrososphaerales > Nitrosopumilaceae > JAHRAL01. The sequence continues at coordinate 14,040 of JAHRAL010000074.1, read as the reverse complement.
ATGGTCTGGACTGGTCGTAGCAGTGATGCTGCAAAGACTGCCTTTCCCTCATACCCGCCGCTGCCCAGTGTTCCGGTCACGATATAGAGCGACTCGTCACCTCTCTTTTCGACTAGGCGTCCGAGCAGGTTTACGGCAACAGAGTCGTCGCTGCGCTCTGCGACCCCAGAGAGCCGGATGAACTTTGCATCCCGCAAAAACGAGCCATCCATGCTCGTCCCCTCAAACTCTGTTGCACCATAGACCAGCTTGCCGCTTGTAACTGTAAGTTTGGCATCGTCGCTGGTGCTGCCGGCCACAATGTTCAGGTCAAGTGATACGGGGCTCAGGCCGTCAGGCGTTGCTGCGTATCCGGATCCATCCAGCGAGAGTAGGCCGTCCGGGGACCCAAATGCCGCCCCGTACGACGATATTGCCAGTACGGACACAGCTGCCAAAAGCACGCGTGATGCGTTCATGCCCCGGATTGGCAAAAACCCGATATAATACGCGGCGAAATTATTTTAGAGTCGTTGCGTTAAGAGAGCTGAGTTCTATGCGCCCAGGAGTGCGGATCCCTCGTCTATGGACTCGATGGCTACATACTCGATGACTGCGGCAGCTGCCAGGAGCGCTGCTACGACCCCTCCCTCGATGAGGAGTATGCGGATCTCGGGCACGACGGGCTTGTGGCGTGCCACCATCGCTACAAACAGCGCGCTGCGCGAGGTTGCAAGCGAATAGGCTGCAAGCTCCATGGCGCCAAACGGGGTGAGGAGGATTGCTATGGCAGGCACGCCCTCAAGGCCGGGCATGGTGGCAAATGCCGCAAATGCATACCCCGTGGACCACGCAGAAAAGAGCGACAAAAAGACCCCGAGGCCGGGTATAAACATCCCGACTGCAATGAGCCCGTTATGGACGAATATCCCCGCGGCGTCTATGCCCTCGATCAGTGCCTCAAACTCTTTGAAAAAGATCTCGGCCTCCTGATCGCCGACCTCGGTCGTTGAGCCCAGGACATATGTGCCCACAAAGGCCGCCGTCGCCGCAAGAAAGGCAAAGAGCCGCAACATGGGACGGTTTTCCGGTGGGCGGTGTATATAGCCGTCGCCGGAGATGGACAGGCTAATTAATTGGCGGCGCCATAGCCTGCCGTGCCTTCTAGCGATGTTTCTGCAATAGTCCAGTATGCGCTGAGCCGCGGCGTCCGGCTCAACCCCGATGCGCTCAAGGTCATCGGGTCAATAGGCGCCGACGATCTCGGGCGCGTCATAAAACAGATCGTCGTCTCAAAGCTTGCAAGCGGCGAGGATACGATCAACCGGGCCGACATAGACGGCGCCCTGGGCATTACGGCATCAGACGAGCCCTTCGAGAACAGGCTTGACGTGGTCTTTGACCCGACTGGGAGGACCGCGACTGCCGAGGGCGTCGAGGGGTATGGGGATCTCTTTGCCAGCAGGTATGAAAAGATGAAGGCGCTCGTGTCCGGCAGGCCCGAGGCCAAGTCGTTCAAGCGCATTGCGTTGATAAAGTCCGGAGACGGCGAGGAGTCAAGCACGTGCGGGCTTGTGTGGAGGCGCGTGGCAGCAACAAAGGACGCGCCCGGAAGACTGACCGTCGAGGACCCGACCGGCTTTTTGGAGCTCTTGGTCCCGTACGACGAGGGCCGGGACGCAGTCGGCTCGCTCATGCATGACCAGTTTGTGATGGTGCGCATTGCGGGCGGGCGTGGCGGCTTTGTCCTCAAGGAGGTCGCCGTGCCTGATGTCGCAAGCCACGAGCCGCACAAGTCGCCTACTGACACATACGCCGTCTTCGTGTCCGACCTGCATGTGGGAAGCCGGTACTTTATGGAAAAAGAGTTTGCGGGGCTAGTAGAGTGGCTTGCAAGCGAGGAGCCGACGGCGCAGCGCGTAGGCTATGTCCTGATGTGCGGCGATGTCGTCGACGGGGTGGGCGTCTACAAGGGCCAGGACCGGGAGCTTGTCCTGCTTACGGCCGAGGAGCAGCTGGCGCGCCTCGATGAGCTCATATCCGGGATTCCAGAGAGGATAAAGATCGTCATAACCCCGGGCAACCACGACCCCGGGAGGAAGGCGCTGCCCCAGCCGGCCATACCGCGCAAGTACGCATCGGCGCTGTGGAAGCGGCCCAACGTCTGCATGCTTGGCAACCCCGCAACGGTTGCGCTAAACGGGGTCCGCGTGCTCATGTATCACGGCCAGAGCATCGACGACGTAGTCAAGGTCACGCCCAACCTCGACTATGCAAAGCCCGTCGGGGTCATGAAGCACCTGCTCCGGGCAAGACACCTCAGCCCGATATACGGGGAGAACACGCCGATTGCCCCAGAGGCCGAGGACCTGATGGTAATAGACGGGACGCCGGACATATTCCATGCAGGCCACGTCCATGTGACAGGCGCCGAGAATTACCGCGGCGTGCTCTTGATCAACTCGGGGGCATGGCAGGCCAAGACGCCGTTCCAGGAGAGCGTCAGGATGGAGCCGACGCCGGGCCTAGCAGTAATAGTAAACCTCAGGACGTACAAGGCCAGTGTGCGCGACTTTACCTAGACCAGGTCTGCCAGCATGAGATCCTCGGCAAAGGTCTCACAGACCCGGTTTGGGGAGACGAGGAGCTTGAATTTCTTTGTGCGCCCGTGCATACCCTGGTGGGTCAGGCGCCCGCCGATCAGGCCGGACATTTCCAGCTCGCCGAGCATCTGGGTGGTGCGCCTCTGCGTCAGTTTTTTCTGGCCGGTCTTGGAGCAGAGGTCGCCGTAGAGGAGGTATATCTCCCCAGTCGTGGCCCCCGTGGCGCGCATTACGGCGATTACGAGGAGTTTCTCGTGGAGGGGGTATGAGCGCAGCGCGGCCATCTCCTTTCCCTCGTCCATCTTGGCGACTGCCTCGCGTATGTGATCCTGGGTCACCTGTGTGACGCCAAGCCTCTCGGCGATCTCGGTTGCGACGCGCAGTGTGTCAATGGCCCTGCGGGCATCGCCGTGCTCGCTGCCGGCTATTGCAGCACACAGGTTCAGTGCAGAGTCCTCGATGTTTGACGGGTCTGCAAATGCCTCGCGGGCGCGCTCCTCTAGGATCAGGCGGAGCTGGTCTGTCGTATAGTTGGTAAAGACGATCTCTTCTTCGCTGAGGGTGCTCAGCACGCGTGGGTCAAGGGCGTCCTTGAAGGCCAGGTCGTTTGATATCCCTACGAGTGTGAGCGAGCCCGGACCGAGCGTCTCGTTTGCCCGGGTCATCTGGTAGAGCAGGTCCTTGTGGGATTTTAAGATCAGGTGTGCGAGGTGGTCTATCTCATCAATGACAAAGACCGTGTTTAGTGCGTTAGATGATATCTGTGATGTGATTCTCTTAAAGACCTCGCTGATTGAGAGTCCCGTTGTCGGGATCTGTTTGCTGTCCAGACCCAGCTGGCGGCCAAAGCTGACCAAGAGCCCGTAGAGGGTCGTCTCGTTCTTGGCGTTTGTATAGATGATCTTTATTGCCGTGTTGTCGCCTGCGGCGCGCTCTTGTATTTTGAGGAGGACCTTGCGTATTATGAGGGTCTTGCCCGTGCCCGGCTTTCCATACACCAAGAGGTTGGAGGGGCGGGTGTGTCTTAGGATGGGCAGTAGCTTTTGTGCCACCTCCTTTTGCTCCTGATCCCGGTGGTTGATCATCGACGGGATGTAGTCGAACCGGAGGACGTCCTGATTTCTCACGATCGACTGGCCCTGCATGACAGAGTCCAGAAGGCGATCTACTGGGTCTAGTGTGGTGCTCATTTGGAGATCCCCCATTTCCATACCCACAATTGAAACGATCCCTTTACTTAATTTCACAACATTGATCGTTTGATCGATCCAACCCCACACACCACGATTTCCACTCTCTTTTTCTCTTCATCCTTCTATCATTATTTTATTAATATTATATTTTAAAAAAATTAAAGAAAAAAAGGAGTGGAAATGAAGGTGTGTCTGTTGGTCGGGTTAACAATGTGTTAGGGTGGGTTAAGAGGGAAGCCAAAAAGCCGAAATTGACCCCTTTATTTCCACTCTAGGCGTGAATTTGGTGGTTAACCGTGTTAATGAGTGAAATTGACCCCCTTATTTCCACTCTAGGCACGAAATCGGGGCGGGCTGGTTGGCAGCGCCTAGGGCCGCTGTGAATGAACCAGAACGACCACGCTTGGCCTAGGCGTGCAATGTTAACAACGCACTCCGTTAACAAAATTGATCAGATCTATTCAAGTGTTAAGACGGATGGATTCTGCTCCTAATGATCAAAAAGCGCGTCACCATAGACGTGGAGGACGACGACGGTGCAGTCTATCACATGCGTGTGACGGGTAATGTGACCCGTGATAAGGTACTCCGGATGTTTGAGACGATGCACCTGGCTGATTTGGAGGCCGAGCCTGAAGGCAAGACGCCTGACACGGTGGGGGGCCGAATCTGGGGCATCATAAACAACCAATACCCAATAGGCGACTTTACGTCTAATGACGTGCTTGAAAAGTATGAAGACTCGTACAACCTGCCCATAAAACTGAGCGTGGTGTCTACATACCTGGCCCGGTTTACCCAGCGTGGCCGCATAGCCAGGCAGAAGCGTGGCCGTGCCTGGTCGTACCAGACAAACCGGCGCCCGGCCCTCACTTAGGTGACTACTGCCTTTACCACGATCAGCTTTTCGTCCTCGAGGGTCACTTTGACATAATCCCCACGCCTGACATCCATGTATCTTCGGTACTGCTTGGGTATGGTGATGGTGCCCGCCGCTGTGATCTTTACTAACACAGCACCCCAATGTATGTATTCTATTATAAATTAATAGATAATAGTAATATTGATTACTTTATTTAACTAATTACAACTAAAAATCCCTAATTAGGATGCATTAGGCCAGCAATAGCTGCCGGGACCCACACCACTTAACCGCCCGGGTTCTCTAGGTGTTTCTGGCCCGCTTTTGTGATCGAGTAAGTGTATGGTTTTGTTTTCACATTCCGATCGACAAGGCCGCCATCATAAAGTTTCTTGAGAAGCCTTGCAGTGTGCTCCCGGCTCTTACCCAGGACTCTTTGAATATCACGTGACGTTTTTGCACTGTCTGCGACCTGATGCAACACCCACTCTGTTGCATTGTGATGTGTGATATTGGGCGTGCCTGGCACCGATCCCTCCCCCATTTCATTCATTTTAGGCGTGGATTTGAGCATTTTTGAGTCAAGAACCTGGCCGGCGCCACCACCAATCTGGGCGCCATCGGCAAGGTGTGATGTTGGTATCACACTCTTTTGTGGGCCCCCGACCTCCAGCGCATCCATCCGAATCTTCATTTCTACCAACTGTCTCTCATACTCGTCTAGGTGTGGGTCTCTTTGGGCACTACCGCCCCTGGACCCCAGATTTGTGTATGAACGTGCCTTGTAATACACAATTATCACGATTAAACCGGCAACAAACGCTGCAACAAGCCCCAGTATCGTGTCTAGGTCTGGCACCTCTATTAACATCACGTCGCATTCTTGCTTTATGTGATATATTGTGATTGACTAACACATGTTCACACTTTGGATAATGTTCTTGCTCACAAAATCACACCATGTTGGGCAGGCACGCGGCGCCCAATATCACAACTTGCACGCCTGTGCAACGGCCCGCTCAAATATTGTGATGATATCTTGTTCGTGTTCGTGGAAAATATCACGTTCTTTGAGCGCTTTTACCTGCTCTGAAAGCTTTGACATCACATCAACATCACGAGGCCCAATAACCCCCAAACCCTCCAAAAGGCTCATTGTATAGTAAAGCCGCGCCAACTTTGTCCTAGTCTGCCCCAATTGCCTGTAATACGCGCCTCGGCTCAGCCCAAAACCAACTCCGGACCGCTCCATCTTTCTTAGAATAATTTGAATTTGTTTCTCTGTAAACAAGGATTTTTTGATAATATGCTTGATAACTGTATTAAATTCATACTGATCATCCTTGCTCATAGCTATACAAGTCAGTATATCCCCACCCAATTAAACGTTAAACCCTGCCACGATCCCACGTGGAGATCCGAAATTAGTATACCCCCCAGTGTTATCCCGAAATTAGTTCGCAATGCAGACTCTGAACCGCCCCCAGATCGGGCATTTCAAACCCCTAAAACAGCCCCCAATACCCCCCCTAAACGGCCCACAAGCCCAGATTGGGGATAATTCCGCCCGCCACGACGGGCTAGTGCATACTAATTTCGGTACTACACACGCGTGCAGGCGTGCGCCGGCTCAGACTTTAAAGCAAGCCACCCCCCCCGAGGGGCATGGCTGTGGGACGGGTAGAGCGCCATCTCTTGGATCAGGCAGGCAGGCACAGGGCCGCAGTCCTCGTTCTGGTGGACTCGGAATCCTCCGGCGAGGCAAAGGCCGCAGAGCTTGCAGCCGAGTCCGAGCGACTGGGTGCCGCGGCGATACTCGTCGGCGGCTCGTCGGCAACGGACCAGATTGGCATGGGACGGACGGTGGCTGCAATCAAAAAGCGGACAAGGCTCCCCGTGGTGCTCTTTCCGGGCAACGTCACCGGCGTCGTCCCCCAGGCCGATGCGATACTCTTTAGCTCCCTGATGAATTCAGAGAACCCCTACTTTATCACACAGGCACAGGCACTAGGCGCGCCCAGCGTCCTAAAGTTCGGCCTCGAGACCCTTCCCACCGCCTATCTTGTCATAGGCGAGGGCACATCTGCGTGGTTTGTAGGCTCGGCACGCGGGATACCCCATGAAAAGCCAAAGATAGCGGCCGCCTACGCCCTGGCCGCCAAGTTCCTCGGGATGCGCCTGGTCTATCTCGAGGCCGGCTCTGGCGCCAAAAAGAGCGTGACTGCCAAGATGGTAAAGACGGTCAGGGCCGTCTTTGACGGATTCATCATAGTCGGAGGGGGCATACGCGATGCCCGGACCGCCAGGGCCCTTGCAGATGCCGGGGCCGACGGGCTGGTTATAGGGACGCTCTTGGAGGGAACGGGTACTGCCGGCCTGCGGCGGCTGTCTGCCATTACAAAGGCGCTCAAGGGCACGGGGTCCAGGCGTGTCTGAGGCACTAGACCACCTAAACGGCCTAAAGATCCCACCCCCCCACCTAGAGTACTATGCGGGGCTGCTTGCCCGAACAGAGGACGCCCTGGCATGTGCGGAACGGGCCAAAAAGACGGGGAGGGACTCGTCTCTGACCATTGATTCCAAGACCGCCTTTGACCTCCCAGACCGCGTCGCCAAGATGCTCGGCATCGACGTGGCCGGACGCCTCCGAGAGCTCTTTGATGAGAACGGCAGGGACCGTGCGGCGCTGCTCATCGCAGGCGAGATTGCGCTCGGACAGCACCTCCCAGAAGGCGCCACGCTCAAGGAGCGCGTTGACCAGGCCGTGAGGGTGGGACTGGCCACGGTCACAGAAGGCGTCACAATAGCCCCCCTCCAGGGCATAGCGGACGTCACGATAAAGAAGAACCGCGACGGCTCCGAGTACCTCTCACTGTCCATCGCCGGACCCATGAGATCTGCGGGGGGCACCGAGTCTGCCGTGACGATGCTCATAGCAGACCACGTCCGCCAGACAGTCGGGCTCAAAAAGTACCGCGCCGACTCGTTTGATGACGAGACGGGCCGCTTTGTCGAGGAGCTCCGCATATACGAGCGCGAGGCGTCCAGCTTCCAGTACAGGGTCACCGACGCGGACATTGTCAAGGTCATATCCAACCTCCCAGTCGAGCTGGACGGCGTTGATACTGACCCCTACGAGGTCGTCAACCACAACAACATGGTCCGCATAAAGACCTCCCGCGTGCGCGGGGGCGCGCTGCGCGTCCTCAATGACGGCCTTATCGGCCGCTGCAAAAAGCTGCTCCAGCGCGTAAAGGACTATGACATCGAGGGCTGGGAGTGGCTGGGCGAGCTAGAGGGCGCCGCAAAGATGGGTGATGACGACGATACGGCCTCGACAAAGAGGATGCGCGAGGTCATAACGGGGCGGTCGGTCCTCTCAACTGCCAACACGCTTGGCGGTTTCAGGCTGCGCTATGGGCGGGCCTGCAATACGGGGTTTACGACCGTGGGGATACACCCCGCCATCCCCGAGCTGTTGGACCACGTCGTAACGGTGGGCACGCAGGTAAAGACCGACATTCCCGGCAAGGGCGCCACAGTCGCAGTCGTTGACTCGATAGATCCCCCCATAGTGCGCCTCAAAGACGGCGACGTCGTTTTGGTCCGTGATGCGGCACACGCGGCCTCGATACGCCCCGACCTCTCAGAGATCCTCCACCTGGGTGACATTCTGGTCTCCTTTGGCGACTTTGTCGAAAACGACGCCAGGATGCCCCAGTCTGGCTATGTCGAGGAGTACTGGGCCGCAGAGCTTGCCGCAAAGCTCGGAGACGGGGAGGCGGCCCGGATCGTGGATGCAGGCAGGCCCGCGCTGGCAGACGCGCTCAAGATCTCGCGCTCTTGCGGCGTCGGGCTCCATCCGGCATACCTCTACTACTGGGACCAGATATCTGCCCAGGACCTCGCATCGCTCCTCGAACCAGAGTCGCGCAACGCCGGGCGCATAGTCTACGGGGCCGCCTGCAAGAGGATCCTAGAGATGCTCGGCACCCCGCACAGAAACGACGGGGGGAGGTGCGTGCTAGAGGGTGATGAGGCAGGCGTCTTTGAGGCGCTGCTCTTTGCCGGCAAGGCGCCAGTCGGCGAGGACGTACTCGGGGCACTGACTGCGGCCTCGGGGATCGGCATACGCGCCAAGTTCTCAACGGCAGTCGGGGTCCGGATCGGCAGGCCCGAAAAGGCCGCAGAGCGCAAGATGAAGCCGCCGGTCCACTCGCTCTTTCCCGTGGAGAACAGGGGCGGTCCGAGGCGCAGCATACTCAAGGCCCTTGACGGGGGAGACTTTACTGCCACGATGTCAAACCGCACATGCACCTCCTGCGGTGCCGTGTCGATCCCGATAAAGTGCGGCATGTGCGGCTCCCAGACTACCCTGACACGCCGCTGCATGAGGTGTGATCTAGAGCTCGACGCGGACAGCTGTGCAAAGTGCAAGCGCGACACCGTCTCCTTTGCGCGCACGCGGTATCCACTCAAAAAGGCGCTTTTGCTGGCCCAAGAGCGCACAAGGGCCAAGGTCCGCGAGCCGCTCAAGGGCGTCAACAAGCTCATCGGCTCGGGGAGGATGGCAGAACCCCTTGAAAAGGGCATACTCCGCCAGCACCACGATCTTACAATGTTCAAGGACGGAACCATCAGGTACGAGGCAACAAACGCCCCCCTGACCCACTTCAAGCCCGCGTGGATAGGCGCCACAGTCGAGCAGCTCCGGGGACTGGGATACGACAAGGACGCCGACGGCAGGCCGCTTGTCGACGAGGACCAGCTAGTCGAGCTCTTTACACAGGACGTGGTCATACCCGTGGGGGCCGCAGAACACCTGGTCAAGGTCTGCCGGTTCGTCGACGACGAGCTGCGGACAGTCTATGGCCTGGAGCCGTACTATCGGGTATCGGCGACTGCGGATCTCATAGGCCACCTCATAGTGGGCTTGGCCCCCCACACCTCGACTGGGATAATCACACGCGTGATCGGGTTTGCCAGGACACAGGTCTGCTTTGGGACTGCCAACTGGCACTCGTCAAAGCGCCGGGATGCAGACGGCGATGCCGACTCGCTCATACTACTCCTAGACGTCTTTCTCAACTTTTCACGCGAGTTCCTCTCTGAGCGCATCGGAGGGCTGATGGACGCACCGCTCCTCCTCCAGCCCTTTGTGCTGCCGCACGAGGCGCAAAAGCAGGCCCACAACCTCGAAGTCGTCGGCAAGTTTCCCCTCGAGTTCTTTGAGCATACAGCGGCGCGTCCAAAGGCATCCGAGGTGGGGTGCGTCGAGACTGTAAAGACCCGCATAGGCACCGACGCACAGTACCAGGGGTACGGGTTCACCCACCGGACAAGTTCGCTTGTGAGCACGCACGAGCGCAGCGCATACTCTACGCTTGGACCCATGGAGGAAAAGCTAGAGTTTCAGATCCGCACCGCTGACCTCATAAACGCAGTCGACACGTCGGTGCTAATCGCCAACGTCATAGCGACGCACCTCGTGCCCGATCTTGCCGGAAACCTCCGGGCATACGCCCGGCAGGGGTTTCGCTGCACAAAGTGCCTGGCAACGTACCGCCGCATCCCGCTTGGGCGCAGGTGTACGAATGCGCCCGGCGGCACGGTCTGCGGCAACACGCTGATCTCGACTATAACGCGGTCGTCTGTCTCAAAGTACCTCGGGATGGCCACGCGCCTTGTCGGCAGGTACGACGTGGGCCCGTACCTGACAGACCACATACGCAACATTGATGGCGAGATCGAGATGGTCTTTGGCAAGCACGCAGACCAGATGCAGCTTGGCGACTATGCATGAGGCAGCCCGTTATCAGGCCCAGTCATCTTAGCTTGATGTACTCGTACGCATCGCGCCTGCCATCAAAGCAGTACCTTGCCTTTTGATAGTCGCGCCTGAGGGACTTTACGGCACTCTTGACCCGGCGGGCATCCTTTTTGTCAATTATCACGTCCCGGATGAGCTCTGCGACCTCGCGCATCTCGGCGCCGCCCATCCCGAGCCTCGTCAGCTCGGATACGCCCATCCTTATGCCGCCGGGGTGGAAATAGTTGCGCCCGGCCTTTATGTCCCCGGGTATGAGCTGCCTGTTTACGATTATGTTGGCCTCCTCAAGGGACGCCTCAACCTTGCCGCCGTCTGCATGCTCCCAGACATCGACGGCTATCTGGTGCGATTCTGTAAACCCGCGCCCCTCCCCCAGCACGTGAAAGCCGCAGGCGCTCAGCTCCTGTGCCAGGCGCCGTGCATTGGAGACGACCTGGGCCGCATACTTGCGGCCAAACTCCAATGCCTCGGCAAAGGCGACTGCCTTTGCTGCCATGTGGTGGATGTGGTGGCTGCTAGTCAGGCCCGGAAAGACTGCGCGCTTTATGGCCTCTGCATGGCCCTTTGAGCCCAGGACCAGCCCGCCCTGGGGTCCAAAGAGCGTCTTGTGGGTGCTCAGCGTCATCGTGTCCGCACCCTCGCGGAGCGGATCCTGGAACCGGCCCCCGACGATGAGGCCCGCCACGTGTGCTGCGTCATAGTTGATGTGGATCTTGTGCGACTTGAAGAAACTGGCAAGCTCTGCGACGGGGTGGGGGAACAAGAAAAGCGAGCCGCCAAGCATTGCAATCTTGGGGGTGCGCCCGGCCTTTTTGAGGCCGCGGACACGCTTTTTTGTCTCATCGACGTCTATTGTCATCTCTTTGGCATCAAAGGCATAAAACTCAATGTCCAGCCCGTGCACCAGCCCCGCGGTCCCAGAGTGCTCGCGCTTGCCGTGCGAGATGTGGCCGCCGGCCGGAATCGAGGGCGCAATCATCACGTCCCCGGGGGAGCTGAATGCCGAGTATATGGCCAGGTTTGCCACGACGCCGGAGATCGGCCTTACGTCTGCAAACTCTGCACGGAAGAGCTTTTTTGCCAGGCGCATGCACTCGATCTCGACCTCGTCAATATGCGCACACCCCGCATAGACGCGCTCGCCGGGCCACCCCTCTGCATACCGGTTTCCAAAGTCCGAGAGCAGCGCCTCCCTTACTGCCGGCGAGATAATGTTCTCGCTTGCAATAAGCGGGAGCGATTCTGAGAAGAGCTTGTTGTGATCCCTGAGCGCGCCAAATATCCTGCCGTATGCGCCCCTGGCAGGCGACGTCTTGCCGGTGCGCGATCCCTTTGCAGACCTTGCCGCTTTCACGCCAAAAATCCGCCCACTTGCAATTTAAAACATGGGCAATGCGCCTGAAATAGGTTTAAAACATCCCTTTTGGCGTTGTGCGTACATGAGCGTTCAGGCGTCAAAAACAAACATGCCGGTCGTACTGTTAAAGGACGGTGCGTCCGAGACCAAGGGGCGTGACGCACAAAAGAACAACATCCAGGCCGCAAAGATAATTGCAGAGATTGTATCTACGAGCCTGGGCCCGCGTGGCATGGACAAGATGCTAGTCGACTCGCTTGGCGACGTTACGATAACCAACGACGGTGCCACCATACTAAAGGAGATTGACGTGCAGCACCCTGCAGCAAAGATGCTCGTAGAGATATCAAAGACGACTGACAACGAGGTCGGCGACGGGACAACATCCGTCGTGGTATTTGCAGGCGCGCTGCTCGAGGCCGCCGAGAGCCTCCTACTCCAGAACGTCCACCCTACAATCGTAGTCGACGGGTACCGCAAGGCCGCCACCAAGGCAAGAAAGCTCCTCGACGACATAGCCGAACCCATTACCACGTCAGAGCGCGCAATGTTTACAAAGGTCGCAAAGACTGCGATGCAGACAAAGCTGGTCAGAAAGAACTCTGATGCGCTTGCAGAGATGGTGGTAAAGGCGGTGATGGCAGTAGCCAACAAGAACGGCGACACCTACACAGTCGACATCGACGACATAAAGGTCGAAAAAAAGGCCGGCGGCTCGATACACGACTCGTCCATGATAACCGGCGTCATACTAGACAAGGAGGTCGTCCACTCCAACATGCCCTCAAAGATTGCCGGCGCAAAGATTGCCCTGATCAACGCGGCACTAGAGATCACAAAGACCGAGACTGATGCAAAGATCAACATCCAGAACCCGCAGCAGATGAAGGCGTTTTTGGACGAGGAGAACCGCATGCTAAAGACCATGGTCGACAAGATAATCGCATCGGGGGCCAACGTGGTCTTGTGCCAAAAGGCGATAGACGACATGGCCCAGCACTATCTGGCAAAGGCCGGAATCATGGGCGTCAGGCGCATAAAGGAGAGCGATCTGACAAAGATCTCAAAGGCCACAGGTGCCCGAATCGCCACAAACCTCGACGATCTGTTTGAAAAGGATCTTGGGTCCGCAGACCTCGTAGAGGAGCGCAAGATCGAGGAAGACAAGTGGGTCTTTATCGAGGGCTGCAAGCACCCAAAGTCCGTCTCGCTTTTACTGCGCGGCGGCTCGCAGCGCGTAGTCGACGAGGTCAACCGCTCCGTGCATGATGCAATAATGGTAGTCAAGGATATCATGGAGTCGCCGTCTGTGGTGGCCGGCGGTGGCGCCCCAGAGACGTATGTCGCATCGCGCCTCCGCACCTGGGCCAGGTCGCTTGAGGGCCGCGAGCAGATAGCGGCCGAAAAGTTTGCCGACGCACTAGAGGTCATACCACTCACGCTTGCAGACAATGCCGGAATGGATCCAATTGACACGCTCGCATCGCTGCGCCAAAAGCAGCTCCAGGGAGACAAGTGGACCGGAATCGACGTACTCAAGACCCGTATTGCCAACATGAAGTCCAGCGACATCGTCGAGCCGCTCGTGGTAAAGACGCACATCATCTCGACTGCATCAGAGGTTGCCTGCATGATACTTCGAATCGACGACGTTGTGGCAACTGCAAAGTCGGCCGGCCCGCCCCCGGGAGCCGAAGGAGGCATGGGCGGCGGAATGGGAGGCATGCCCGGAATGGGAGGCATGGGTGGCATGCCCGGCATGGGCGACATGGGCGGTATGATGTAAGTGGCCACCTGCGTGATCTGCTAGGACATGGCCGAGCTAGGTCATCGATCCCTGAAAGCAATAAAGTACTCGTACCTTGTCGGGTTCTTTGCACTTTTGGCAGGTGTCTTTAACCCGATTGTTACGGACTCGTCACCATTTGACACGATAGCCGGCATCATCATCCTCTTCATCGGCCTCCTCGGGGGAATCCTCATCTATCGCGGCGCAATATCGCAAAAGTCAGTGGGCCCGCTGCTCATAACCGGCCTGATACTCGTCGCAACCTCGCTTGGGCTGATATTCAGCCTGATAGCATAGCCACGCGCCAGTCGGGCCTAGTCCAAAAAGTAGTGACCCGTGTGCACGCCTAGCACAGGTGCGACATTATTTCCGTACAACACGCCTAGCACAGGTATAGTCCAAAAAGTAGTGACCCGTGTGCACGCCT
>JAHRAL010000066.1 GCA_020027325.1 Cenarchaeum sp. | reverse complement strand
CATGGACATCGAGTTCGAAGAGTTTGAGACCGTCGAGGACGTCTTTTTGTACATGTCGGCTGCGGCCTCGCCGATGAAGAACACGATGCCGATGAGCACCTACAAGGGGTACGTCATGGCATTCATTCCGCTAAACCCCGCCACAGGCGGCTCTTACCTGATGATCTATACAAAGAGCAAACTGGCGCCGGGCATTTACGAGTTTGACGCATCGACCAAGACGTACAAGGGCGTGACCGCAATAGAGAGGACCGACAAGACCTACTTTGTAATACTCGCACCAAAAAGGAACACGATTGCCGATGCGGCAATATCCCAGCTATAGGCGCTTTGTCTCTATCTTGGGCGCAGAGACCGACCTGCTGCGGGCGTGCCTTGCAACTATCTCTTCTGGCGTCCTGCCGTTAAAGAGGTTCTTGCATAGCCCGCGCAGATAGCGCAGTATCGCCCAGGTTCCGGCCTTTATGAGCCCGTACATGAAGACCTTCATCGGGGGCCCGTAGGACTTGTTGCGCAGTATTATCGGGATGATGTCGTTTATGACCCGGAGGTTGTTCTCCCAGCACTTCCAAAAGAGCGTAAACTGCGCCTCGTTGAGGTTTCCAAAGTGCATCGAGTTGCGCTCCCCAAAGTCCTGGTAGAGGAGCGGGGCCACCAGCCCCCTAAAGTCCATTGCACGAAAGTCCTCCATCATGTCCAGCGTGTACTGGACGTCGTCAATCGTCTCGTCAGGCCACCCGATTATTATCGTCGCTGCCGGGAACCAGTGGTTGCGGTTGAGAATGTCTGCGCCCTCGCGCACCACGCTGCCCCACTCTTCGGGCCTAAACGGCCTGGTCTTTACGCCCAGGTGCTTTTTGACCATGTCCGGCGAGACCGTCTCTATGCCGAGGTTTGTTGCAAGCCACCTGTTGTCCTGCTCCATCCTGTTTATCGTGGATATGTCGTGCATGAGATCCGGATCGGCTGCGACTGCCGAGAATGTCATGTGCGTCGTGCCGACAAAGTTGGCGCCAAGTCCCTTTAGCTTTGCCCAGAGATCGGTTATCGCATCCCTGTTGGGCCTAAAGTCCCGGTTGTCGCACCCGTACAGCAGCATCTCGTCAGAGTGGAGCCATACAGAGTCAAAGCCATAGTCGAGGTTTATCTTTGCCTCGCGCTGGAGCCGGTCAGGAGGAAGATCCTTTTTGGAGCGCTTGTTGACGTCGCAAAAGTCGCACCCGCGGCCGCACCCGCGCATGGCCTCAATAAGCGAGTTGACAGTCGGCTTTTTTATCTCTGGGATATTTTGTATATTTTTGACAAAACAGTGCATGATTTCAGGCGCGTTGCCGGACTCTAGATCCTTGAACAGGTCCAGTGCAAGCTCGTCGGCCTCGCCGACCACGACGGTGTCAATGCCGTGTACGCGCATCCTGTCCTTCTTTGCAAGCTCCCAGGCGCCGTTGCCCCCGACTACGACGTGAAAGTTGTACTGCTTTTTTAGCTGGATTATAGTCGCACACATGCGCTTGAACTTCATTGCGATATATGAGAGCTTTTCAGGCGACATTGTGGTGGTTACCGGCGCCATTCCGAGCGGGTCCATGACGTTTATTCCCACAACCTTTGTCTTGGGGCCGATGGACTTTGCCAGGTGCTCGGGGTTTGCAACAATGATGTCGTTTGGATCATAGCCTTGATGCAGCGCACTCTCGACCCTGCGCAGCCCAATTTGTGCAACCTTGGCCTCGCCGGTAATGGGATCTGTCTCGACTGCGGGGCAGAATACCTTGTCAAAGACCCACTCTGGGAGGACCTCGTAGGGACCGCACGCAATAAAACCATACAAAAAATTTCCGCGGTAATTTGTCATCAAACTTCGATCAGCGGTAAGGACAATCCGTTTTCCGTCCAATACCAAAAAACCGCGCCGCATTCTATATATCATTTACCTGTGCACCTGCGACGGGCCCCGCCGGCATGTCCGGCCCGTGCGCGTATTTCAGGCGTCTGGCGCCGAACTCCTTTAAATAATGCCCCCCGAATGCCCGCGCATGGAGTACCAGACCATGTACCCTAGAACCGTCTCATTTCTCAACAATATAAAAAACCGCATACATGCGGACTCTGAGACGGGCGTGGCGCAGCTCGAACTAGTCGTCCGCAAGAACATTGACGATCTCTTGCAGATGTTTGCAAAGGAGGGCTTTCGGCGCGTAAAGTTTGAGCACAAGAGGCCCGGCCAGATCGGAAGCGGGATGTGCCTAAAGCTGGCAAAGCCGTGGGAGCTCCATGTCAGGATGACCCGCATTCAGGACGGGATGATTGCAATACACTCCGAAGTCGAGGTATCCCGAGACTATTTGCAGCACATGTTTAGCCAGCGGACGTTTGTGGTGTACGAAGTCGCGCAGATGCTCCAAAAGCACAAGATCGAGTATATGATATGGAGCCGTAACCTAAAACAGTACGTCTCGCACGTGTTTGACGACTATCGCGTAAAGCTTGCCTCGCCGACGTTTCCCGCATTTGCATGGAAGCCGATGGTGTACTCGATAGCTACTGTCAGCGTGCTGTATCTGTGGAAGTACATTGACACCGTGTGGGGTGTATAGTGCCGGAGGTGGGTTTCGAACCCACGACCTCCAGATTATGAGTATTGCCTCTGGTGTGGACTGGCACTCTAGGCCAGGCTGAGCTACTCCGGCACAGATCAAACACCAAAACGTGTCAAAATAAATGATTCTCTAATTACGCGGCGTGGCATACAGCGCGTTGACCTTTGACCAGACGTGCTTTTCGTCCTTGACCCACAGGAACTTGCGCTGGAGGGCAGCAGTGTACACCTTTTCCCAGTCGGCATCAACCTTGTCTATCCACGCCTTGACGACCCGCGGATCAATATAGTTGCGCAGCGACGTGCCGAGGTTGTAGTCGCTTGTCTGCTGTGTCAGGTCCAGCTGCATCTTTAGGCGCTCGACGCGCTCCTTCTTTTTTAGGGCCTGCTTTGGCGTCTTTGTAGGCTTGGCGATTACCTCTTTGAGCTTTTCGCGCTTTTTTTCAAGCGACTTTGCAAACGTCTTGGGGATGGTCCTCTTGTGGTTGAGCATCTGCGCGGCCTTGAGGTTTGCCAGCCTTGCATGATAGAGCTTTGTATTGGCAGACTTGGTGCGCACGTTGAGGTGGCCTGCCAGGTACTCGTTGACAATGCTAGATCCAAGATATGTCCTAAAGACCTTGGCCGTCACCCCCTTTACAATCTTTGAGAGGTATTCGTTTACATCGCGTGATGAAATTTTCCCAAATATGGCGTCCTTGGCCTTTTTTGACTCTAAGAGCGTGCGGAGGTTGTCCCGGAACTGCTCGTCATCAGCACCTACCTTTAGCGCCTCCTCCCACCTCACGCTGTCCTTTCCTAGGAAATCAAACTTTATCTCGGTATCACTTACCTTGACGTGCTCTGCGCGCAGCGTCGTGGCCCCCACGGTGTCTGCCTCGTCTTCTGAATCCTTTTCGTCGCCGACCCTCATCGCGGTGCGGTATATGAGATAGCAGACAGTTGCAATGTTGCGCACCGTGGCATCTCGGCTCTTCATGTCGGCAATGATCTTTTTCCGGACGTCGGCTATCTTGCTGGACAGGATGACGGCCTTGTCGTACTTTGCACGGTCACGGTCCTGCTTTAGGCCGACAGTGTCTGCAAACCAGATGTATTTTGTATTTTTTGTAAGATCGTCTGTCCAGCACGCAAGCCATATCGAGTCCTGCTTGCAGACTATCTTGCCCCAGTCGCCGGGGGGGCGCTTTGCTTTTTTGCCCATGTTGAGCGTCACGTCCCTGCTAGATATCGCACGCTTCCACTTGCCGCGATACGGGTGCTCGCCGCGCCCGATGAATATTCCCGGAGGCTCGGCCATATAGTTGCCGACATCGACCTCCTTGCCGTCAAGGACCGCCTTGCCGTACTTTGCCTTGAGCCCCTCGCGGACCTCTTTGCGTTTTTTGGCAAGCTCTTTTCGCTCCTCTTTTGTCATGCGCTCTCGGGCCTCCTTTTCCCTGTCTACTAGCGCGTATGCCTCTGCAAAGTCAATCTCCTCGTACCTTGTATTCTTGTACTCTGATCCCAGCTGGCGCACAAAGTCGGCTGTAAAGTTTTTTTGAAAGACCGTGTCTTGGACGTACGGCGTGTCCTTTTTCTTTGCCCACTGGTAGACCATCTCCTCTTGAAGGATGTCGAGCTTTAGGCGTTTTCCGCCGATCTTGACTGAGACGTGCTTTGTCTCAAAGGCAGGGGGGAAGAGGATTCCGTTATGCTCTAGCGTCTTCCACTTCATGCACGAGCACCGGCCATACCAACTGGAAAAAACCCGGACTCGTGCGTATATCAACTTTGGCTAGAATTACGGAACGATCTCGGCACTGCCAAACAGAACCCTGAACGGCTCGCACCATATCAGCACATTGTCGTACTTTTCTAGGTCGACGTTGGCAGGTATATCGTAATTCTGGTTGCCGCTGTTGGCCTTTAGATCCCCGAGGCTGACATAGTCTGATGCGGACTTGTCAGTTGCCAGATAGACCTTGAGGGCCGGCCCGTTCGTAGATCTAAAGTCTTCTAGGCGCAGTATGGTCTGATTCTGGCCTACCGAATAGACGCTTGCAGTGCCCTGTGCGTCGTGGATGCCGTCGTCGACGCCCACAAACGTACCCGTTAGCTCTAGTACGATGCCATTGTCCTCCATGTTCTCGTCGGACATCATATCATCGCTCATACCCAGTGTCAGATCGCGGTCATCGTCTCTCATGGAGACGTCCATGCTCACAACGTCGCGGGCCATGCTGTCAATGTCGTCCCTGATTTTTGTCATCTCGTCGGAGCCCATCATCTCACTCTGACCGTCTGCAACGCTGACTATCCTCTGGCTTGCAGCCTCAACATCTTGCATCATCTCCTCGACTGCCCTTGCGTCGTTATCGTCTGTAGTCTCTATCATTTCCAGAGAATCGCCAAACTCTTCGACCTCTAGCATCAGGTCCATCAATGCCTCCTTTTGGTCAGAGTCTAGCTCCCCGCCTGTCGGCGTGTTGCGGACAACTGGAAACTCTTCGTCGATGGTGGACTCTGTAAAGTACGGACTCACTCCATAAATTGCCCCGCCTCCTATTGCCACGGCGATGATTATTGCAATGATGCCTTGTTTTTTCAAGTGTCCTCAAAACAGATGGCACGTATATAAACCAAATATGTGCTCTTGACAATAAAGTGTGTCTACTTGTCGTCCAACATATCGTGCAACACGCCATACGAGTCATTAAATATGGCCACCATACACTACATTGCACGATTCCGCCTTGGGTAAGGCTACGGGCGCCCGAAAGGGTAGCCCGAGGAGTCGTCATCATATCACAACAAATCCACGTCTATTATGACACTCATCAGTATAGCTCTTTTTTGATATAATCCTCAAACTCTGCATCAGTCATTGTCTTTTTTGATTCCAAAAACATGACTGCGTCATTGCCCACAACATAGCGCGGCAGGGGATCCGGATCTGTTGCGGCCTTTAGGACTATCTTTGCAACGTCGGTTGCCTGGGTTCCAAGCTCGGCCATCATCCTTATTCCCGCAATCACCTTTTCAGTTATCTCGGCATACGGGGAGCCGGCCTTTGGAGCCTTCATACTTGCATTGTCCATGAATTTGGTCTTTACCACCCCGGGCTCGATTAGCACCGTCTGCACCCCGTGTGCGCCTAGCTCGTACCTGAGGCACTCACTCAGTCCCTCTAGTGCAAACTTTGAGCTAACATATGCCGGAGAGCACGGAAAGCCGATCCTACCTGCCACGGAGCTGATGTTTATTATCCTCCCGGATTTTTGGGCGCGCATTCCCGGGGCCAGCTGCTGTATCATCTCTACTGCGCCAAAAAAGTTTGTCTCAAACTGTTTGCGCATATCCTGGATGGAAATGTCCTCAATGCTGCCAAAGAGGCCGTATCCTGCATTGTTGACCAAAACGTCAATGCTTCCGGCCTCGTCAAGAATCCTGCCTGCCGCGGATCTGACTGACTCGCCGTCTGCAACATTGACCTGAAATGTCTTGATATCTGATCCGTCCTTGGAAGAACCGTCCTTTAGCGGGCCGGCTCTGGCCTCGTCCCGGAGGCCCGCATAGACTGTGTATCCTGCCCTTGCCAGCTCTAGGGCCGACTCTAGGCCGATTCCAGAAGAGCACCCCGTGACAATTGCTGTCTTTGCCATGTTCTGCCTTGTGTGACCTTGGCATATTTATCCATCTCACACATTTACGCGTACGGGGCCACCTGCTCAAACCCCCGACCTGCCTCTGGCCGACGGCGCCTAGGTGAATACTGTAGACTTTGCAGACTTTGGGCGTCGTTTGGCCTGATCGGTGGAGGCTCCAACCTTGCATACGCCTAAAACCGGCCCAATTTCCGATCAATCGGGCTCTGAATCCAGATTCTAGCCAAAAATCCCAAAATAAGGTCAATTGTAATTTATCACTGGTGCATTTTGATACACTTTTGCATATTATCAACATGAAAACCACCGCATAAGCAATGGCAACATACTCCAGCGACGTCTCTGCTGCTCACAAGCGATACAGTGCGGCAGTCAAACGCGCAGGTTCAAGCAGGTCCGTCATGAAGGCATTTCGTGCACATAAAAAGGCACACGCACGACTGCTCAAAAAACACCTTCGTGAAGAACTCGCAGCTGCAAAAAGAAAGGGTCGAAAGCTAGATCGTCGATAGACGCCCTGGTGACCCCGTCGGCCATGTAGGTCGCATGTCACTGTCCAGTTTTAATTTTATTTTTGGCAGGCTCCGGCCTGAGCCCCTCGGCTAACTGATATAACACACTCGCCCCGTTCTTGTCCAAAGATGCGCAAGGGTGTAGTAAAAAGCAAGATACAGAACACTGACTGCATACGCGGAATGGCATGCATTGATGATGCGTGCGTCGACCTTGTCGTAACCGACCCGCCATTTGCAATCGGGTTCGGGCCGGCGCGTGCAAACTATAACCGCACCGGCTCGCGGGTGATCAAAGGATATGCCGAGATCCGGCCTGAGGACTATTACGAGTTTACGCGCTCGTGGATGTCCGGAGCATACAGGGTGCTCAAAGAGTCTGGAAGCATGTACGTCTTTTCTGGGTGGAACAACCTCGGCGACATACTCGGCGCACTTGATGATGTGGGCTTTGTCACCGTAAACCACATTGTATGGAAATACCAGTTTGGCGTCGTGACCCGCAGAAAGTTTGTCACGTCGCACTATCACTGCCTGTACGTATGCAAGAACGACAAAAAGCGCAGGTTCTACCCGTTTGCAAGGTTTGGCGCCAAGGAAAGGACGCCAGACGGCCGCAGCGCGCACTATGGCGACAAGGAGGACGTCTGGGACATAAAGCGCGAATACTGGTCCGGTGACATAAAGACGCCGACAAAGCTTCCGCGAAAACTAGTCGAAAAGATCCTCCAATACTCTAGCGAGCCCGGCGACCTGGTACTTGATCCGTTCCTTGGATCCGGCCAGGTTGCAGTAATATCCAAGATCATGAAAAGAAGGTATCTAGGATTTGAGATCGTCCCAGAGTACTTTGGATTTGCAAAGGAGCGCATTGACAGCGGCCGGTACAGGATCCGCAGCTAGGCGTCCTTGCGCCCGCCGACCCTGTCTGCAATGAGCCTGCGAAGCTCGTCGTCGGTCTTGTTGTCGTGCGCAATGCCTAGGGTGCGCGCCATCATGTCCAGTTTTTCGCGCTCGCTCTCTACTGGCTTTGTGGGGTGAATCTTGGCGGCCCCGCTTACCTGCTCGGCAATCTCGTTTTTTGTCTTTGTGTACTCGCCTGCGATCCTGCCCATCTTGCGTGCGGCCTCGGGGAGCCTGTTTGTCCCGACTAGGAGTATGATTGCGGCAAGGGCGATAATGATCCACTCCCCTCCGGCTATGTTGAGCGTTGCGTCCATCATGTGTGCCATGCCGGCGGCTCCCAAATTAATGATTTGGGTGTCTAAATCTATGGGATCGTGCCTAGTTGACTAGAGGGTCTGAGTCGGTGACCGAATACCCGATGCACTGGTGCACGATTTATTAATACGCTTACTGGTGATTTGTATATGTATCACATGTATGTTGATGAATCTGGGGACGAAGGCATGAGTATACGTAGAAACAACCCCGGCACTGATTGGTTTACAACGGGAGGAATCATAGTCAACGAAAAAAACATTGCACAGTTTGATCACAAACATGATCTGATAATAAAGGAGTGCTTCATAAACAACAATGTTGTTCTTCCTAAAAGTTTCAAATTACACTATCATGAGCTCAGACGAAAATCCCCCCCATACAATAAGATGTCTATTAATCAATGCAAACAGGTTGCTGATAGAATGTTTGATGCGATCAACACCGTTGATTGCAAGCTAGTATCCGTTAGCCTTAACAAATCTTCACACGCTGCCCAGTATGGTGACCTGGCAATGATTCGAGCTTATACGCTGCTAGTGGCGCTAGAACGTTTTCAATATTTTCTAGAAGATCACAACGATCAAGGTAAAGTCATCTATGAACGGTTTAATAGATCAATACGGCATAGAATGGAAATTGATATGAAGAACTTGAAAGAAATTCCAGGCTTTCCGCACTTAGCTGATCTTGGAAATATACGAGGAAAGATAATAGACGGCAATCCGTTCAATAGAGTCGATCCGTAATCGGAAAATTTGCCAAATTTTGTGCCTGAAAATCAACATCGCAGGCAATTACGGATAGACTCTAATGAAAAACTGTTGCAATTTGCAGATTTTTTCACCTATGCACCACACATCAAACTGGTATCAAAAAATGCAATGGACACTCGCTGGAACGAGATAAAGGACAGATATTACTCACTAAATGGGAATTGGAATAAACGTGGATTTGTTGTGTTATGATGGCGATCCCTTGGGCTACCCTTTCGGGCGCCCGTAGCCTCACCCAAGGCGGAATCGAGTTCATTGATAGATCGTAGCTGTATTTAAAGGCATAGTATGGCGTGTTATATACTGCCGCTTACACTGTAGTTTGTCGCACAACTCCCACGAATGACCACGACAGCGGTTCATTCCAGACATACGCCAACACCAGTATCACTAGCCACCTCTTCTTCAATGGCCATGTACATGTTGTATACTGAACTTGAAAGAAATTCCAAAATTCCCCCAGTTTACTGATCTTAACAAGATAAGGGGAAAAATCATAAACGGTGATCCGTTCAAGGAAAAACTGTTGCAATTTGCAGATTTTTTTACCTACGCCCCACACATCAAACTGGTATCCGGAAATGAAAAGGATGCTCGCTGGAACGAGATAAAGGACAAGTACTACTCACTATTCGGGGCTGGAACAAACGCGGGTTTGTCGTGATATGAATGGCGGCTCCTCGGGCTACCCTTTCGGGCGCCCGTAGCCTCACCAAGGCGGACCCGTACATTGTGGCAGATGTTACCCATATTTTAAGACATGGTCTGGTATGCTATATACTGCCGCCTACACTGACATGATCTTGCCAGATCTTGGCACGTGGCCATTATCCCTCTTGACATATCAGCTGCCATAATCCTGCCTTGACGGCAAGAGCCTGTTGCGGCGAAGAATCGACATTGCAATTACGGCCGCGCCTGCAAGGCAGAACACAAGATAGGGCGCATCCCCGCCGTAAAACTGGGAGATGAATCCTGCCACCAGCGGACCTGCGGCCCACCCGATTCCAAATATCATCTCATAGACCCCGATCATGCTGCCGTCCGTGTCCTTTTTCTTTTTGCCAAGGACGATGTCAAGCGTCAGCGGGAATATCACGCTGAACCCGAACCCCATCAAGAGCATTGCAACGACAAAGGCTGCCATCCCGTCTGCAAAGTATGATATTATGAGCGCAGCTGCAATCGTTCCACTCACGACGCTAAAGACCAGGCCATAGCGCTGCATCGAGCCGTTCATTGTAAAGAGCGCCACGATTCTAGAGGCGCCAAACACAAAGTAGAGTATCCCTATCTCGACGTCGGTGATTCCGCGCTCGTGCAAGAATGCCGGATAAATCGTCAGTATCATGCCAAAGGCCGCAGTGCAATAGAGCAGAATGACGATGACTTCTGGAAAGCGCGCAACCTCGCGGAGCGCATCAAGGGACCATTTCTGAAGCCGCGCCCCTGTCTTTGTCCTCGAGACATAGACTGACGAGACTATTGCCGCTGCCAGGACGTACGCAGAGGCGGCAAAGACTGCCCTGTATCCCTCGTCTCCCTCGCCTATGTGGGTGAGCATGAGTGCTGCAATCAGCGGGCCTATCGTGAACCCCCCGACAAAAAAGCCGGTAAACTTTGCAATGTTTTTTGCCCTGTCCCTGTGATGCGAGTATTCCGAGATTATGGCCTCGCACGGGGGCCAGAAAAACGCGTGCGCAATCCCAGTCATTACGCGGTAACCCATCAGCTCCGGCACCGACTGGGCAATAGAGATCATGTACACCGACGTCGTGTTGATTATGATCCCGATTATGATCAGCTTGCCGTGGTTGAACCTGTCTAGGAGCAGCCCCACGATGAATGGTATAAACATGTACGGCGCAAATGTTGCCAGGCCGATGAGGCCAAGCTCTGCATATGATGCGCCAATCGACGTGCTTGCAAAGACTGGCAGTATTGGCCCGTGCATGCCGTA
>JAHRAL010000060.1 GCA_020027325.1 Cenarchaeum sp. | reverse complement strand
GTGCCATGAATTCGTGCCTCTATTCGCATGAAAAAATCCCATGATTTAAATAGTACATACTTAAGATGTAAAATCTATGGTTTCAAAGGGAGTTAGCAGCAAGGAGGCATGCCCGCGGTGTGCAAAGGGCATGCTCGTCACGGACAACGAGTCCGGCGAGCTCTTTTGCTCCAAGTGCGGCTATGTAATGACCGAAAAGATCGAAGAGTCCGGACCCGAGTGGAGATCATTCACACAGGACGACCACGGCGACCGTGCACGAGCCGGGGCCCCGACGTCACTCACGATGCACGACATGGGGCTGGCAACGATAATCAACCCGATAAACAAGGACGCATCTGGCCGCCCGCTGACGGCATCAATGAAGAGCACCATCGAGAGGCTGCGAACATGGGACAGCCGCAGCCAGGTGCACGAGCCGGTGGATCGCAACTTCAGGCAGGCGTTCTCGGAGCTCAACCGCCTAAAGGACAAGCTTGCAATCTCGGATGCCGTCATTGAAAAGGCCGCATACATTTACCGCAAGGCACTAGAAAAGGGCCTGGTTCGCGGAAGATCAATCTCTGCGCTTATGGCATCCGCACTGTATGCCGCATGCCGCGACACGGGAACGCCGCGCAACCTAAAGGACGTAGAGCAGGCAGCCAACATAAAACGAAAGGACATTGCACGGTGCTACCGACTCTTGGTAAAAGAGCTCGAGCTAAAGATGCCCGTCACGGACTCGGTGCAGTGTGTCGCAAGGATTGCAAGCAAGATTGGAATCCAGGAAAAGACAAAGAGGCACGCAACGCACGTGCTCGACATGGCAAAGAAAAACGAGGTCTCAGCAGGCAAGGATCCGATGGGCCTGGCAGCTGCGGCACTCTATCTTGCATGCGTAAAGAACAACGAGGACAAGACACAGCGCGACATTGCAGAGGCCGCAAACGTGACAGAGGTCACGATACGCAACCGCTACAAGGGCCTCAGGCAGTCACTGGACAACGTAAAGTCCTCAGACTGACTTTGGCAGGAATCCAGACTCTGGCTTTGGGTCAGGCGCATCATCCTTTGGCTTTACAAACCCGCCCTCTTGGGATGGTGGCGGGGGTATCTTTTTGGCACTCCCAAGGCCGATTGTAGTTATTATCACAGTCGAGAGTATGACAAAGAACGCAATCTGCGGATACGCCTCGGCGTGCGGCAGCCCGTAGGTAAGCGGGAGGGTGGCAAGGACGGCAGCTGCCAGGCCCCTTGGAATCATCACCGATGTCACCTTGCGGTCAAGGGCCGAGAAGCGTATCAGTACGCCGCGTGCAATTATGATCCGTGCGATATAGATCAGGACGGCAGCTGCGATTCCAAACACGGCAAAACGCCAGTCGCCAAAGCTTGCCAAGAGTCCTACAAAGACGAAAAAGAACGCACGCACAAGGAATGTCAGCTGGTTGTGCATCGAGTCATCGCGCTCGATTGTGGATTTCTTGAATCGGAGGAGGCGGGAGATCCTGTCCTTGTTGCCAAGCATGATGCCAAAGACCAGTGCCGTCAGCGCGCCGGACTCGCCGAGCGTGTTTGCAGCAAAGAAGAGGAAAAAGAGCACGCCGAGCGTGAGCATGTACCCGTGGCGGACGTTTGCAAGCTTTGCAGAGACATAGAGCCACGGGATGCCGACAATGAGGCCGAGCGATATGCCGACCAGGATGTTGTGGCCGACGGTCCTGCCGACTTCTGCGATATCAAGCGTGCCGACAAGTATCACGCCAAACATGATGAATGCGATTATCGTGGATAGTATGTCCGTAATTGCGGACTCGAATGATAGCATGTTCTTTGCGGCCTCTGATATGCGCAGGTTGCGGACCAGTCCAAAGACAATGACAGAGCTTGACCCGCCCACAATCGATCCGAGGAGTATGCTGTCAAACCACTCCCACCCGAGCCCATAGTGCGCAAGGATGGTGACTATTGCGACTGACACGATAAAGCCTGCGATTGCCAAGAGTATCGCATAGTGCGCGGTCCGTATCATGTGCTTGAGGTCCAGGTTCAATCCGCCGTCAAACATTATGATGATCAGCGCAATGGCCGCAAAGTATGGGACTATTTGCACAAGGACTGCGGGCTGTATGATTCCAAGGATGGGGCCGAATATGACCCCAAGGATCATGAGAAACGCAACGTCGGGTATGCCGGTCTTTTTAAAGAACGCCTCGCCTATGACCCCAAAGAATATCGTAACTGCGGCGGCCAGGAGGACCACGTGCGCAGATGCGATGCCGCCGTCGGTGCTAGAAAACATTGAGACTGCCTCCTGGATTCTGGCAACGCTGTCAGATATGGGTGCGAGGCCAAGCGAGTCGACAAACTCTGTAAATGCCGTCGAGGCTTCTTGGACTATGGCATCGCCCACGGCAAGCTCCGGTCTGTTCATTGTCAGGCTAGATTCCCGATTCTGTTTAAAAGCTGTCCGTGTCAATCCGAGGCGCATAACGGATTAAAATGACCGCACGCGTTGGCCCGTACTGACATGAAGGCCACCGAGCTTCTAAGGGACGACCACAAGCTGGCCTGGCGGCTCGAAAAGGTCATACGCGCATGTGTTGACCGCCTCGAGGCCGGGGGCTCAGTACCCCTGGATGACATTACAAGGATGACTGACATCATCGACGGGTTCCTCGACTCGGTCCACCACTCACGCGAGGAGGACACGTACTTTCCGTGCGTTGGCGCATACGGGATGCGCGAGGAGATCCGCACATTCTTGATCGAGCACGAGTTTGGCAGGCGCATCGCAGTAAAGATTGCCGAACATACATCACGGTGGCGCAGGGGGGAGGATGCCCGCGAGGCAGTCATCAGGTTTCTTGCCACGTATGCCGTGTTTTTGCGCGACCACATGACAAAGGAAGAGAGGTTCTTTGAAGAGGCAGAGCGCACCATCTCGGCAGAAGAGGAGGCAGAGATGCGCGAGTACTTCGAGTCCGCCATGCTGGCAGCCAAGACGACCGGGCGGATAGACCGGGAGATTGGCGCACTCGAGCAGACGGACTGGTACGCATACGCTCTTAAGGATCACGATTCTGCCGGCCGCTGATGGCCTTTGTAATGTGGATGACGGGACTGCCGTGCTCCGGCAAGACCACGCTGGTCCGCAAGCTCCAAGAGACGGTTCCAAACCTGGCAATGCTTGACGGCGACGAGCTGCGCGAGTGGCTCTCACCAAAGGACTTTACAAAGCAGGGCCGCGACGAGCACAACGTCAAGGTCGCGCACCTGGCAAAGCTCCTCTATTCGCACAAGGTCCCAGTCGCAGTCTCGCTGGTAAGCCCCTACATTGAAAACAGGACCCGGGCGCGCAGCATTATAGATGCGGGCGGGGCGTTTGTCGAGGTCTATGTAAAGTGCGGTCTTGACGAGTGTGAAAAGCGCGATGTAAAGGGCATGTACAAAAAGGCGCGAACAGGCGAGATAAAGGCGTTTACAGGCGTGAGCGACCCGTACGAGGAGCCCCCGTCGCCGGACATTAGCGTCAACACGCAGGACGAGGGTGTCGACGAGTCCGCACGCAGGCTGGCAGAATTCCTGGGCTCAAGGAACCTGGTCTAGCACCGAGCGGCACTCTGATGTGGCAATCTCGTGTATCCGCCCCCCGCTGCTAGCAACGATTCCGTTCCTGTGTATCACGGACTTTGAGTTGTATGTGAGCTCGCCTCCGAGCGCATCGGTCATGCGCCCGCCGGCCTCTGTCACCACGCACCACGACGCACACGTGTCCCACTCTTTCATCCTGTCAGTTGTGGTGATGTAGAGGTGGGCCTCCCCCGAGGCTATGCTGCACGCCTTGATCGAGCTGCCGAGCTTTGTTATCCGGGTAATGTTGAGGGCAGAGAACAGCCTCTGCTCCCTCTCTGAGAGGTGGTTGCGGCTGCATACCAGGTGGCACTCGTCGATATGGTCGTTGCCCACGGCGCGTATCCTCTCCCAGCTGCCATGCGCCCCCCTGTAGGCGCCTGCGCCGTCCTGTGCCACAAAGACCGTCTGCGCTGCCGGCTGTGCTATGATGCCGAGTACCGGGCGGCCAAGCTGGGCCAAGGCTATCATTATGGTAAACTCGTCCGTACGATCAACAAAGTCCGCAGTCCCGTCAAGCGGATCCACTATCCAGACCGTGTCCGCATCAAGGCGCGTCCCGTCATCGGCGCTCTCCTCGGAGAGTATCGGGTGGGGCGTCTTTGAGAGCTCGCCTGCAATTATGCGGTTGGAGGATATGTCGGCCTTTGTGACAGGCGAGCTGTCGGCCTTGGAAGAGACGCCGAGCTCGCCAGAGTTGTAAATCCGCATCGCTTCATTGGCTGCAAGGCCCGCCGCATGGAGGGCGGCGCCGAGTTCGGGCAGGGCGTGGCGTATCGGGGGCGGGCCGAGCTCTGAAATCCACGTCATTGCAGGATCAAGAGGCCAGCTCTGGCTTTACAGACCAGGCGATTCCAAGCATTACAAACGGGATTGACATTATCCCGACGATTCCAAGTATCGTGTAAAACGAGCTCGCCGACACGTTCTCGTTTCCAACCAGCCACGGCAGGGGGAGCGATATTACAAACCAGATCGCGGCCAGGAGGATGTAGAGCCTTATGCGCGACTTCATGCGGCGATCACGTCTGCGGCAATTATTAACGTGCCCAATTACCCGGCCGGGATTCACAAATTATATAATTTGTGCGCATTTTATGGAATAATTAATCTCAAACATTATATATCCACTTGTTCTATATGAATCGCGGTTGTTGGTTGCAAAAATCCTCGACTGTGTCTGTGGCCTCTAGGAGACGACCAAGTGCTGGTTAGTTCCAGCAAGGGGGGCAATCCCCCACCGACTCTCCTGCAACGGGGTCACAGTCTATTCTATCATCATTTCTGGACAAGCGATACCGATACGGGGCCCAGCAGATCCCCGTGCGGGTCAACGGCTATTGCAAGCTCCGAGTCGGCACCTATCGTCACGTCCCGCTCACCCAGGTACTCCCACGTGTAATAGATGGCCGGCTCGTTTCCCTGCGGGGTTCCCATCAGCTCAAAGGTCTCCTCAAACATGACCGCATCGCCGCGGACTGCCACTCCCAGCATGCGCGGCGAGTCGCCGTTGGGCACAAAGCGCAGCTCGTACGTGCCGGCAGCTGCTGCGACTGTTGCACGATACACGCCGTCCGGATCGTACACCGCCGCGTCTGCGAGTGTCGCATGAAAGACGGGTCCGGCCGTGCCTGCCTGGGGGTCCCCCGCCAGGCTGAATGCGGCATAGATGGCCGTGCCTGCGAGGACGGCTGCGAGTATGATTATGGGGGCCCTCATGCGTACAGGGCGCACGCACGTTAGAGTATAATTTGATGGCTTGTAAAAGGAATTTCACACCGGCGATTAAGTGCAAACTGGCCGATTGGCGCACATGGCAAGCTTCCAGTCCAAATGGGTAGCCGGCAACGAGGACAGGCTGACGACAAAGATCACCGATGCCGTAAAGCCCAAGGGCGCACTAAAGCCCAGGGTCGAGGCCGCAATAACACGCATACAAAAGCAGGGCGCCAAGCTTGACGGAATGCTTGCAAAACTCCAAGAGCGCGACGGCGCGGTCTTTCAAAAGGTAGTCGATGCCACGCAGCGCCACGACACGTCCGGTGCAAGGGTGCTCTCGTGCGAGCTGTCCGAGATCCGCAAGGTCTCCCGCGTCTTGGGCAATGCAAGGATGGCACTCCAGCAGGTAGAGCTCCGCCTGACGACCGCACACGATGTCGGCGATACCATAGTTGCGATAATGCCCACAATCGGCGTCATGAGCAGCATGAAGTCATCACTGGCAAAGTTCATGCCCGGAGCAGACCAGGAAATATCGAGGATGTCAGAGATGCTAGGCGGCATGATGGGCGAGACATTCAGCGACGCCGGTGCGTTCTCATCAGCAGATGCAAGCATGAACGCAGAGGCCGAGAGGATACTCAGCGAGGCCAGCGCAGTTGCAGAGACAAACTCGGATACAAAGTTTCCAACTACGCCGGCAGAGACCAGCGATGCCGGCAGCACCGAGATACCGTCTCCAAAGTTCCTCTAATCAGTCCCGACTTCGGACGGACTCTTTTGTGATTCCTTGAACCTTCGGGTCTGCTCGGCTTCGGACTTTACGACCCCGTCGAGCTCGGATATCATGCCCCGCAGCGCGTTCATTCTTTCGGCAGCCTTGTCGGCGTATGCATTGACGGCGTTGCGTCGCTCCTTTAGCGCCTCGATGCCCTGGCGCTCGGTGTCGATGTATTCCTGGACTTTGACGAGCTTTTCGTGGATGTTTTTTATCTCGACGGACTCGTCCTCGATCTCCTTTTCGAGGCCGGTCCTCTTGTCCCTGAGGTTTGTAATCATTACCCCCACATAGTCGACTGCATCCTCAAGCCTTGTGCGCTTGCTCATCAGTTCTTGGACTCCAAGCGAGTCGCTGCGCTCACCGGGCGAATCACTCGCACCAGAGCCAGCATCGGGCCGGGGTGCGGGATCTGGCGCGGCCCCAAACGTGTCGGGTGCAGGCGAGTCGCCTGCTCCGGCGGCGGCGGGATCTGCAAAAGAAGAGTGCGTCTCTGATACCCCGCCCTCTTCGTCCCGGCGTAGCCTGTCAAAGAGCCCCATGTCCGAATGTGCGACTCTCAAGTAATTAAACCTGATTCTGTGTGGCTGTGTGTGCGTTGTGCGAAAAGTACTTCACACTAGGAATAGATGGACGAAACACCTGTTGGAGGACTTGAGAAAGCGACGTACAATGTCAGTCAGAAGGCTAGACTACGTGTCTGGCCTATACGGATAGTCCGACCACGACTGGTAAGGAGCACGCCTCCCAGGATTTTCTGCACTAACACTCTTTGTCCATGCAGGTGGGATCGGAGATCTTGCCCATGAACAGGATTGACCCACTCTCATCGTCCTGTATGATGAATATGAACGGATGGTCTGCTGTAAAGTACTGTATAGGCTCCGCAGATTCTATAGCAATGATAATTGTGGTTACCGCGGCCGCCTCGGTGCCTTCCTCGTTTACGTCTATGAACGAATCATGAAACGCATCAGATACGAACATGTTCCGACCAATTCCCCCCGATACAAGTCCCCACAGGTTAGCATTGAACTCATCAAATGCATCGATCATTCCCATATTGCGTAACAGTGGTTTTAGATCATAGTTTATCTTTGCTGTAAACTTTGGCATCTTGACTATGACGGTTTCTGGGCTCAGGCCGTCCTGCCATCGTTCCAACATGTCCGTGCTGATCGACTCCTCTAGTGACGTTATCCCGTTCTGATCCTCTGGCAGTATAACGAGCATTGAGAGTCTGTCCCCCTCGTAGGGTAATCGCAACACATGCGCGCCATCCGACCTTGCATAGTCAAATGTACCTTCGACATGCATGAAATCGGCACGGACGCTGTCTTCGCCATCTGTCCAAAAGTCGGATTCGAGAGTATCCTCCTCGGCAAACTGTGTAACCCACGTTCCCTTGAAGTATATGGCGTTGTTGATCACCATGATGGTATCGCCGCCTACAGCATTCCCGTCTAATACCTCTGTGATTTTTTCGTTTGTGTTGTCAGATGCCCACTGGTTTATTCTCTTTACGCTGTCGTTCGGATCGGTAAAGTCAACAGTCTGCGAACTCGCAAGGTACGTCTTTCGCGCAATGTCTAGATATGACTCGGACGGCTCAAACAAGTCGGCGATCCATAACGCGTTGGCCACGTTCAGTGTGGCATGCGAGTCTTTCCTGTTTAACGTGGAGATCGTCTGTGCCATCAAGTTGTGGCGTGCTGTATCATCCGGTTCCAGCCCAAAGACCTGCCGGATCTCTGCGGCGGTGTTCCCAAGGGCTCCCTCGTACAGGATAGAAAATGCAACGTACATGCTGATGGAGGAGAAAAATATGTTGGCATCAGAAGAGACTTGTCGGTAAAAGTCTAGTGCAAATTGATTGTTACGATGGGTCACATCTGTAGGAATTGTCGCATTAGTTATGGACAGGGCATTCACTGTAAATAACGCAGGGGCAGAGTCCTGAGGCTCTATGTCCTGCGATGTCTGAACAGGTTGTGTGGTCACATCTGGTACGTCTAGTGCGGGTTGGTCATCCACTGTAGGGAGCGCGGGGGCAGAGTCCTGAGGCTCTATGTCCTGCGATGTCTGAACAGGTTGTGTGGTCACATCTGGTACGTCTGATATGGGTATCAGGTATGACGCATATACGACTAGTCCGACGGTCAACAGTACTACGGCTACGGACGCTATAATGACCGCATTTCTCATCGAATGACCATCACATATGTGGAGTGGACCCCTGTTTTTAGGAACGTTTTTGCCAATGTTTTTCGTATGACTGGGCGGGTCATTTATTCCTGCCTCCCTTGGAGTCGGGCACCGGGACAGGCGATGCAGGCATGTCCTTTGGATG
>JAHRAL010000004.1 GCA_020027325.1 Cenarchaeum sp. | reverse complement strand
CGTCTGCATCTAACTGCTTGGCCATTTTTGCCTTCTCTTTTTGTTCTGTCTCTAGCTGTTTTGCCATTTTTGCATTATCGCTCTTGTACCGGCGGTTCTCCTCTTTAAGGCGCCTTATCTCGTCGTCCTTGCCTTGGAGCTTGGCAGTCACGCCTAGAACCATGCATACCTTACGCCACCAAGATCAATATCTGTAGTGGTTGATCGATGTTGATCATCCAGTTATGCGATTACCCATAAACTCCCAAGTGATCTACACACAAGTGCGGTCATACCGTGTCCTGCAAACGGATCCAACACCAGATCGCCCGGTCTAGAATATGTTGAAATCAGTCGGGTCAGCAATTCCGACGGAAGTGGATCTCTGTAACCCGGTTGCGATTTTGGCGGAATCGACCATACAGAATCTGTGATATCAGGATTTTTTGTCGAACTGTACATAAACGGCAGATCTGATGTTGTTTCCTTTTTTTGTTTTTCCAACACCCATATCTGTGAAAACGGATCCTCTTCAAAGTCGATTTTTTGTGGTTTTAGAGGATCGGTGTCAGACGCAAGGTTTTGTGGATTCTTGCTCCATATGATCTCATCAGAGACGTGCCACGGGTCAACGTCCTGTATAACCATAGTCCCCAGCGGATTGAGTGTGTTCCCCTTTGAATCCTTTTCATCGATGGCAATTGCGCAACACATCCCGTCGTCCCCGGTCATGGCATGTGATTTTTTTATGATGGATTTAGAAATTCGAAGATAAGCCGCAACATCGACCATTTCTGTAAAGACGGATTTCAGGAAATTATACGACAGATTCAGGATTACTAGGTTGGCCGACACGTTAGGAGGAGCATCCAGAATGTTTTCCATAATAATCTTGTTCGTGTCCATGATGGATCATTTGAGCTTGCGCTGTAGCGTCTTCCCCTTTTCGGTTATTTTGTAATACTGCCTTTGTTTCTCCTTGTCTGCCTCTGTTACATGTTCGAGGTGTAGCAAGACATCGATGCATGTATTTATGGGCTGGCGGTTTTCGACTATGCGTGCATCTAGAACTTTGTCGAGATCTGCCTTGATAAATTTCCCGTGTGGAAGTTTCATTAGTGTACTGTGCAACATGGACGTCGGATCAGTTATTTTGCCCAAGTTCAGCCTAGACATCTTACAATTGGTCCCCAGTATAAAACACAGATAGTTATCGTCGGGATTTACATAATACACATAGAGTCCACTTTGACCCCGTATCTTGTCAGAGGCCGTCCTAAAGAGAAACTTGTATCCGTTTGGGACGTTTTTGGACAGATCTACTTCGATGGTTTCAAATGACCCTCCCTGTATGTCTTCGGACCATGATTCCCTGTGAAACACTGGTACAAGATACTCGCTCATCTTTAGATCCTGCTTTAGTCTTTTGTTTGCTTCTTTCACGTATTCTTTTTTTATGTCAAACCCCAGATATTTTCTGCCCATGTTGTAGGCTACCTTTGTGGTCTGCCCGCCTCCATTCATCGGATCCAAAACGATGTCGTCCTTTTGGGTAAGCAGTGTGATCAGCCTCCACGGAATCTGTTCTGGAAACGGAACCGGGTGGTTTATCAAACCGGGTGGCACCGGGGGAATATTCCATATAGAGTTGGCCAGCTCTCGCTTTATGACGCGGTTTAGCGGGATTTTGTCCT
Source organism: Cenarchaeum sp. (assembly GCA_020027325.1). Classification (GTDB taxonomy): domain Archaea; phylum Thermoproteota; class Nitrososphaeria; order Nitrososphaerales; family Nitrosopumilaceae; genus JAHRAL01. The sequence continues at coordinate 10,413 of JAHRAL010000004.1, read as the reverse complement.
TGTCTGTCCTTTCAACGCCTGCCTGCATTTTGCCTTTTTGTAGTACCAGAATGTATTCATGCATTATGTTTGCCCTGAAATAGCCGGGGTAGGGCATTTTGACAAAAATGCCGCAACGGTTTCCAGCGCCGTTTCTGCCAGAAGTGACCTTGTGCCATATGATCATGTCCCTGAGCCTCCATTTGGATGGGTTGTCCTCGTTTTCAGAGTTTGCTATCCTGGACAGCAGTAATGATGGAAGCGGTATGAGCTTGCCGTTGACCACCTCGTCTCCTATCACAATACAACAAAACCCGCCATCCTTTGTGGCCTTGAATACCTGATCGAATACGTGTTGCATGACATCCAAATAAGCCTCAGTGCTTTCCATGCCCGTCCCCCTCATCCACACGTCAGTCGAGTTCTTCATGTTGGTTATGTGCTGCGAGTAGTCTATGGCGTTGCGGTACGGAGGCGAAGTTACCGTCAATGTGACAGAGTTGGGCTGGACGTATTTGCCAAGATCCCTTGCATCGGCGTGTATGATTTCATTAATGTGATATTCCTGCACCAACATGTCTAGTGCCAAGTCTTTGGCGTGTCCCAAAATAAGCATTATGCTAGCGGGCCACAGTCACGGTAAACGGACGGGATTCGGGTATTTTGTGCGTGTGTATGGCCCGATCATGTTGTAAAGGGGTGCGATCAGGGCAATTATGGTGCCGATCAGAGCCGTTGCGCGCTTTTGTAGGCGATCTGTTATTGCTTCCTGTTTTGGTTTGGTAGATCACAGACCGTTTTGGAGCAGACCAGATCCGTACTCTAAAAATCCCACGGGCGTTGTGCCTAAAAATCGACATTTTGTGATATTGTAGACTAGCACGCATAAGATACCGGTGTTTGGCGACATGGCCTTAGACGAGGTGTGTCCAGCCTGTCCGTGTGACCAAAAAAGAGATCGTGTCGTCGCAGGTCGGGTCAATAGAACCGTCTCCCGTCTTGCGCGCACGCGCTAGGTGCACGGTGAAATCACGGGCCGGTGGTCTGGAACGTACTTTTGCGCACGCCCCATTTCCAGCACGCGGCGTATCGATTCGGCGCCCGCATCCCCCATGCTCACGGTAACGTCGTTGACATACATTTTGACAAACCTCTCGACTAGGTCCCGCGGCTTTCCCCGGGCATACCTTGACGCATAGTCCATGGCCTCATCAAAGTGGTCAAGGCCGTACCGTATTGACTCGCACAGGTATGCATCAAACTTTGATATGGTCTCTGCTCCAAGACTGGTCTTTGCCACGTTTACCCCGAGCGGGACAGGAAGGTTGTCAGTCTTTTCTGACCACCATTCACCGAGATCGGCAATCTTTTTGACGCCTTCAGACGCAAATGTCAGCTGCGTCTCGTGTATGACCAGCCCCGCATCAACGCTCCCACTGCGCACAGCAGCAGGGATGTCGCTAAACTTTAGCTCTATGTGCTCAAAGTTACCCATCATCAGCCTCAGCAGCAAAAACGCCGAGGTCAGCCTGCCGGGTACCGCTATGCGCATCCCCGGCAGGTCGTCTAGCGAGATGTCGTCTCTTGCAACAACTATCGGCCCGTATCCGAGGCCAAAGCTTCCCCCGCTGCAGAGTACCGTGTAATCGGGCATGTGCGCGCACGCATGGACCGAGACCGCAGTCACGTCTAGCGACGGCGCGGTGCCGGCACCGGACCGGTTCAGGGTCTCAATGTCGGCCACCGTGTGCTCGACCTCAAAGTCCGCAGGCGGAATCTTGCCCTCGAGCATTGCATAGAACATGAACGCATCGTCTGCGTCAGGTGTGTGGCCGACAGTTATCTTCACGGGAGGGGGACTCGTTGCGAGTCTATAAAAATCAGCGCAGGCGCATATGCCCCAGTGTTGTTTGTGCGATATAGGTTTATTATATCACAAATTGCCGTTTTGTTCAATGAAGTACAAGTCCACCGAGCAGGTGCTAAAGATCATTAAAAACAAGGACAGGATTAGAAACTTTGGCGTCATTGCCCACGTCGACCACGGAAAGACGACCATGAGCGACAGCCTCCTTGCGCACTCTGGGATTATAGCCCCGGCGGCAGCCGGCAGCGCGCTAGCACTTGACTCGATGAAGCAGGAGCAAGAGCGCGGGATCACCATAGTCCAGGCAAACATTACGCTCCTCTTTGCAAGAAACGGCGAGGAATACGTCGTAAACATGATAGACACGCCGGGCCACGTAGACTTTAGCGGGCGCGTAATCCGCAGCCTCCGCGCAATAGACGGCGCAGTAGTCGTGTGCGACGCAGTCGAGGGAATCATGACGCAGACAGAGACAGTCACTAGAATGGCACTAGAGGAGTCTGTCAGGCCGGTCCTGTATATCAACAAGATTGACCGCCTCATAAAGGAGCTGAGGCTCACGCCAGAAAAGATGCAAGAGACGCTTGCAAACGTTGTAAAGAGCTTTAATGCGCTGATTGACACGTATGCGGACCCCGAGTACCGCGAGAAATGGAAGGTGTCCATCCAGGACGGAAGCGTCTCGTTTGGATCCGCCAAGGACAGGTGGGGCTTTAACATTGACGTCATGAAGGAGACAGGCGCGTCATTCAAGGACATTTATGCCGCATACGAGGACGGCGGAAGCGTCGAAGAGCTGGCAGAAAAGGTCCCGATTGCGGACGCGATACTCGGCATGGTCGTAAAGCACCACCCCCCGCCGCACGTGGCCCAAAAGTACAGGGTGCCAAAGATCTGGAAGGGTGATCTGGACTCCGAAGTCGGCCGGGCAATTGTAAACTGTGATGACGACGGGCCCGTCGTAATGATGATTGTAAACATGTCCCTTGATCCCGCCGCCGGACCCATCGCAATAGGCCGGCTCTTTTCTGGGACGATACGGGACGGCAGCACGATCAACATCATCGACACAAAGCGCGAGGGGCGCGTCCAGTCGGTAAACTTTTTCATGGGAAACCAGAGGGAGCAGGTCGTAGAGCTCGGTGCCGGAAACATACCGGCGCTTTTGGGACTCACAGAGGTGCGCGCAGGCCAGACGCTCTCGACTGCAAAGGGGATAAACGTCTTTGAGGGCATAAAGTACGTCTCAGAGCCGGTAGTCCAGGTTGCAATCGAGCCAAAGCACCCAAAGGACCTGCCAAAGCTGGTAGAGGTCCTAAAGCGCCTTACAATCGAGGATCCAAACCTGGTCGTAAAGATAAACGAGGAGAGCGGCGAGACGATAATTGCCGGAATGGGCGTGCTCCATCTCGACATTGCGACCACGCTGATTGCAGAAAACAAGGTCGAGATAATCACCTCGGAGCCGCTCATCAACTACCGCGAGACCGTGCGCGCATCGTGCAGCCCCATAATGTCAAAGTCTCCAAACCGCCACAACAAGATATTCATGAAAGTCGAGCCGCTCGACGACGAGGTCGCCGGCCTCATCCGCGACGGCACGCTCTCTGAAATGAAGGACAAAAAGGAGGTGGCAAGGATTCTCAGGGAAAAGGGCTGGGAGCCAGACGTTGCAAAAAACATCATGCGCTTTGACTCGCGTGGAAACGTGATGATCAACGCCACAAAGGGGGTCCAGTTCGTCCACGAGTCGACTGACTCTATACTCTCTGGGTTTGATGACGTCATGAAGGAGGGGCCGATCGTGCGCGAGCAGATGCGCAACTGCAAGTTTGTCTTTACGCACTTTGTACCCCACGAGGATCCCGCCCACCGGGGGCTCTCGCAGCTGGGACCCGCATCAAGGCGGGCGTGCATGGGTGCGGCACTGATGGCACAGCCGGTGCTGCTCGAACCCATACTTGCAATCGAGGTCCGCGTCCCGCAGGACATGATTGGAAACGTTGCAACCGTGATCTCTGCAAGACGCGGCAAGGTTTTGGACACGCAGCAAAAGGGCGTAATCAACATTATAATCGGCGAGATTCCGGCATCCGAGACCTTTGATCTGTCAGAGGCCATGCGCGGCCAGACTGCCGGCAAGGCGATGTGGAACACGCATTTCAAGGCGTGGGCCGAGACGCCAAAGTCTATCCAGGCGCAGATTACAAATGACATGCGCAAGAAAAAGGGCCTGGCCCCCGAGCCCCCGAGCGCCGGCGAGTTTATCGACAAGGAATGATCAGAGGCCAGTCACGTCGGCAAACGACCGCGGAACAAAGCGCCGCATCCTGTGAATCAGGTCGCGTGCGCCGCCATCAAGAATGTATGTGACAGCATGGTCGTCCGGACCCCGGACCGACCTCCCGAGGCCCTGGAGGAGCTTTGTAAGCGATGCATAGAGGTACCACTGTTGGCTCTTTTTTGACTTTATCCTCGTGCGCGCCTCGCCAAGCGAGAGATACGGCGTCTTTACTATTATCTGAAAGCGCGACAGGTCATCCTTTAGATCAACGCCGTACCACAGCGACGGCGAGAGTAGCACCTGCGGCGCGTCAGTCTCTGCGTGCTCGGCAATGGCCACGTCGCGCTTTTGGGCCGAGTCGTTGTGTATGATTTTGAGCCGGTCTGCCTGCTCGTCTCCCGAGTCCGCACGCACCGCCCTGACAATCTCTTCGCACTGGTCCTTGCGCGTGGTCAGTATGAGCCCCTTTTGATCCGCGTGGCTCTTCATGATTTCAGAGACCTTTGCATACACGGCGGCATAGTCGGACTCGGTCGATCTCATGCTGAGCCTGCGGATGCCAAGAAAGCTCACCTTGCGGTTCTCTGCTGCAAACGGGGAGCGCTCTATCTCGATATACGCGCACTCGTCAGGCTCTAGATCCATCATCTTGCAAAACACGTCCCTGTGTATGGTGGCACTCATGTAGAGCTGGTGCTCTGCGTCAAAAAAGCGCTTTGCATACACGCCCACCTCTATGGGTTTTATCGAGATTCCCCGGCCATCGAGCGGCTGTATCACCATGTTTTCTGGCGTCTCGTCCAGCTCGTGGAATATCGCGTCCAAGTGGTCGCGCCGGTTCTTGTACATTGCCAGCTGCCTGTCGTTGGTCTGACCGTCGTTTTGTGCGACATACTGGTGGTAAACGTTTGCCACGTGCTCGACCATCTCCTTTACGCCGTCGACATCGCCGGTATCAAAGTCAGACATGTCAAGGCTCACGTCTGTCAGGTGCGAGCGGTAGATGTCGATTCCGATCATGTCGATGAGCTGGTCCTCTATCTCGTGGGCCTCGTCTGCCACTATGGACTTGCGGTGTAGCATGTGCGCGATTCCAGAGCTGTATTTTCTTGCAAGAAAGTATGCCGGATAGTTGAATACCGAAAATGACGCATTGAGCGACGTGTATTTCTGGTCGTAATAGTAGCAGATCTGATCTGTGCCCACCGACTCTACCCTCTCTTGCTCGGTGCCCACCTCGCTTGTCACGTACCGGTCCGGCATCGGCTTGTACTTGCAGTATGTGGTGGCCTTTTTGCCGTTATCTGCATCCTCTTGCCACGAGCAGTTGCCGTACGCGCACGAGACTGACGGATCAGATGCCGCTGTTTCATACGGTATCGAGCTATAGTCATACATGTCTATGCAGGGAAAGTTTGACTTGCCCTTTATTGCATACATCCATTCAAAGTCACGGCAGTACTGATCCTGGAGTATCTTTTGCGCCGTGAGTATGTGCGATGAGCCAAGTGCCATTGCAAATGCCGCGGCTATGTGGCTCTTGCCGACCCCCGTGGGGGCGCACAGGAGGATGTTGCGGTATCCGGAGCCGATTGCATCGTCGATCCTCTTCATAATGTCGGTCTGGACAGGGCGCGGCTGGAATTTTGAGGGAAAACTGTCGATCAGTGAGGCGTCCTGCGATGCCATGAATGATGCAGATGTGGTACGCCTATTAATTTATGACATGATCGTAGCCCTTGGCGGCAGGGGTGCGCAAAAATGCCAGAAAATGCCCAGGATTGCCAGTAGCTGCGGTACCTACCAGAATTGTCCTAGTTGGCAAAGAGGCGGGGGTCGGTGGTTCGCATTATCTGCTCGGCAATGCCTTCCTCGCGGATCATGTCATCGCGCAGCTTTTCCATGCGTGGCGTGTCGTCTACGCCCTCATAGAGCGACGGGGCGAATCCGGCATCAGGCTTGGGTTCTGGCAGCATGTCCATCTCTTCTAGTATCTGGCGCGCAATCTCTGCCTCGTTTTTGACCATCTGATCAAAGTGTGCCGATTCGCGTCCTATCCCGTTTATGGCAGTGTCCCGGTCGTAGAGCGACTCGTCGACCTCGTGCATCTGTGAAGAGAGGTTGCGCATTGGCGCATACGTACCATCTACGGTCAGCCTGTGCACGACACCGTCATCATCCATCATGTATGTGACATGCCTGTGGTCATAGTCATAGATTCCGTCGCCGTCCTCATCGACGTTCTCTGTGATTAGCGGATAGAGGACGAGCGTGCCGTCATTGACTGGTATTCCGTGTCGTGGGTTGAGCGACTCACCGGTGACTTCGATTCCGTGGTTGAAAAAGTTTTGCCACGAGTTGCGCCTCTCGTCCCAGACTATGGTCGATACGACGTTAAAGTCAAGGGGTGCGCGGAACGTGTGGTGTATGGTTATGACGAGGCACTCGGCAGTAGACTCTGGCATGCACTCACCAATCGCAGTTTCTGCGCGTAGCGAGTCGAGGTCTATGGCGTTTTGCGGGTCATCAAGCGTGATTACAGGCTTGCCGCTAAACGGAATGTCTACGCGGATCTCGGCCTCAGACTCTGCAAAGTGCTGGCCCGATGACAGGCCGAATCCGAGTCCGGCGTGCCTGACCCTCTCGGCCCCGCTGTCTTCGAATATTTTCAGCGTGGCAGTGTTTTGCTCGCCGACGTTGACTGTGATGAGTGGCAACGGGGTGTAATAGTGCTCGACGTCTGTTGTGTCACCGTTGTAGCTGAATCCGCCGGCGACCCTGCGCACGCCCGTGTTGTCCACGCCGAGTGTCGGGGGCGTACAGTCATCACACCCATCCCCGCCGCTGGTGCCGCCGGGTGCGATGCTTGCACCAAAGACCGTAAAGTGGGCGGTCCATATCACAATGTCAGAGCCGTCCTCTAGATAGCACTCGTCCACGCTTGGCATGGTTGTCGGGGGAGACGTCGCATCACCCGAGGTACACTCTGCTATCACGTTGACCTCATCAGAGTTGTCAATGTAATAGACGTATGTCGCAGCGGATGCATCAAGCAGTCTAATGCTGGCATAGACATGGTTGTCGCTGGCGTCACGAAGATTGATCTGGTGCGTGTCGCTTCCAATCTCTACGAGTGCAACCGGTTCCTGTCTTGCAAGGAGGCGCACGATTCGCTCGTTGTCCCGCTCATTGTCATCTGGCGCTGCCGTGTACACTGTGGCCTCGCGCACCGTGTCTTCGATGTGTTCTACGACAAGCTCTGGTATGGCAGAGCCAGAAGCAGAGACGGCAGTTACGTTGTCAGGTATGTTTACCATGACATTCTCGACTATGATGGTCACCTCCGATGAGGCTATGGTTGTCGGGGTGTTTCCCTCGGCCGGAATGTCGACGAGTGGGACAAGTGTGATGGTCCGGGTGTCCGGAGGCGGCATTACGTTGAGTTCAGGTGCGCCCGGAGGGATTATCACGACAGTGTCTGTTATGCCAGAATTATCTGCAACTCCCAGTTGGAGGGTTTTTGGCGACATTACGGGGTTTGTAGCAGAGTCCATGACGCCCGTGACAGAGACGCGTATGTCGCTGCCCGTGGCAAAAGAGATGGGGTCGGTATTGACGAGCATTGTAGAGCCACGTACATCGTCCAACGTTGTCGCAAAGCTCTGTGGTTCAAAAGCAATCGGAACGTCTGTGCCCGGGTCCTCAAAGACAAGGGTAACGTCTGCCGGTGTACTCGGGTTTTGCAGCACTATGCTGTCGCTGAATGTGATAGAGAGAAAGTCCGAGTTTTCGGCAACGCGCTCAATGCCCGTGATGGTCAGATCAGAGACCGGAATGCCCAGACCGAGTGTTCCTGCAGGCAGTATGTTTGAATTCATGTCCGTTATTGCCGGATGCTCCAGCGAATATGGCGTGTTTTCCTGTTGCATGTTTTGGGTCGTGATTGTGATTATATCGCTAGTCGAGTCATAGGCAACTGAGGTGATTGCGCCCAATGACGGATCCGGGACAAATCCGGATGCGCCGGGATCCAAGATAGGCTCGCTGGCACTGACTAGTATTGTGTTGGTATTTGGAAAGAGCTCCATAGTCAGGGTAGGTGCAATGCCGTCGGTTGTTGGGACTGTGGCGTTTGCAAGGCGGGTGCCTGCAAGATCAGTAAACTGGGAAAATTGTCTCTGGTAATCCACCTCTGGCGTTGCATCAGTCTCCAATGGGGGGTCCAGCTCTAGTATGAATTGGTTTCCTCCACTGAGGCTGGCAGGAGAGGCTCCCGTGACGGTGTGTCCGTCCATGACGGTCCAGCCGGTAGCAAGATTCGAGGAAACGTTTACGAGTTCAGAGAATGTCACGGTGATGGTTGTCAGGGTCGTGGTACGTGCGGTGAATGTGGGGCTAACACCGTCGCTTGCAGTAACAGTCTGTGGATCAAGCACGTTGATGCCTGCTACGTTTGTTAGTGGGTTGTTTTGTGGCGGGCGGTATTCTACCGTAGGCGTTGCATTAGTTGGCATCGGTGTGGCCAGGCTTAATAGGATCGGATTATTGCCGTCGAGGTTGGTAATATTGGATCCCGTGACAGTGTTGCCTGAAACGATCCAATCAGATGCATTAAAGGTGCCAGATATTGGTTCACTGAATACCACGCGTATTTCTGTCGTAGAGCGAGTGTTTGCCACAAATGTAGGTCCGGGTATCGTAAATGTTGCGGGAGCCAGATTGGCGCTGGTCAGTGTATTTGGCGGTGTTGAAAGATCATCAAGGTTCGGGTGCGTCACCGTGTATGACACAAGATCTATGGCAGCAGTTGCGGTTGTGAGCGTGATTTGGTTATTGGATGTGCTATAGGCTGCCGTAATCGCACCCAATGGCGGATTTGTGGTAAATGTTGCAGATGACGGGTCTGCAATGTCCTCGCTTGTGTCTATGGTTATAGTGTTGGCGTCTGTGAATGCCGGATTAGATAGTACGAGTGCGATGCCGTCAGTTGCGTCTTGTCCGCCGTTTGCAAGCGAGATGCCTGCCGCATCGGCTAGCGGGGTGCCCGATGCCGTGTATGTCACCCTAGGCGCAGCATCAGTGGCCAGTGCGGTGCCGACGGTGAGTGTGAGCGTAGTGGCAGCAGAGGGGTTTGTCGGTGAGACATTGCTTACAGTGTTGCCTGCAACGCCCCATTCTCCGGCAGTATTGGCTCCGCTTACGGGTTCAGAGAATGCCACGGTGATGGTTGTGGTAGTGGTGGTCTGTGCAGTGAATGTGGGTGCAATGCCGTCAGTTGCGGTCTGCGTGTCAGTTACCGCCGGATTGTTTTGTGCATCGGCTATCGGGTTGCTACTCGGCGCCGTGTATGTCACATTAGGCGTAGCATTGGTGGCCAGTGCGGTGCCCACTGTAAGTACAATGGGATGCGACTGGGTGATGCCTGTGACAGAGTTTCCGCCAGATACAGTCCAATCACCGGCAGCAATGGAGCCGATTATACCTTCGGTGAATGTCACGGTGATGGTTGTGGTGGTGGTGGTCTGTGCTGTAAACGTCGGTCCAATGCCGTCAGTTGCGGTCTGCGTGGCAGTTACCGCCGGATTGTCTTGTGCATCGGCTATCGGGTTGCTGCTCGGCGCCGTGTATGTCACATCAGGCGCAGCATTGGTGGCCAGTGCGGTGCCCACTGTAAGTACAATGGGATGCGACTGGGTGATGCCTGTGACAGAGTTTCCGCCAGATACAGTCCAATCACCGGCATCAATGGAGCCGATTATACCTTCGGTGAATGTCACGGTGATGGTTGTGGTGGTGGTGGTCTGTGCGGTAAACGTGGGCGGGGTACCGTCAGTGGCCGTTGCTGTGGCAGTTGCCGCTGTGTTTCCAGCTATATCAGCTATCGGGCTTGAGGGTGGCGTGTATGTCACATCAGGCGTTGCATCGGTGGCCAGTGGGGGGCTCACTATGAGCAAGTAAGTAGTACCAATATCGTTGACAAACATACTTCGCGAGGCGTCATCGACGTTCCCTCCGTCGGGTAGAGACCATTCGCTAGCACTAGTAAAGCCCATGACGTCTTCGGAGAATGTCACTATGATGGTACCCGTTCCTACAGTCTGTGCGGTAAACGTGGGTGCAATGCCGTCAGTGGGGGTTTGCGTGTCAGTTGCCATATCGTTGCCTGCCGAATCCTCTAGCGGGCTACTCGGCGCTGTGTATGTTACCATAGGCGTATCACCGGTGTCCAGTGTGGTGCCGACGGTGAGTACGAGGGTAGTGGCAGCAGAGGGTGAAGTGTCTG
>JAHRAL010000126.1 GCA_020027325.1 Cenarchaeum sp. | reverse complement strand
CCCGAATAGATGTCGGCCCGAGAACCCGAGTGCCTGCGATCTACTTGGAAGAATAAAAATGCGCGCGATTCAGACATTTCAAATTCCACGCCCTGCGAGTCCCCAGGATCGGCGGCATTACCGGTCTCCTTTAGCGCACTTCGCTCGACGACATCAATGTGTACCCGGAGTTCGCGCTCAAGGGCGTCAATGTTGGAGCCGCCCCTGCCGATTATAGCTGCAATGTTGTCCTTTGATACTCCCACCTTTATGCTTCCCGGAGTCAAGACCTCTACTAGCGGGTTGTGGTCAAACCTCTGCATGATCTCGCGCACGCGCTCGGCTGCCAGGTAGTCAATGCCCGAGGACTCTTTGCTCTCGGTGACCGGGACTATCATGTTCTCCTCGCCAAACGCATAGACCTCGTATACCAGCTGGCCCGTCTCAAAGTCCTTGATCTCTATCACAGGACGCGCAAGGTCCTGCTCTGCCATCCCCGAGGGAACCTTGACGCGCATGCTCAGCGAATAGATTGACTCGACCCTCCCGCCGTCGACGAACACCACGGTGTCCAAGACGTGTGGGATTATTCCCAGCTCTATCTTGCCGATAAACCGCTGTATTGCATCTAGCGGCGAGTTTGCATGGACCACGCCAATCATCCCGACGCCCGAGAGGCGGAGGTCGGAAAACACCTCAAAGTCCTCCTGGCGCCGGACCTCGTCAAAGACCGTATAGTCGGGCCGGACCAAAAGCAGAATGTCCGCAGAGTTTGCAAACCTTCCATCCAGCCTAGAGTACTGGGTGATCCCGTCGTCCAGCTGCAAGTCGCGGGGGGACTCGAGCGTCTTTACCGTCTTGTGGAGCTTGTGGTAGTGGTTTGCAAGCGCAGATGCCAGGGTAGACTTGCCTGATCCCGGGGCGCCAGAGACCAGTATCCCCTCTGCACCCTTTACCAGGCGCTCTTTGAGCGTGTCAGGCATGTCATAGTCTTCAAGCGACAGCGACACTGTCGGATGGACTATTGTTATCTCGTGGGCCTCTGAGAAGGGCTTGTGCGTGGCTACGATCCTGTACGTCCCATACTGGAGCACGAGTGCGCCGGGGTAAGAGATGTCGGCCGCATGCCCGGACCTTGCCAAGTCCTCTAGTGCTGCAAGTGATGCCTCCATGTCTTGGCGCGAGAGCGGCTCTGAGCCGGCATCTACAAGCGAGACGGAGCTTGGCGTGCCGCGCTTTGCCATGGGGCGGAGTCCCTCCTTGAGATGGACGCTCATCGTAGTCTCGTCAAAATATTGCACAAACCACGGCGAGTCGGCGCGGCTCTGGGGTGCGCACAGCTTTACTGGGATTCCCGCAGCCTTGGCAGCTATTGCCTGTGCGTTGTCAGTTGTGTACAGGGTGGCGCCGTTGTCAAGTGCAATGTTTCGTACAATCGTGCCTATTGTGTGGTGGATCTCTTGGGGGTCTGTGCGTTTTGGGGCCCGCTCGCCGTAGACCCTGACAGTCGCCCGGGCATCGGCTGCGCTCTTGTGCAGGTCTGCGATCTTTTCAAGCGTGCGCTGCGCGCCCGAATCACCAGAGTCGGCTGCGGCGTACATTTCGTCGATAACCACAGACGGGAGTATGATTCCGGCGCCTCCAAGCTCGCCGGACCCAAGGAGGCGCTCAATCTCGCCGCTTGCAATCGCGCCCGAATCTGCGACAATCTTTAGCATGAGCGCACGCCCGTATGCGGGACGTTATAATTGGTGGGACTGTCGGTCTATGGCGAGGCCGATATCGTGGGCATTGTGAAATAGTACTCGTCTTCAAACTCATAGTCCGCTCTGCCCGACTTGCGGAGGTGCTCAAAGTATGCCGCACAGTCGGGGTAAAATGATTCATTCATCGCTCCGGCTCCCCCTGCCATGTCATATCTCGCAGATTCGGGGTTTTTGACCCACAGTCAGGAAAAGCTCTGCTGTGTGTACGGATTGTTTAGCTTAGCGGACGGTGAAAAAGTCCGACACGCGGAGGTCGTGGTACGAGAGCGTGGCAACGTACGTTCCAGGCTCAAAGCTGCGCAAGACGTCCCTTGAGAACATGCCGTCCGGATCGTCGGTGAGCCTTACCGTGGCCTCTAGCTGCCCGGTCTGGTCGAATATGTCGACATAGATGTCCTCTGGGAACTCGATCATCTTGTAGAGCGCACCGGCGATGTTGAGGTTTCCTGTGGCGTATGTGGCGCGGATCACGCCCTCTGGTGAGCGGAGCGGGAGGTACCGCTCGATCAGCTCACGGATCTCTACGACCTTTGCGCGCGCCAGCGACTTGTCCCTGTCGCGCACTGCGTCCTCGGCCTCGGCGATCAGCGGCGTAATCTTGCCCACATGCGCCTGGTACTGCGAGCCTCCGAACCCCTGCATGAACTCCTGGAGATCGTACAGGTCTTGCGATATTGCAATAAGCTCGACGCCGCCAGAGTCAGATATCAGTACTTGGCGATCCTCATTGCTCGGCTCGGGATATGGTATGTACACGATGTTGACGGATGTCTTGTTGCGCCATGTGAGCTCTGCGACGTACACGCCCGGGTCTTCGGGTGCGTCGAACTGGACGTGGAACCGCCCGTGCTTTGTATCCGTAAAGTCAAGCTGGTCGTATATCTCCCCGTCGGCGGTACGGACAAACACGGTGATGTCCTCTCGGTTGTCAAAGGACTGCTTGTCCACGTACCCCTCTAGGATCCATGCGCGTATGTCGGGGCGGTGGTCGATCTCGTATATGATGCTGCGGTGCTCTATGCTCAGGTTGTCCCGGGCATACTCGTACGCCGCAGTTATCGCGTCGTGTGCCTCGACAAAGTTGCCGTGTTCGATGAATTCGTCGACCATGGATATGAGCCGCGTAAACTCGCGAGATTCGGTGGTTCCTGCAACAAGCAGCCTTTTTGCGGTGTCGTGCAGATCATCGGCGTGCTTTTGGTACTCGCGTTGCTGTATGTCGACCTTGCCATAAAAGTCAGACGAGGCAGGCTCCTCCCTGTATGCCTCGTCAATCTCGCGCCAGTCAGTGGTTGCGCGCCGCACCAGATCATCGGCGGATCTCAGCTCACCGCCTATGACCAAGGCGCGCACGCGCTCGACTGTCTTTAGAACCTCGTCGACATAGTCCGTGTATCCGGGGACGAACCTCTTTGTGCGGAGCCCCAGCTCTGCGAGGTTTTCTAGCGTCTGCGCACGCTCTAGGATGTTTGCAGATCGCCGCTTGTTCTCTTCGGGTGTAAAGGACGCAAGCCGTTCGGTCAGCACGTCGACCTGCTGGACGACCCATACCAGAAGAACCTCTATCCTGTCAAGCTTTGTCTGGGTCGGTGCCCCGCTTGATATCCTTTCTGCAAGTTCCAGAACCCTCTGCGCGTTCTCGATGTTTGCGATCGCGGTCCTGTCAGAGCGCTGCTCGGCCTTTGCCAAGAGTTCGCGGTACTCTAGCTTGAGCTCCTCGATCGGGTTGCGCGCATCGCGCATTGCCGATATAGATCTGTCAAACTCGTCCACGATTTCACGGATTTCAGACAGCGACGAGGCGTCAGATACCCGCATCAAGAGTCCGGGCCACGCAGAAGTCAGATCGTTTGATATCCGGTTTGCCCGGGTTATCGTAATTACCTGCTCCAGCCTTGATGATATCTCTGTTACTTGCCTCATCTCCTCGATTGCGTCCTGCTGTGCAAGTATGTCATCGACATCATTAGCAGATCTGAGCGTGGACTGGAGCGAGTTCCATTCTGGCCTGAGAAGCTCTGCTAGACCCCCATTCTCGCCGGACTCGATGAATCTTGACACCTTGTCAAGGTCCCGCAGCACGAATGCCGCATCGTACACGCCCTGGACCCTGTCCTCAAACCCCACAAAGCTCTCGATGCTGGATGTGGACTTGAGCGACGGCGAGATCAGGCCCCACTCGCGTGCAACAAACGTATAGAGCGGGTCGGTCTTGTTTGATGTTATCTCGAGGTATCTTGCCTGCGTGAGTATGTCAAGAATCGCACGGAGCTCGTCGGCATACACGGGCGCCGTTCCGCGCGCAAGTATGAATGCCAGCTCGTTGCGGAGCTCAGAGCTTAGAACCTCGTTGCTCTTTTGGATGAGTGAGAGAAGCGTGTTTCGTAGGCTGGCAAACGTGACTGGCTGCTCGGCCTCCCCACTGGCAGGATCTGCTGTGTTGATCGCCCCGTATGCGGCGTTCATCTGCTCAGCCGACATCCTCTTGTCACCGAGCTCATAGTAGTAGATGGCCGAATATACCAGCTTTCGTATGGACGTCGCGGTGGTGTCTCCTATCGTCATTGCGTCCTCTAGCGAGTCGATTGCATCAAGCGCGCCAGTCGTTGCACGTCTGAGGTTCACATCAAGGCCGTCAAGTGTGCGATCAGAGAACGACGCGTCTAGAAGATCCGCATACACAACTGACAAGTCCACAACGGTTCCTGAAGGGTATGTTATCGAGCGCGCACGTGACTCGTACGCCGAGGTCTCAATTGACAGGGTCTGCTCTATCCGCTTGTCCAAGACGGACGTTGCGTTCTCGAATCGCTGCTCGTCGTCCTGTGTGGCAACGGTGCTTGGCAGGACGGCAAAGGAGGAGCTTGCCCTGTACTCGTCATAAAAGATGCGCACCCCATAGTCCCCGTTTATGCCGCAGAGCGGGCCCAAGAGTGCGATGCCTTTGCCGACAAACGAGCCGCTGGACAGCGGGGTCATCTGCTGTATGTTGCACAGCTCGCCCCTCGGGTTTGTTACCTGGATTACTATAAACGAGCCGGACGTCTGCGCAGTTATCTGGCCGTGGATGCCCAGATAGTCTCCCCGCTCATAGTCCCCAAGATCCCGGCTTACAACTATCCTCTCGGGGGACTGCGCCCCGGCATATACGGGCATCAGGAGGAGTACTGCAATCCCGACTAGGGTCGCTTGTGCTTTCAATGTGCGCGTTTTCAAGTTCTCACTTAAATACTGTAATACGCCCACAGCGCACGGCAATGCAGGAAATACTCGCAGTGTGGGTATGCTGATGGACTGGGTCAAGGTCGCAGAGCGTGATTCAATCAAAAAGGATTCAGGCATCGAGTGCGACGTCGGCGGCATAAAGATCGCAGTCTTTAACCAGGACGGCCTGCATGCGATCGAGTCCACGTGTGCGCATCAGGAGGGCTCTATTGCCCCCGGCGTCCTCAAGGACGGGGTGATAGAGTGCCCGCTGCACTTTTGGCACTATGACATAAAGACAGGCAAGCTCTTGGACTATCTCAAGGACATAAAGCTAAAGACCTTCCGGGTCGAGCAGCGCGACGACGGCATATACGTCGAGGCGTAAGACTTTGGTTTTTATGGAAACTGTGGGATTCGGGCTCCAATGTCTGTCCTAGAGTCGCTTTTGCGGATTGACTGCGGCAGTACAGCAGAGAGCGCCGTCTCGTTCATCTCGGAGAGCGTCAAAGACGCCAAGGCGTCGGGAGTTGTAATGGGTCTGAGCGGCGGCCTTGATTCGGCCGTCTGTGCGGCATTGTGTGCCAGGTCCTGCGATACGACGGCAATGATGATGCCTGATAGTGCCGTGACTCCGGATTCAGAGATGGCCGATGCACGCGAGGTTGCACGTGTGACCGGGGTGCACACAAAGGTCACAGATATTGGGCCGATCGTCGCAGAGTTTGCAAAGGGTGTGGCACACAACGACGCCTCGCTTGGAAACGTACGTGCGCGCATCAGGATGGCAATGCTGTACAACCATGCAAATCTGGAAAACGTCCTGGTTGCAGGAACCAGCGACAAAAGCGAGCTGCTCATCGGCTACTTTACAAAGCACGGGGACGGCGCCTCAGACATTGCCCCGATAGCCACGCTCTACAAGGTCCAGGTAAGGGAGATGGCCGGGCACCTTGGGATTCCCCGCAACATTATCGACAAAAAGAGTGCGCCGTACCTGTCAAATGCACGGACGGCAGAGGACGAGATTGGGCTCACCTATGAGGAGATTGATCCGATACTCTACTGCATGGTGGACCGGGGGATGGATGACGCCGGCACTTCGGACTCTACTGGGATCGACTCGACAAAGGTGGCGCATGTGCGGCGGCTCTACGAGTCCAGCCGGCACAAGCGCGCAGGATCTGCTGGGGCCACCATGAAATGAAGATACACGACACGCTCACCGGCGCAGATGTCAACCTAGATGCCACCGGCCGGATCGGCGTCTACATATGCGGCCTTACAGTCTATGACGACGCACACGTCGGCCATGCGCGCGCAAGCATTGTCTTTGACGTCATGCGGAGGCACCTAGAACAGTCAGGGGCCGCGGTGACGTTTGTGCAAAACTTTACAGACGTCGATGACAAGATACTAGAGCGTGCGGCGAGCACGAATGTCAAGGCAGCGGCACTTGCAGAGAAATACATTGCAAGATACGGCGAGGATGCCGAGGCGCTAAACATACGCAAGCCCACGCACGAGCCAAGGGCTACTGCGCACATGCCAGAGATCATTGAAATGATACAGAGGCTCATAGAGTCGGATTCGGCATATGTGGCAGAAAACGGCGTGTATTTTGACGTGTCAAGCTTTACAGACTATGGCAAGCTCTCGGGCAAAAAGACCGACGAGCTGATGGCAGGCGCCCGGGTCAAGGTTGACGCCTCAAAGCGCAGCCCGCTTGACTTTGCGCTCTGGAAGCTTGATGATGGCGAGCTGACATGGCAGAGCCCGTGGGGTCAGGGAAGGCCCGGATGGCACATAGAGTGCTCTGCAATGTCGGCCAAGCATTTCGAGTCAGAGATTGACATACACGGGGGCGGGCGCGACCTCATATTCCCCCACCATGAAAACGAGATTGCCCAGTCAGAGTCGTGCCACGACCACAAGCTTGCAAGGGTGTGGATGCACGTTGGAATGGTGACAGTCGACGGCCAAAAGATGTCAAAGTCGCTTGGCAACTCAAAGACCGTGCGCACTGCAATATCAGAGTGGGGTGCAAACGCCCTGCGGGTCTTTTGCCTTGGTGCAAGATATGCAAAGCCGATTGACTATTCCGAGTCTGCAATGTCCGAGTCCGTGGCCCTGTGGCAGCAGATAGAGACGTGTTATTACGAGCTGCGCCGCGCACGAGTCGTGCCCATGCACGGCACCTCTAGGTTGTATGCAAAGTTTACAGAGTCGCTTGATGATAACTGTGATACGCGGGGCGCACTCGATGCGCTGTTAGAGATGGCAAGCAGGCTAAACGATGCGGCTGCCACCGGTGGCCTCTCTGCTGCGCACGGTGTGGCATGCAGTGCATTTGCCACAATGTTGAATGTCATGGGGCTGAGGGTGCGCCGCACATCCGGGGACAATGAGGACGCACTCGATGCGCTTGCAGACAAGAGGGAGTCGCTGAGGGCAGAAAAAAAGTACGACGAGGCAGACGCCGTAAGGGACAAGATGAAGTCGATTGGTGCAGATGTCCTGGATCACGACGGGCGCACAGTCTGGGTGATTAGAGAACGTTAGTGGATCGGATGGGATTTGAACCCATGACCCTTGCGGGGTGCTTGCGCTCCCTTACGCAGTGTGAGTGCGTCATCCTAACCGCTAGACAACCGATCCAATGGCGGGTGCAAAAGGGGCGGTTTTTGTC
>JAHRAL010000014.1 GCA_020027325.1 Cenarchaeum sp. | reverse complement strand
GGAGGTCTGGCGCCAGACAAAACGTGCTATAATGACTGGCCACCATGAAACGTTTGAGGACATGTGCTATGCCCTGTCCGAGTATCTCCGTACAACAAGGTTCGGCCTAGACATTTTCAAGTATCTGGAGCGATTAATATGAGCCGAAATTACTTATGCAGGACGGTATTGTTCCAATCCCGGATATACTCGTCTGGCGTCATATCGCCCAGAGCTGAGTGGATCCTGTTTTGGTTGTAATCCACGTATGCCCATGCGAGCTGTTCTTCGGCCTCCTGTGCGCTCCCAAACTCGTACGGCCAGACAAACTCTCGCTTGAGGGTCTTGTGGGACGACTCAACATGGCCGTTCTGCTCGGGGGTGTTGTGGTAAATGTACTCTGGGACTATGCCCAGCAGGCCCGGCGTCTTTTTGTACGCCCGGCTCGTATACTGGACCCCGTTGTCGCTCCGGATACGCAGCTTGTGCGCCTCCTCTTCGGATATGGTCGATGCCGCGTTTAGGACAGACTCGATGACGGATCTGGCCGTCGCCGAGTCGGTAAATACGTACGATACACACCTGCGTGTAAAGATGTCAATGATGTTGCAGCAGTAGCGCCACCCATCCACCCCGCACGAGATGTAGGTGATGTCAGCAGCCCACAGCTGGTTTGGCGCCGAGGGCGTGAAGCGCTCCCTTCCGGCACCCCTGATTATCTCCCTCTTGGTCTTTTGGGGCTCGATCAGGTCTAAAATGCGGTACAGGCGCTGCATTCTCTTCCTGTTTATGCTCCTGCCAGTCGTGCGTGAGAGCTGGGCGGCGGCCCTGCGCGTCCCGTATGACGGCCTCTTTTCGACCAGGCTCCTTGTCAGCTCTGCCAATGCGGGATCGGCCAGGACGCTCCTCTTCCTTTTCTTGTAATACCATGCAGTATTGGATGCATCGACGTATCTGAGGGCAGTCCTGAGGCTGGCAAACTCCCTGATCTCGGCCACCGCCCTCATCTTTTCATCCCTCCCAAGTTTTTTTTTAACACGTCGATGACCATGGTCATCTCACCGACCTTGTGGGTCAGATCGACTAACTGCCTCTCGTGCGTGCTGCACTCCCCTGATCCAGAACCCCGCGTGGCCAGTGCCTTTTTGCCGCCCAGGACGAACTGCTCCTTCCACGACTGCAACGTGGTGGGCGATACCCCGTATTTCTTGCACAGGGCCGCAGTGCTGATCCGGGTTCCCATGTGCTCTAGGACTATGCGTGTCTTCTCGTCTGGCTCCCATCTCCTTCTCTTCATGCCCGTACCCCAGTTTGAGGCGACCCACACACCTCTGTTTCCACTTTGGTTCGCTCCTTCATGTCGATTTGACCTGCTAGGCATACGAAATTGAGTGTTCCTATTCTAGCGGGGTCCACCCCACGCTATTCAAATCTTACAATTGGGAATAATACTTCATCCATTTATGTCTAGCCAAAAAAACTTGAGTATGACAAACTAACGTCAATCCCACAGTTGGACTTAATGCAACAAAAAACCATATTAGGGTATATGTAATATTGTATGTTTGCAAATTATACAATAACCATATTCCGTATATGATCAAAATTAATACTCCAAAAATTATAAACGGTATATTCAATTGTTTATACCACATTAATAGATTATCCAATTCTTCGATAACACGTACAAGTTTGTGTGGTTCAAAATTCTCATATCCTTGCTCTGCTTCAACAAATAGTTTATCTAAATGATCTTTAACTTCGTCATAATTTTTTACTATGCGATCAGATAGAGCAATTAAAATAGCAAGAAAAGCAATAACTCCTGCAATTAATTCAAATGTACCAATAACAACAATATTGTTAATATTGATATTTGTAGCAACATCTACATTACAATTATTTTCAACAATATCATTAGCGCATTCGCGCATGCTATTAGTTTTATTCATATCTCATTTTTTATCTTACTATTAACGGTATAATCAGGATAATTCTTATACACATAACTTAATAGAATTGCATTTGTTTTGTGAAATTGATAGCGAAAAAACCTTTTTTTAATTTTCTCTATATAACTAACATACTTTTTATTACTACAAAGTGAATTAAATTTTTCTTTACCCTCATCTGTCAACATATAGCATGAGACGGGTTCATTAGAAATTGGATGTCTGCGTTTTTCACTCTTTAACAATCCTTTTTTGCTATAATTCTCAATATCATTTTCTAAATCCCGACTAAATGGCCCATAATAATGTGGTTTCCAATCCGTATACTCGTCTTTTTCAAATACCTCTTTATCTGCCAAAAATGCCATCTTTTGAAAACGGGTCATAGAACGCATTGATGTTAATCCTCCGAGCAACAGAATTGATAAATCGCTCTTAGATTCGGCCATAGTTAACTCAATCACCCCGAATACCTGCCGACATACATGAACAATCATCATGGTGATACGCTGGCATCATCAAACGTGAATTGTTAGCTACCTTATTTAAGGTTCTGTCTCAAATTCGGGTGCTATTATATACCAAATTTCATGCTTAATTCTTGGCTATGTGCATATGGGTCCACCCCAGAGATCATAAACCAATTTGGTATGTCAGACTCGAATTAGGATTCGACTACCAAATAACGCGCATGTGGGCTATATGATCACCCGCGTACATTCAAATACATAGCTCGTACATGCCTACACAGAAATGTTTGTCATAAACTGTAAAAACTATCCCCAGGCCACGGGCAAAAAGCTCCTGGCCCTTGTGCGCGCCGCAGAAAGCGCGTCTGCAAGATACGGCACGCGCATAGCAGTCGCACCGCCGACGCACCTGATCTCGTCTGTGAAATCCTCGCGCATCTCCGTACTCGCGCAGCATGTTGATGACTCTGATATGGGGGGCACGACCGGATACATTGTCCCCGAGCTGTTAAAATCATCCGGCGTCTCTGGCGCAATCATAAACCACAGCGAACACCGGATCAGCTTTGCAAAGATCGGACACACAATCCGGCGCCTGCGCAGGCTTGGCATGACCTCAATTGCATGCTCGCGCAATGTCCCCGAGACTGCCAGGATCGCATCGCTGAATCCTGACTATGTGGCAATCGAGCCCCCGTCGCTGATTGGGTCTGGAATATCAATATCGCAAGCAAGGCCGGATCTCATCACACGCGCAGCAGGCGCAGTAAGGGGGCGGCGCACAAAACTGCTGTGCGGCGCAGGGATAATGACTGGCAGCGACGTATCCCGGGCACTAGAGCTTGGCTCGCAGGGAATACTCGTTGCAAGCGGAATAGTAAAGTCTGCATCGCCGCGGCGCACAATCTCCGAGTTTGCCTCTAGCTTTGCAGAGTGAGGCCGGCACGTGCCGCAACGCTGGGATCGCAAGTTATAAAACGAATCGCGGGGGCACGCCAATCCGTGAGCACAGAGCAGACACAGCAGATCTATGACGAGATGCGGATGCTGGAATCACAGTATGCGTCAATATCCCAGCAAGAGGCCGTGCTTGGAAACGCATACCGCGAGGCCCAGTCCGTAGCTGCGACCATGCGTGCGGCAAAGGAGAGCCCAGAGATTGACACGCTTGTGCCGGTCGGGTCGGGGGTATTTCTTGATGCGCATATATCGGATTCACAGAGCGTGATTCTCAACGTCGGCGCAGGCATTGCGATAAGAAAGGACATTGGGTATGCGGCAAACTATATCGAGATGCGCATAAAAGAGCTCGGCGTGGCAATTGAAAATGCCGCCGGCCAAAAGCAGCAGATAGCTGCGCGCATACAGCAGGGGCGCCAAGAGTTTGAGCGCCTAGCGCATTCTGCTGCGGGGCCTGCAAAGGGCGATGTTTGAGAGCCTCCGCACCACGTTCTCTGGCGTAGCGCGAAAGATCACCGAAAAAGAGATCGGTGCTGACGACGTGGACGGGGTCATGGCAGAGCTGGACATTGCGCTGCTTGAAGCCGACGTTGCAGTCGATGTCATAGACTCGATAAAGTCAGAAATCCGCGCAGCACTTGCCGGCTCGTCTGTAAAGCGGGGCGAGGTCGGCCCGTTTGTGCGCACCGGCCTGATACGGGCCGTCTCTGATGCCTTTGAGGCCGCCGGAACAGTCGATCTCATCGGGAGGATCGAGTCCAAGCGCGGCTCTGGCTCGCCGTTTGTAATCGTCTTTGTCGGGATCAACGGGACGGGCAAGACCACGACGCTTGCAAAGGTGGCCCACATGCTGTCGGCAGCAAAGATATCAGTCGCCGTGGCGGCCTCTGATACGTTCCGTGCAGGCGCAATAGAGCAGCTCAGGGCGCACACTGACGCACTAGGCGTAAAGATTGTCGCGCAAAACTATGGCTCTGATCCTGCCGCCGTTGCACGCGATGCTGTCTTGTATTCGCGCTCGCACGGCGTTGACTGCGTCCTAGTCGATACGGCGGGGCGGATGCAGACCAACCGGAACCTCATGGACCAGATATCAAAGATTACGTCTGTCGTAAAGCCGGACATTACCATATTTGTCGGCGACTCGCTTGCCGGAAACGACACGACAAGCCAGGCCCGCGAGTTTGACCAAAAGGTGGGCGTTGATGCGGCAATACTCACAAAGGCCGACGGCGGGGGAGGCGGGGGTGCGGCGCTCTCGATTGTAAAGATCACGTCGGCGCCCATATTGTACACGGGCACAGGCCAGTCATACGGCGATCTCGTGCGGTTTGATGCGGGCGCGTTTGTAGAGTCAATGTTTGCCACGGCGGCCCAGGAGCAGGGTGCGTGATGGCCAAAATGCCGTTCTCGCTCTTGACGCTTGACGAGCTAGACGCCGGCGGGCTGTCCTCGCTCATCTGCGATGCAATGCGGCTAAAGCGACATCGCCGCGCCGGTGCTGCCAAGCTGAAATCGCGCACGCTTGCAATGATCTTTTCAAAGCCTTCGACTAGGACGCGGGTAAGCTTTGAGGTCGCAATGGCGCAGCTTGGCGGCCATGCAGTATCGCTTGATCTTGCACGTATGCAGGCATCCCGCGGCGAGTCCCTTGCAGACACGGCGCGCACGCTGTCCCGGTACGTCGATGCAATCATGGCGCGAGTCTATGACCATGCCGACATTGTCGAGCTGGCAGATCATGCAACTGTGCCCGTGATAAACGGCCTGTCTGACATGTTTCATCCGTGCCAGACGTTGGCCGACCTTTTGACCATCCGCGAGCACAAGGGTCAGCTTGCGGGCCTTGACGTTGCATGGGTTGGTGATGGCAACAATGTCTGCAACTCGCTGATCTATGGATGCGGACTTGCACGGATAAACATCAAAGTCGCCACGCCCCGCGGGTTTGCACCGGATCCCAGGGCCGTCGCCGAGTCCAAGAAACGCACCGGCGTGTCAGTCATGGCTGATCCTGCATCGGCTGTAGCCGGCGCCGACGTTGTCATAACTGACACGTTTACATCCATCCACAACACCGCACCTGCAAGGATCAAAAAATTCCTTCCACGATACCGCGTCACTGACTCGCTGATGGCCCGGGCCGACCCCGATGCGATATTCATGCACTGCCTTCCGGCAAAGCGCGGCCAGGAGGTAAGCGCGTCAGTCATTGACGGCCAGCAGTCAGTTGTCTGGGACGAGGCAGAAAACCGCCTCCATACCCAAAAGGCGCTGCTGCTGCGGCTCTTATCCTAGTACGACCGCATGACGTCAGCGGCATACCCGTACAGGAAATAAAACGCGATCCCGCCCCCGATGATTGCGACCCATGCCGCAATGGTGCGAATCCTTGACATGTCCGGCGTTGCCCGGCTGGTGCTACATTAACGTGTATGTTGGATAGGGTGGCGGGCCCGGCCGGACTCGAACCGGCGACCTAACGCTCCGCAAGCGTTCGCACTATCCATGCTATGCAACGGGTCCAGCTGCACGCCCAAGCGCTGCTTAATGTTGTTTGCGCACAATCCACGCACAGATCCGTATACGGCTCTGGTACCCGGGCCTCAAAATGTGCACGATTGCCTGCCGGCAAAATCCGGACGTAGAGGATGTGGCGGCGTGTCCGTCCGCGCCTGCAAGTGTGAGGGACTTGTGCTGCGTGCGGTGTATCGGTAATTGGGCTTGGCATGGATGTGGAATGGATCTTGACAAGATGTAATCCCCCGGCACATTGTGGGATATATTAGACCCTGCACGGCTTGTCCACACATGACCCCAAAGACTCTGGCACATGTGGACACGAGCATACTGCTGGCAATACTGGGCCACGGGAAACTGGACTCGATTCAAAAACGCACAATCAACAAAATACTGTCTCGGCATACTTTTAGGATTCCACAGGTGGTGTTGGGGGAGTCTTTTGCAGTGGCCTTTGATAGAAACCCAGCCGCTAGCCGAGTCTCGGTGTGCACCAACATGTTGACAACTCTGAACGATAAATTGGATCTTGCTACAGACAGATTTCCGCCTCCGTCATCCGGGATAATAAAAATTGCCTCCGAACTATGTGATCTTGACAACAACATCAAGAACATGGATTCGTTGATTCTGGCGCATTCGATAGCCGATAACGAGTCTGCGCATTTTTACACAGATGATCGTGCAATGCAATCAGGCATAATACAAGACTATGTCGATGATTGCATAGCCAATAACATACGTGATCAAAAATTAAACATACTGGAGTGTTTCAAGCGATCTTGAGATTGCGCATATCGGCATAGACTTTGTCTATGAATTCTGGGGAATAGTCTGAGATTACCCAGTAAATGTACTTCATCTTGGGCATTGATTTGTTCTCGTTTGTGTACATTACGATCATTCCTGCAACATCTATCCATTTTGAACTCTTGTCTTTTAGCGCAGAAAGGAACTCTTCTTTTTTAAATGCGGGCAGGTCTGGCTCTGCAGCCACATTGTCTGGATCTAGTTCTTCGCAGTCTTTTGTAAGATCCGTTGAGTATGGCCTGTTCATCAATACGCCATAAGCATAATCTAATCCTAGGTCGTAACGATGCATGGCAATATACGCGTATCTGTGAATCTTGAGCATATTCTCATACCCCTGATCATCCTCTGCTTCCAAGTTGGTAATGTCTACCAGTCCCTCCTTTGATAGGAATGCTATGAAATCCAGCAACGCCATGGCGTATCAAACGCACCGCTAGCTTATAAAACTATACTGGCCAACGTTTGTGTGTAGTATATGAAAATGTTGTTACAGTTTATTCCAGATCCATCTCGTACCATTTAGGCGTGGATTTCCTGATCGCTTTGGAGGCCTTCCTGTTGGTGAATGCGTCCCTGGGCGTCTCGTATATGCTC
>JAHRAL010000019.1 GCA_020027325.1 Cenarchaeum sp. | reverse complement strand
ACCTCGTTGAGGATCTTTATCGTCAGGTTTCGGTACTT
Organism: Cenarchaeum sp.; assembly: GCA_020027325.1. Lineage (GTDB taxonomy): Archaea > Thermoproteota > Nitrososphaeria > Nitrososphaerales > Nitrosopumilaceae > JAHRAL01. Next base: position 2,838 of record JAHRAL010000019.1, on the reverse strand, counting down.
TGTGTCGATCTCGCGCTCTATTGCCTGCGCCTCCTGTGCGTGCTCTATTGCGCTTGCCGTGTTGGTGCTGAGGCTGCGGATGACCTCGTTGAGCTTGTAGATCTCGTCTACTACCAGAGCTGCCAGCGTAGCAAGGTCGTCTCCAAGACCCGCCGTCTTTAGTGTCGCCGGCTTTATGTTTGAGAGCTTGAATGCAATTCCGGTAATGTATCCGGCAATCTCGTCCATGGTGTATGCCGTGTTGAGCAGGTTCTCGCGGTTCATAAGCAGCCCGCCCACGTCTGCGACCTCGCGGGTTATCTTGCGGCGGAGGGTCTCTACCTCCTCCTCAATGTCGGCAATCTGTGCTAGTGCCGCCTTTATGCCGGTCTTGTCCTTTTTGATCATCATCTTTGGCATGTCGGACAGCTCCCTTGAGGCGTTGAGTATCCGGTTTATCTCGTCTTGGAGAACTGCGACTGCCTTTCGCTTTGCCTGAACCTCTAGCTCGCCGCTATACAATGAGAACCGCGACTCCAAGTCTATAATTAAATCCTTGCCGAATCGCCGCCTAGCTAGTCTGCGTCCCCAGCTGCGGTCTTTACCTGCCCGCGATACAGCGTTATGACCTCCTCGCTAGTCGATGCATCCTCTGCAGCTTTTTCCTCGCGTATCCTGCCGGTAAACTTTGGAAACCGGAGCGCCATGCCGTACCCCTTTCTTACGGCGTCCATTGCAGAGAGGTGCGTGGGGCTCAGCGTGATCTCGGATGTCACGATCTCGATTACGAGCTCTGGGACAAACCATACGTCGGGCTCCATCCCGCTCTGTATCCGTGCATCACGCTTTAGCATTACCTTGGGCGAGAGTATCTGGTACAGCCTGTCAAGATCCTCGTCGCTAAACCCCGTGCCGACCTTGCAGATGCTAGAGTACGTGTCAGTGTCCGGCTCGTATGTTGCAAGAAGAAGTGTGCCATATACCCCCGTCCGCTTTCCCTTTCCAAAGAACCCACCAATTACGACTAGGTCGAGGCTGTCCCCGAGATTTTCCTTGTATTCGCGCTTTAGTTTCAGCCAGTGGCTTCCGCGTGCGCCGGCCTGGTACGGCGAGTCGTCTGCCTTTAGCATGAGTCCCTCGCATCCGGCAGCGACGCTTTCTTCCATAAACTCTGATATCTCGTCCTCGCTGGTTACAGTGACGCGCTTTATGCACCTGGAAAACCCGTCCCCGTCGTGCTTTACGATCTTTTCTAGCCGCTTGCGCCTTGCCATGTATGGATCGTCTAGGAGGCTCTGGCTGTCGACATACAGGAGGTCAAAAAAGTTCACGCTTATCGGATACTCTGAGACCGCCTGGCTTACCTTGTACTTTCTACGCCTGTGCATGAGCTCTTGGAACGGCCGGAACTCTGTCATGTCGTGCGTCATTGCAACGGCCTCGCCCTCTAGTATTGCCTCCTTTGCATCTATCAGGGGCGGGATGTTCTCCACAATGTCTGGATAGTATGACGTGATCTCTTCGTTGCTTCGCGAGAATACCTTTACGCGGCCCCCGCCTATGTGAATCTGGACGCGCTCGCCGTCTAGCTTGTACTCTGCACTGAATGATACGCCCATCTTTTTTAGCGCGTCGGCCTCGCTTTTGACGCGGTCAGCTAGCATCGGCCTTATCGGGCTGTTGACCTCGAGATCAAAGGCTGCGACCCCGTCTATGCCGAGGGCCGCGACAGTCTCGGCAACCCTGCCCAGATCGCTTGATACGTTGTATGCCGCCTCTAGTACCGGGCGGCTCTCTTTAGAGCCTGCATATGCGGCTGCAAGCGCATCCATGATTGTGTTCTCTGCAATGCCGAGCCTCAGCGTTCTTAGGAGCAGCTTTAGGATGAACTTGGACTCTGTTGCGTCCGCATCGTTGAGGAGGCTCGAGATGTGCCTTACCTTTAGATCCTGCGACCGTGATCCGGAGAGGCCAGCTATCTTTAGGAGCGTCTCATAGACGCGCTCTACTGTAATTTCCTGGCTTGCAAGCGTTGACTGGGTCTTTGACTGGAGTACCTTTTGTGCTGCTGCCCCCAGATCCCCCTCTTTTTTGTATGTGCGGTCGACTTCAGAGGCCGGCGCGCCAGAGGACTTTGCAATGGCCCTTTTGGCAGTCTTTTCTGCAATTCCAAGCTCGACTCCCTCGAATCCGGGCCTTAGCATTCCTTGCAACATGTATACGATCTTTGCAATGTTTTCCTGCGGTGTCTTTTCAAACAGGCGGACCAGTATGCCTGTGAGCTCGGTTCTCTTTCTGGTCTGCTCCATCTCGCCGAACGCATCTGAGAGTATTGAAAACTTCACTGTCGCAAACCTGCCGTGCTCGGGATAAAAATCACTCGCCTAATCCGTGGGTCACCGGACTAGACATACTGTACTATTGTGCGCCGCGCCTCTTTGATGTCGGTGACAACGGCAAAGTTGTGCATGGGGTATGACTGCTTGTATTGTCTGGCAAAGCTGGTGGCCACGGCGTTGGTCGAAAACGTCGTCCTGATCCCGTCAATGTGCGTCATATTGCCAAACACGTCAAAGACTACCAGCTCGTATCTCCCTGCGTGTTTTTTGGGCATTGCCTTTCTCATCCACGCAAGCACAAAGATAAACACAAACCCCAGAACGATAAACTCCTCGGCGCCCTTGAAAAACGACATCATGACGTCGGGTATGATCTTGCCAAACAGCGTGATTAGCATATATCCAAACGCAGTCACTAGGAGAATCGACGCCACAAGTGTCCCATAGCTGAACTCGCGCATGCTGTCTGGTATATGGACAAGTTTGTTTTAATCTTTATCCACAACCTGTTCATGGATGC
>JAHRAL010000010.1 GCA_020027325.1 Cenarchaeum sp. | reverse complement strand
ATTGTCTATTCGTTGACGTATGCGCGTTCGCCGTTCTGTGCCAGGTCGAGTCCGATCTCCTCCTCTTTTGGAGTAACTCGGATTCCGCCGGGCCAGACTGCGTCCATGATCTTGAGAATCACGACGGTGACTGCAAAGGCATATGCTATCGAGATGGCAGCGCCGATTATGCTAATCGCCTGCTGCTCCATTCCCTCAGCCGTGCCTGTCCATGCACCAATTCCGTCGCCAGTGTCCCAAATGTGCGGGCTTGCAAGCGTTCCTGTCAGTATAGCACCGGTCAGTCCGCCCATTCCGTGGACGCCCCATACATCGAGGGCATCGTCCCACTTGCGGGCATTCTTGAACGAGATGCTTGCATAACAGATAGTACCTGCGGCGATTCCGATGATAATTGCTGCCATCGGACCAACCCAACCAGATGCCGGCGTTATTGCAACTAGGCCGGCTACTGCGCCGGTCGCTGCGCCAACAATGCTTGGCTTGCCTGTGTGTGCCCACGACATTAGCAACCATGTGACTGAAGCCACGCCCGTTGCAAGGTTTGTTACAACCCATGCACTGACAGTGATTCCGTCGACCTGGACCTCGCTGCCGGCGTTAAAGCCGAACCAGCCAAACCAGAGTATGGATGCTCCGAGGACCACCATCGGGATGTTGTGAGGCTCCATTGGAACCTTGCCAAATCCGAGACGGCGCCCCAGTATCATGGCCCCTGCCAAGGCAGAGAAGCCAGATGAAATGTGCACCACAGTTCCGCCCGCAAAGTCAAGTGCATAGCTTGGAGACAAGTCCGGATCAAGGTCTATTGCACCGCCCCCGATATATCCGCCTCCCCATACCCAGTGGGCAATGGGATCATAGACGAATGTCCCCCATAGGAGGACAAATATCACCAGAGCGCTGAACTTTATCCTGTCAATCAGGCCGCCGACAATCAGTGCCGGTGTGATTATTGCAAAGGTACCCTGGAATGCCATGAATAGCTGGTGCGGGATTGTTCCTGGCCAGCTTACACTACAGACCTCACCTTCCTTGAACTCTTGCATCTGGTAGGCGTATGCCCACGTATCAGTACAGAGGCCAGGCTCCCCTAGCGGGGCGTAAGGCGAGACCATGTTGAGTCCGACATAGTCAAGGTTTCCCATGAACATGTTTGCATCGTTGTCAATAGGTCCAAAGGCCAGAGAGTATCCAAATGTAACCCATTGGAACGCCATGAGACCCATGATGATAAAGGTCATTCCGATAACGTTTACAGAGTTTTTAGACCTGGATAGGCCGCCGTAAAAGAAGGCCACTCCGGGTGTCATGAATAGTACCATCGATGATGCAGTCAGCATCCATGCAGTGTCACCTGTATCGATCTTACAGGGGAGCATGGAGCCGTCTTCCTCATACCAGCACTCGTTGGGGTTGCCAGTATAGATTCCACTGGTTCCCTTGACATAACCGTCCATTCCGTCTGTCACTTGCTGCGCATATGCCTGTCCCATAGTCACCGAAGCCGTGAGGGCAACTGCAACCACGAGCACAATCGCATATTTGCGGTTTTGAGTAGTCATTGACTCGTCTCAATGTGGATTTTTATATAAACATTGGTTGGTTTAAAGACAGGCTATCATAAATAACTATATTAGCCCCCCATATAGAAAGTATCATAATCTTGGAAAAAGATGATACGCAAGCCACGCCCAGCCTCGGGATATTTGAGACATTCAAGACCCGCAGCGGCGCACTCACCGGGACTGCCCGCAGGCAGCGGATGATACTCGGCGTGCTGGCCGGCTCCAATCCGCCCGAGGCGCGGACCAGGACCGGGATCTCGCAATATATCGCAAAGAGCGAGGGGACCGGGTGGAAGAATGTCTATTCTGGGATATTTCACGACATAGAGAGCGTGCTTGTGCCGCTTGGACTCGTCAGGGAGGCCGGACGGATTCCCCCAAAGCGCGGTCCAAAGGCACTCCAGGAAAGCGGCATACCATACTATCACCTCAGCCGCGAGGGCATACTGGTAGAGGCGGCAACGGGTAGCGGCGAGGTGCTTGACAAGCGGCTCTCGACGCTATTTTCAGAGTCAAAAGGCGAGGAGGCAAGGGTTGGCCGCGCACTGGCTCTCCTGGCAGGGTTTGCACCGTCACTTGCAGGCTCGATTCTGAGCTCGTATGTGAGGGCATACTCGGACGGGCGGGTCAGGCGCCTCCTGCCGCTCACTGCCGAAAAGCTCGGGGCAATCGAGGATACGGGGGTGCGCGCACATGCAGAGTTTCTTGCAGGCGCACTCGAGCTCGGGCAGGCAGAGCGCCGGCGAGTCACGTCGCTCTTGGACGCAGTATCGGGCAGTAAAGATTAAAATCGCAAACGGCGGGGCAGGGTTGCATGGGCAAGTCCTCGCAGATGTTTGCATCCGTAAAGTCGTACAGCCAAAAGGGCAAGCTCCTCTCGCGATCCGATCTCCAGACGCTGGCAGAGTCACGCGACATTGACGAGCTGCTCACCCGCATAAAGAACACAAAGTATGCATCGGTCGTCGCAGACCTGCCAAAGCCGTACACGGCCGAAGGCATCGAGGCAGCACTCGGCGGCCACTATGCAGAGCTCAACCGCTTGATGGAGAGGGCGTCGGGTGACAAGGCGGTCCTCGGGGCGTATTACAACAGGCTCATCGCCTGGAACCTAAAGCTGATCCTAAAGGCAAAGACCATGAACAAATCCCAGGAAGAAGTAGAGCGCCGCCTCAACATGCGTGCCGCCGAGCTCATCGGCGAGCGCGACATACTGGTCAACGCAATGACGGCATCCAGCTTTGAGGACGCAGTTGCAAGCCTAAAGGGGTCGCGCTTTGGAGCAGAGATTGCAAAGGCCGCCGAGCTGTACGCACAGAGCGGCAATTTCCAGGTTATAGACATTTACTTTGACAAGATGGTATACGAGTCGCTTGCACGGGCCGCACGCAATGTCCGCGATGCAAAGCTGATTGCCGTCGACGTTGATGCATACAACCTCTTGGCGGTCCTGCGCGGCAAGCTCTGGGATCTTGACGAGTCGGCCATACTGGACATGACTGCATCATCGACTGCGAGTGCGCCACGCGCCCTCCTTGAAAGAATGGCCGGAGCTGCGAGCATCCGCGATGCGCTCGCAGAGCTGGAATCGACAAGCTATGCAGCTATGGTGCCACAGGCGGACAATGACCTCGATGCAGTCGCCGGCCTCGAGCGCGCACTAGAGATGAAGCTGTATGAAATGTCAAACCGCGCATTTACAAAGATGTTTAGCTTTTCGACCATTGTCGCAATAACAAAGCTTGTCGGGTATGAGGTCCGAAACATTGCATCCATAGCATATGCAGTCGAGCAAAAGATCCCAGTAGAGACCACAATGTCCAAGATCATCGCCGGCGAGCCCGAGACATAGGTTAATTACGAGGCGCGCCGGGTTCGAGTCCGCAATGATGGGGGATAGGGACTATCGCAGGTTTATCCGAGACACAATGGACTCGATCAGCGCCGAGCTGCGCCCAAAGATCGACGGAACCGACACAAAGACCATCCACATCGACGAGGTAGCCCGGTGCATGCGCCGGTCATACTATGACAGGAACTCGCCGCTGACCGAGGCGCCCCGCGGATTCAACGACCTGCTGGCCGGAATGCTGCGAAAGCTGGGGTATGCGCCGGACCAGGAAACATACGATCTCGGCGGGATCAACCTGGCAGGCAGGGCCGACATGATAGTCGACGATATAGTAATGATATTCAGGCCGGCCGAGATCCCGCCCGAGATTCCCGATTCAGGCGACCTCATCTATCTTAATGCGTGCATGTGGATACATGAAAAGACGGACGGGGTGATCGTATATGTCACCGGGGATGCAAACGAGTCGTCCTTTTCGCTGACACGCGACAAGAAAATGTTTGAAGAGACGGTGCGGAGGGTACGCGTCCTCGGAGACCTGCTCGCAGAGGGGGGCCGGACCCCGATACTAGAGCCGTCGGGTGAGTGCGCGTCGTGCCAGTACTATGAGCGGTGCTATACAAAGGAGCGGGTAAGCAAGCCGATAAAGATCTCAGACCTTGTCGGGATGGGCAAGGAAAAGTAGCCGCCAAAAAACAAAATGGTATCAAGACGATACCAAGCCTATGTGGTCTCGAAAGACAGTACCCGTCTGGGAATTATCTACTCGAATGATTCGTGGTGGCCCTTGCCGCGTAGTGCGAATGCGACTACTGCAAATGCGATTGCAACACCGATTGCTGATCCAAATGCGGCCATTCCTGCTTCTGCCATTGCTTGTCCCAATTGTAAATCGGTTTATATAATTTGTCTAATTTTATTGTAAAACAGACAAAGTATCATACAATGTGTATTATATGACATATTTTGCATCTCCTGCCGTGCCTGACCGGATGCCTAGCCCCGGGTTGCCGGGACCGCATCAAACTCGAATGTCTCCAAGTGCTCGCCGCCGGCTACAAACGAGCTGTGGTTGTACGATGCCTCGGCACTGACTGACCACACGACGGTGCCAGAGGCGATGGCCTCCCAGAGTTCCGGATTCGATCCGGTGTTGCGGATTGAGAACTTGTCGTCGAGCTTTACAGCAGAGTCCGGCAGTATGGTGATAAAGTTTGAGCTTGCAACAAAGCCCTCGGGCCTCTCGCCTATCAGGCCGACGTGGATTCGTTGGTCGTCGGTGCGGACAGTATACTTTACGTACTGGAGCAGGACGGTTCCGGGATTCGGGTTCGTCGCAGTGAATCCTATCTCAAAGGTTGCGTTGCGCTCGGTGACTGCAAGAGTCGATAACGAGTCGATCTCGAGATCAATGTTGACGGACTCGACTGGTGCGTCCCCGGCCATGTCCGCATCCGGCTGTGGGGAGAGGAACGAGACGCCGGCCAGGGCTGCAACAAGCCCGATTACTGCGACTCCAACAAGCAGTTTTGCATTCATTGCATGTGCTCACCTGCATGTCCCAGAGTGTGCGCTGCAATGACCGGTGGTGCTGTGCTCAATGCGCAAGATACGCCGCGCCGACATAAATGTCATTGTCAGAAATGGCAGGTGGGGCACATGCGCCCGGCTTGGGGGTTGGTGGAAGCAGATCTGGGGAATGTGTTCATGTGAGTACAGATTGTGTAATAACGGATGACGTCGAGCCACGGAATCGGCCGGAGCAACAGCCAGATTCGGCAGCCAAATGACATGCATTGTTGCCTGAACAGCTGTCAGAGCCGACAGTGGCGAGCAAAGTCGGACGTCGCACGCCCGGGTACTGACTAGAATGTTGATGAACCCGTGGTCTCACACAGGCACGGAAATAAGCACGCGAAGTGCACGGTGCCCGGGTACCATAGACGCCGGGGCGCCTCGCTGTACATCGAAGTCGAACTTCACTACCACGGGTTCGCATGTCATTGGATGCCGAGGATTAAAAACTTGCCTGCGTCGGGGATGTATGGGGTGCCTGTCCCGGGACATGGCCAACTGTCCGGTTTGGTGGATGTGCTTTGCTGCACGGATTCAGTGTGTATGCGTTTTATCAAGTGGCGTTAATGAATGATACCATTACGACAAATATCACATACCAGATACCGGACACTGTTACAAGTATCTTGTAGGCCGTCCTCGTCCTTATCCTGAACAGGCCAAACAGTACTACGGCAATGCCCAGTAGTCCGGTAGGCATGGTCCCATAAAAAGTTCCATAAAACTGAAAGAAAATCATGGGCGCGACAATATGTAACAGTTCTGGTGACGAGTATCCTGCTGTAGTATATGAAAATGTTGTTACAGTTTATTCCAGATCCATCTCGTACCATTTAGGCGTGGATTTCCTGATCGCTTTGGAGGCCTTCCTGTTGGTGAATGCGTCCCTGGGCGTCTCGTATATGCTC
>JAHRAL010000097.1 GCA_020027325.1 Cenarchaeum sp. | reverse complement strand
CCGTGTATGGTGTCGCCGTACACCTTTTCAATCGTCCCGCTTGACATCTCGGGGTCTGTGGAATCAAGCCTCACCACCCTGGCATCGATTGCCACGCGCTTGCACCCCTCTTGGACATAGCTCTTTTGGTGGACCTGGTCGTAACCAAGGACGATAGTGTCAGGTGATATCCGCTTTACAGTGTTAAACATGTCCTCCTCGTCGCCGACAACGCATGCGTCGACCATTACAAGTGATCTGACCAGCTTTTGGCGCTGCTCCTGGGTGTGGAGCGGCTTGCGCTTTTTCATCTTTACGGCCGTTGCGTCCGTGGCGACCACCACCACCAGGACATCGCCCAGGCCGCTTGCCTCCTCGAGTGTGTGCACGTGGCCCGGATGTATGATGTCAAAGACGCCCCCAGAAAGGGTCACGCTGATCTTGGCGCGGCCTGACTCGCTCAGAGCAGAGCGCGACTCGGCCACCAGCCCGTCGCGCACCAGCGCATCTAGCGTGCCGGCCTCCACCCCTGAAGGGACGCCTGTAATCGAGCCCACATACACCTTGCAAAGAGATCTTGTGTCCATAACTCAGGCGCCCTCCTGCCCTTCTTTATTAGCTCGCTCCACCCTCTGATACGGCCTGTCTGCCGATATGCGCAGCGCATCGACTAGCCCGTCGGCATACCCGATGCTCAGTATTGCAAGCTCGTCCCTGCCGGTTCTCAGAAACTCTTGGGCGTCGGCGACATAGTTTTGCGCATTGTCCAGGACGCGGATTGCACCCCTGTCCCCGCCGGCATGGATGCGCTCGTCAGCTATTGCGTCTCTGACCATCGGGACATACTTTGCAATCATCTTGTGCGAGACGACCTTGGAGCTCTGCGAGTTTGGCTGCGGCTCATCAACACACCTTGCAAGCGCATTGATTGCATCAGTCTCGGTAAAATGAAGCGTTCCTGGCACGACGATGCTGTGCGGCGGCTCCCCAAAGTCCTGGTCCAGCACGCCCGAAATCCTGCCTGCCGTGATTGACTGGTCATTGCGGCCTATCCTTGAGGCGACCATTACAAACGTCTCCGGCGTCGCGGCCCCGTGCCGCGCCTCTGCCTCTATATCCAAAAGTGATCTGAGCGCATCTGCCGGTGCCAGAAACTCCCCGGCATCCTGGTTGTACTCTAGGAGAAGCACCGTGTGGCACCCGCGCTGGATGTTTTCATCGAGCACATTGTACGGGGTGCTTGCCTCCTCGCCGGTCACGGTCGTGGTCCTGCCCACCTTGTACTGGTGGAGGCCGCACTCGCCGACCATGCTGGTAAGCGAAGATGCGCCGTGAACGCTGCGCGTCTTGGTCTTTTGTGCAACGGCGCGGGTGCGCAGCTCAATGTGCGTGGTCGCCACGTACGGATCCCCAAAGCAGACTAGTGAGACATCCCCCCTTGCGGCCTCGCGGAGTATCTCGCCGCCGTCCTCTACCATCCACCGCGGTGCGACCTTGAATGCGGCCCCGCCCCGTGTTGCAATATCTCGCAGCTCGTCGATCTCTGCGTCTGCCACAGGACTGGTAAACCGCTCTGCATACACTGTGCGCGATGATGCAATCGCGCTGCGCGCCTCGTCTGTAATGCCGGACGTGCCGGCAATCCCGATGCCGACAAAGTAGAGCGTCATCTCTGCCCCTTGTCGTGGAACGCCTTTAGCTTGACAAGTCCTGCCTTTAGGATCTTTATTGCCTTTAGGTATTCAGAGATTGATACGTGCTCGTTTGTCATATGCGCCATGTGCGGGTCGCCCGGCCCCCACGTCACCACGGGGACGCCCAGGACGTTTCCGACCACGTTCATGTCGCCCGTGCCGGTCTTTAGGACGGGCATCGGGCTCTTTTCTCCGGCACCAATGGTTGCAATCTTTAGGACGCGGACGAGGACAGAGTCTGCCGGCGCCTCAAAGGGCTCGGTCTCGTCAAGTATAGAGTAAAACGCCTCGACGCCGTGCTCTGCCTCGATCTTTTTTACGCGGACTGCAATCTTTTCCTCCACTGACTTGCACCCGAGATCCGGCGGGATACGTATGTCCATTATCGCCTCGCACTCCTGGGGCATCATGTTGTGGCTTGACCCGCCGTGCATCTCTGTGACCGTTACTGTGAGCATGTTGATCTTTTTCTTGCCGCCATTTGCCGACTCTAGGTCGGACTTTAATTCCCTGACAAACTCTGTTGCCTCCATTATTGCATTCTTTGCCAGCCACGGCGCGCCAGCATGCCCGCTGTTGCCCACGTCGATTCGCAGCTTTATTGCAAGCCTTCCCTTGTATCCGACGGTGATCTTTGCAATGCTGCTCGGCTCGCCAAAGACCGCATAGTCTATCTCGAGCTTTTTGCCGTTTTGATCACGTATGCCGTTTTTGGCCAGGCTCTTGGCACCCGTTGCGTTTCCCTCCTCGTCGACTGCGCCGACAAAGACGACTGTCCCGCCGTTGCGAGTAGCAGATGCGGCAGCAAAGAGCATCGCCATGAGCGGCGCCTTTGCATCCGATGCGCCGCGCCCGTACAGTATGTCGCCGTCGCGCCTTACGCGGATCCTGCCCGGAACCGTGTCCATGTGGCCGCACAGCATTGTTACGGGACTGCCAGAGCCCTTTATTGCAATGACATTGCCCACGTCCTCATCAATCCGAATGTCCTCGAATCCCAGGTCGTCGCACTTGTCTGCCAAAAACTCTGCCATGGGCTTTTCTGACATAGAGACCGTATAGAGGCGCAGCGACTTTTCTAGCATCTTTACTGCATACCTGTCCGTCACGTGGATGTCCTGCCCGCCGTTCATCGCCCCCGGGTCCCAAGCGCGTGCTCTACCATCATCGATGCAATGTCGACCTCGCACACCCTGACCGTGTTTTTGAACTCTGTGGTGTTGTTGACCTCGTGGACGACTAGGCCGCGCTCATCGTCCTCCATGAGGTCCACGCCCACGATCTGCCCGCCGACTGCGTCCTTTGCCCTTATACACATCTCCTCCATCTCTCCGGTGACCTCGCAGCACCTGGCGTGCCCGCCCGTGGCCATGTTTGTCTTCCAAGACTCGGACTCGCGATAGATTGCAGCGACCACTCTGTCGCCTACCACGATAGCCCGGATGTCCCGGGGCGGCCTTTTGACAAACTCTTCGACATAGTGTATCTGGTATATGGGATACATTGCCTCGCGCATCTCTAGTATGCCGGATGCGGTGTCTGCGTCGTTTAGCTTTGATATCATCCTCCCCCAGCTGCCGACTGTCGGCTTTATGACGCACGGGTATCCAACGTTGTCCATCGACTCTAGTGCGGCGTCCTTTGAAAACGAGACCGTGGCCCTCGGAGTGCGTACATTGGCCTTTCTGAGAAGCATGTGCGTGTAGAGCTTGTTGCCTGCAGAAACCCCGGTTATGAGCGGGTTTATCACCGGCGCGCCCATCCCCTCGAGTGCCGCCGTAGAGTGCACGTTCCGGTAATAGCTCACGCACCGCTGGAGGACGGTGCCGTACGCGCCAGCTTTGGTGTCAAGATCGAGTGCAAGCGTGCGGGAGTCAAGCATCTGCGTCTGTGCACTGGATTTTTTTGCAGCCTCTGCAATGGATTTTTCCTCCCACCTTATTGTGTCATAAAGGATCGTGAGATCAGCAGTCACTGCCCCCAGTCCTCGCCCACACTCTGTGCGGGCTTTAGCTCAAAGGAATCCCCGGCCTTGGCAAGCTCAAAGCTTGAACCGCATTCCACGCACGTCAGAATCTCGCCGGCCATGGCGTTGTCCGGAATCTCGATTACCGCGTCGCACTCTGCACACTTTGCCATGTCAGCCCGAATCCCGCCCCGTCTGATTAATTACCTTTCTTTTAGCTCCGTCAACTAGGGGAATGTCGAGTATGTCTCCCATGTGCAGGGTCTTGAGGCCCTCGGCTAGGCGCTCGGCTGATGCCTTGTCGGCATCGAGGCCCAGCAGCGATGCAAGGTATGCCGCACCGGTCTTGCCTGCAAGCTCGCCAAAGACGATTGTACGATAGTTTCCCACGGCGCCCGGGGGTATGGGCTCGTATGCTGCCGGGTTGCGCAGCACCGCTGCCAGGTGCGTTCCTGCCTTGTGCTTGAATGCGGCAGTCCCGACAAGGGGGGCTGACTCGTGCGTGCTTATCTGCGTGTACGTATCAATCAGCCTAGAGAGGTCCCCGAGCATGTCCAGGTGGAACTCGTTTGGAATCTTGTACAGGTAGTGTATCGCAGTGGCGACTTCTGCTAGCGTCGGTATGCCGGTGCGCTCGCCGATTCCGTTTATCGTCGTGTGTATCTGGTCAGCTCCGGCCTCGCATCCTGCAAACGCGTTTGCCAGCGCAAACCCGATGTCGTTGTGGACGTGGACGTCTAGCGGGAGGTCCCCGACTACATCGCGCACCGCCCTGACATACCTACGCATCCCGTGCGGCAGCATTATACCCGCAGTATCGGGGAGGCTGATCCTGTCGACTTTGGCCTTTTTTAGCTCCTTGCATATCCTTGCCAGAAATTCCGGGTCCGCCCTGCTCCCGTCCTCGACTGTAAACCTGATCTTGAGCCCGTGCGACTTTGCATATTCGACGGTCTCGACTGCCCGCCTGACTGCCTCCTCGCGGTTTATCCTGAGCTTGTCGCGCATGTGGACGTCAGACACGCCGAGGTATGCTGCGCACCACGATGCACCGCAGTCTAGTATCGTGTCAATGTCCCCCTTTAATGCGCGGCCGTGCGCCACAATGTCGGCTGCAAGCCCCTGTTTTATTATGGTCTTCGTGGCCTCTGCATGGTCCCTTGATATTACCGGGGATATCTCTATCTGGTCCACGCCAAAGTGGTCCAGCTCCCACGCAATCTGTATCCTCTGCTTTACGCTGAATGAGACGTGGGGGTGCTGCTCGCCTTCGCGAAGCGTAGAGTCGAGTATCCGTATGTGTGCGGGCCCCGTAGGCGTTGCATTGTATGTATCCGCATACCTGTTTGCGTTGTCCATGGCAGGTATTTGCCTGAATCTACGTTATAAAGATAATCGTACGAAATGCGCCATGACCCATGTATGGGATGTGATGATTTGTGCCTTTATTCGCAACAAAATGCCGGATACCGCATCTATGAAACGCTTCGGAGTATTATCATCGTGTTGGTGTTAATCACGCCCTGTATCTTGCGCAGCTCGTCAATGCTCTGGTTGATGCTCAGAATGTTTGGAGCACCGAGCATTGCCACAATGTCATAGCTTCCAGTAATCTCGTGGACCGTCATTACGCCGTCCAGCTTTGTCAGGCGTGCGGACACCTTGGCCACGTCCGTGCCGGACTCTACCGTTATGAATGCGATTGCCTTTGTCACGTCCTCATCGCCAATCTCTATTGTGAACCGCTTTATCGTGCCGCCGTCGCTGAGTACCTTGATTCTGCGGCGCACCGCCGACTCGGAGATTCCAAGCTTGCGCCCGATCTCAATGTATGACTTGCGTGAGTCATCCTTTAGCAGCTCAATTATCTTGCGGTCCTTTTCATTTCGTATCGGCACGTCGCTTCTCCTCTGCATCAAGGAGCTCATCTATCACACCTAAAACCTTTGCTGCCTCGGCCGAGCTTACCACCAGGGGGGGAAGCAGGCGGAGCGTGTTCTGGCCCGAATATAGCAGTAGGACGCCGCGCTTTATCCCCTCGTAGAGTATGTCGCGCACCGGCACCTTTAGCTCTATGCCGATCATAAGTCCGAGCCCGCGCACCTCGCGCACACTGCTCCTTTTTTGCGCAATCTTTTCGAGCCCTGCCATCAGCTCCGCGCCGACACGCGCTGCATTCTCAACCAGCCCGTCTTTTGTCAGCGCATCCAGCGTTGCACATCCTGCGGCACACGACAGCGGGTTGCCGCCAAACGTTGAAGAGTGCTCGCCCTTTGAGATGCTAGACACAATGTCGCTTCTTGCAAGCGTGACTCCCATCGGAACCCCGCCTGCAATGCCCTTTGCAAGGCACAAAATGTCCGGTGCCGTGCCCCAGTGGTCACAGGCCCACATCTTGCCGGTGCGCCCAAGCCCCGCCTGTATCTCGTCAAATACCAAAACCGCGCCGCTCTCATCGCATACCTTGCGGACATCCTGCAAAAAGCCGTCCGGCGCCACGTGTATCCCGCTCTCGCCCTGGACCGGCTCGAGTATCACCATCCCGGTATCCTCAGTTATCGCATCGCGGACCGTGTCAATCTCGCCAAACTTTGCAAACGATACCCCCTCTAGGAGTGGTTCAAACGGCTTGCGGTATTTTGGCGCAAACGTGAGCGACAGCGAGCCCATTGACTTTCCGTGGTATGATCCGCGCATCGCCACTATCCCGGGCTTGCCTGTGAACTTGCGTGCAAACTTTATGGCCGCCTCGACTGACTCGGCCCCGCTGTTGTTCATGTGGACCTGTTCGAGTTTCTTTGGGGCAAGCGCTATGATCCTCTCTAGGAACTCTAGGCGCGTCTTGTTGTACAGCGAGCTGTGCACGGTAATGATCTTGTCTGCCTGGCTCTTTATTGCCGATATGACGCGCTCGTTGTGGTGGCCGACTAGTGCCACCCCGTACCCGCCCATAAAGTCAAGGTACTCTTTGCCCTCCGTGTCCCACACCCGGGCGCCCTCCCCTCGTTCCACCGTTACTGGAAACCTCTGGTACAGGTTGCCCATCATGGCATCCTCGCTCATCTGCTGATCACCGTACACCCGTCGTGTGCAACTGCTGCGCTCACGGGGTCCTTGCGCCTGCCGCTGGCAATAAGTGCCTCGCCGACCCCGCCTTCGAGCGCCTCAATCGATGCAATCACCTTCTTTTCCATGCCTGGCCCGATCTTTGGGCGCATCTCTCTTGCCTCCTCGAGGCTGAGCCGGCGCACGAGCTCGTCGTCCATCATTATGCCGTCCACGTTTGTGACAAAGAGTATCTTGTCAGCACCCATGGCAGCTGCCACGCTGGACGCGGCCCTGTCCCCGTCGACGTTGAGATACTCGTACTCGGCACCGAGTGCGACTGGTGCGATTACGGGGGTCATGTTGCGCTCCAAGAGCGCGTTTATCAGATCCGTGTTTACCCTGGTTATCTTGCCAGTGTACCCGCCCTCGATTGCCTGTTTGCGCTTTTTTTCATTGATGATGAGGAGCTTTTTCTTGCGGTCGGCGCAAAGCAGTCCGCCGTCAATGCCCGAGAGCCCGACTGCGTTGATGCCTCCCTCTTGGAGTGCGCGCACGATGGCCTTGTTGACCTTGCCTGCCATGACCATTGTGAATATCCTGGCCGTCTCTAGATCCGTATACCTGCTCTTTACCCCGCTCGGAGATGTTATGAACCGCGGCTCGTGTCCTAGACTCGTAGACGTCTTTGTCACGTCCTTGGCCCCGCCGTGCACTATGACGAGCCCCCCGTGCGACTCGGCTGCGCGCTTTATGTCTGGTATTGCAGACTCGTCAAGATCATCGACCACGCTCCCGCCTATCTTTATGGTAATCATGCCATGCCTCACACCGGCGTGAGTGGTGTATAATACAGCCCCTCTGTCTCCTCTCGTCCAAACATGACGTTCATGTTCTGGATCGCAGAACCCGCTGCCCCCTTCATTAGGTTGTCTGATGCAGACAGCGCAATAAGCCTGTTGTTCTTGGGGTCCAGCTCAAAGCCGACATCGCAAAAGTTTGAGCCCACGACGAACTTTGGATCCGGAAACTTGTAGAGGCCCTGCTTGTCGCGTATGAGCCTGACAAACCTTTCTGCGCCGTACCGGTTGCGGTAGATCTTCCACAGGTCCTTTTCTGTGACCTCTTTTTTCAGGAACGTGTGGCTCGTGCAGAGTATCCCGCGCACGACGTCGACTGCGTGCGGGCTCATTGAGACGCTGATCTTTGTGCCTGCGGCCTCGGAGATCTCTTGGTCTATCTCGCCTGTGTGGCGGTGGCCTGCCGGCTTGTACGGGCGGATGACGCCGGCCCTCATTGCGTGCTGCGTCCCTGCAACGCCGCCGGCCCCGGCACCCGAGGAGCCGATCTTTGAGTCCACGATGATGTGCTTCAGATCAATGAGGGATTCCTCGACGAGCGGCAGGAGCGCAAGTATCGACGTGACTGCCATGCATCCGGGGCACGATACAAGCTTTGCATCGCGTATCTTTTCGCGGTGCAGCTCGGGCACGCCATAGACTGACTTTGGCAGATAGTCCGGCCTTGTATGCGACCACCCGTACCACGTGTCATAGTCCTCGGGATTGTGGAGGCGATAGTCCGCGCTGAGATCGATTACCTTGAGATCGCGGTCATAGAGCTCTTTTACAATGTCGACGGCCGAGCCGTGGGGGACTGCGGTAAAGACCACGTCGCATGCGTCTGCCATGCGGTCATGGTCAAGCTCGCTGAACTTTGTCTCGTTGATAAACCCCTTGAGGCTTGGGTGGACCCTGTGGACATATTCGCCCGGCTTTGAGCGCGATGTCACCATTGCAATCTCTGCACTCGGGTGGCTTGCAAGGAGGCGCAGCAGCTCGCCCCCGACATAGCCTGATGCCCCTACGACGCCGACTTTCATGCCGCAATCCCCGTTTATGGTATGTATTAAACTTCACGACTGGGCCAACGTATACGTTTGGTCCTGCCTGTAACACCGAACCAATCTTTGGCGATTATGGCGCATTCTCACATGGTTTGTGGTCGACCGGATCAAAATCAACGCGTCAGACTATAAAATAATTCCACAGATTTGTTCTAGCCTCGATCTTGTATATGCCAGCTTTACAAGCCGAAAGATCTAGATGAGTACACGGCATGATCCATGTGTAGGATGCGATTTTAGCTCAAAGACCTGTGCACGTTGTTATAGGATCTGCCAACGGTCATCTCGATCCTGTTATTTTTGGCCAACACTTACAATATTGGGTCGAATTCTTCTATGGTCGTCTCTTTATCCTTGTCCGTTACCTCGACAGTACATCTGGGCTCTATGATGTAATGTAGCGGACTTTCCTTACACTTGTACAGGCCCAAGACCTCTTCGGAATCGTCCTGATCGTCTAGTCCCATGTATACTGTTGAGTATATGCCTCCATATTAGTTATCAGAACCGCATGAGCATACTTCATGGTGAGCTCAAACAAGAATCGATAGTAACATGGGACGTGGTATGGATCAAGGTCTGGATGTAAATCGCGCCTGAGAATGACTTTTGGCGTGCAGATTCGGGCGTGGATCTTAATTTATGTCGTTTGTGAATATGGTCAGTGCGCACGTCATCTTTTGGCGGACCTGAGTGCAAACTCTACCATGCTCTGGGGAATGTCTGCCTGTCCGGTGCTGGCAAGCCCCCGAAACTCGACGGTATTGTTGACCTCGTGGACGACGAGGCCGCGCTCACGGTCCTCCATCATATCTACTCCGAGTATCCCGCCGCCTACCGCACCCGAGGCACGCGCTGCAAGCTCGCGCATCTCGCCGGTGATCTCGCATGCCTCCGGCGTAGCACCAGCTGCCACGTTTGTCCTAAACCCGTCCGAGCTGCGGTACATAGCACCCACCGCCTGGTCCCCGACCGTGATTACCCGAATGTCCCGGGGGGGCCTGTCGACTAGCTCTTGGAAATAATACGTCCTGTCATAACCCGAATCGGTGATCTCGCGGGCCTCTATGACCGCATCGATTGCATCTGCGTCGTTGATCCGCATTACCCCGCGTCCCCAGCTGCCGACCAGCGGCTTGATGACCAGCGGCCGGCCAGCCTCGCTAATGCGCTCGCGCGCACTCTGTGCCGAGAGTGAAAAGTATGTCTCAGGCGTCGGGACGCCGGCCTTTTTTAGGAGCAGCGTCATGAACAGCTTGTTGCCACAGTTGGCAGCGACCTTGAGGCTGTTTATCACGGACGCACCGGCAAACTCTGCAATCGCAGTCAGAAACATTCCGCGGTAATAGCTTACACACCTCTCGAGCATGACGTCGCCTATTCCAAGGGACTCTTTGGTGCTCGACGTGCCGGTGCGGATGGCCTTTGCATCAATCATCGAGGCGGTGTGGCCAAGCTCTGCCACCTTTTTTGAGAGCATTTTTTCTTCTAGTCGGAGTCTGTCGTATGCGATGGATATATCGACCATTACTCTCCCCAGTCTTCGCCGACGGTCTCTGCCTTTTTCAACTCGACGTCAGAGCCGTTCTTTGCAAGCTCATAGTCCGCACCGCACTCGGCACAAGACACGATCTCGCCAGACATTGCATCGTCCTGGATGGCAATGTCCGCATCGCATTCTGGGCACTTCATAGTCTGCCGCCCCTTTTCTTTTGTAATTTAACCGCTTCTGTGGACTGGAGACCCCACAGCTCGATAAAGCCGCCGGCGCGTCTCTGATCAAACGTCGAGTCCTGGCCGTATGTGGCCTCGGACACATTGTACAGCGAACGCGTGGACTGGCGCCCGACCACCCTGAGCGAGCCCATGTGCATGCGTATACGCACGGTTCCGCTGACCGGTTCCTGCGAGCGCGCAATGTATGCATCAAGGCTTGCCCTGAGCGGATCCTCCCAGAGCCCAGAGTATGCAATCCACGCCCA
>JAHRAL010000070.1 GCA_020027325.1 Cenarchaeum sp. | reverse complement strand
GGAGAGCTCGAACTCACCGTAATGCCGTCATACAACTGGTATGTGGCACCGGGCTCTGGCAGGGCCTCCCGCAGGGGCACATCCCCGATACTTGGCAGGGCGCGCGATGCTGTAATCTCTGCCAAGATAGTCACACTCGACGGGGTGATCATCGGTGATGCGTCGATGCTAGACTGCGTCATCTAGGTACGGATCTAGGGGCCGGCGCGTCGTCTCGTTTGTCTGGAGCCACTCGAGCGTCTTTACAAAAGACTCGGCAAACTCGGGCGTTGTGAGCACGGGCACCCCAAGCTCGAGGGACTTGCGGCGTATCTGGTACTCGTCATCGAGCATCCCGGCGTACTTTTCGAGGGTCGACGTGCTCGGAACGTTGATGATAAAGTTGATCTTGCGCTCATGGAGCATGTCTGCAATGTTTGGCTTCCTGCCCGGCTCGCTGATCTTGTGGACGATGCTGACATCGACGCTCCGCTCCCGGAGAAACTCTGCGGTGTGCTCTGTGGCCATGATCTCAAAGCCCAGCCCCTTTAGGTGTACGACTGTGCGCAAGAGGCGCTCGCGGTTCTTTTCACCGCCTATGGTGACTAGTGCTACGCCGGATGTCGGCAGGTTGTAACCCACTGATGCAAACGCCTTTGCAAGCGCGTCATAAAAGCTCGTACCAAAGCATGCTGCCTCCCCCGTGGACTGCATCTCGACTCCAAGCCTGATGTCGGCCCCGTCGAGCTGCATGAACGAGAACTGGGGCACCTTTATGCCGTGAATGTTTTTTGGAACCTGGGCGGTTCTCGTTGCAGGTATGCCCTTTCCCATGATTGCGCTTGCCGCCATCTCTATGAGGTTTACCCTCACCAGCTTTGAGACAAAGGGCATGGACCGTGATGCGCGTATGTTGAGCTCTATGACGTACGCCTCGTCGTCGTGTATGAGAAACTGGAGGTTGAACGGCCCGCGCACGTTGAACTCTGATATGATGCTGTGCGTGTATCCCGTTATGGTCTCTATGACCTTGCTGCTCAGGCGCCAGGGCGGGATGCACATCATTGCGTCCCCCGAGTGCACGCCTGCGCTGTCTATATGCTCGACGATTGCGCCGATAAAGATATTCTTGCCGTCGCACACGCCGTCTACGTCGACTTCGAGCGAGTTTAGCATGAACTTTGAGATGACGACCGGGTGATCGGGTGAGAGAGTCGTGGCATTGCGGATGTACCCGCTCAGCTCGCGCTGCGACCAGACGACCTTCATTGCCGCGCCGCTCAGGACGTACGACGGCCTGACGATAACCGGATATGAGACTTTTTGCGCAAAAGATCGCGCATCATCCATGTCCGAGAATTTCTGCCACTCTGGCTGCTTTATGTGGAGCGTATCCAAAACGCTGCTAAACTTTGAGCGGTTCTCGGCCCTGTCAATGTCGACTGCGGCGGTCCCGAGTATCTTGATGCCTGCGTCTGCAAGGCTTGGCGTGAGGTTGTTTGCAGTCTGGCCGCCGACGCACGTCACGACCCCGCCCGAGCCCTCAAACTCTGCAATGTCGAGTATGCGCTCTAGTGTCAGCTCTTCAAAGTAGAGGCGCGAGCAGATGTCATAGTCCGTTGAGACGGTCTCTGGGTTGCAGTTTACAAGCGCAATATCCTTTTGGCCGCAGCTCTCTAGGCCCCATACCATGTTTACGGTCCCCCAGTCAAACTCTACGCTGCTGCCGATCCTGTAGGGCCCTGCCCCCAGTATGAGCGTCGGCTTGGCCTCCCTTGACGGCTTTATGTCGTCATAGTCGCCGCCGTATGTCATGTAGAGATAGTTTGTCTGCGCGGGCCACTCGGCTGCCAGCGTGTCGATCTGCCGAACATGCGGCCTTATCCCGTACCCCTGGCGCGCACGCCGCACCTCGTCCTGCGTGGTCTTTTGCGAGCGTGCAATCTGCATGTCTGCAAATCCTGCCTCCTTTGCGCGCCTCATCAGCGGCTCATCGACCATCTTTGCGCAGAGCTGGCGCTCGACTTCTACGATATTGCGGATCTTTTCAACAAACCACTCGTCGATATATGACAGCCTGCGTATCTTGGCAGTAGTCATTCCCATCTTTATTGCACGGGCCACCCAGTACAGGATGTTGTCATCCGGATGCGAGAGCGCGTACTCGACGGCCTCCTCATCACCTGTCTGCTCGTCGCGAGAATTCAGGACAAGGCCGTCCCGGCCCGCATCAAGCATGCGTATTGCCTTTTGGAGCGATTCCTCAAAGGTCCTGCCCACGCCCATCACCTCACCGACTGACTTCATCGTCGAGCCAAGCTTTCTGTCTACGAGCTCGAATTTTGCAAAGTCCCACCTCGGGTGCTTGCACACTATATAGTCAAGCGAGGGCTCAAAGCACGCAGTAGTCGTCTTTGTAATGTGGTTTACGAGCTCGGGCAGCGAGTAGCCGAGGCCGATCTTGGCTGACATGTATGCAAGCGGGTACCCCGTGGCCTTGCTTGCAAGCGCTGATGAGCGCGAGAGGCGCGGGTTTACCTCGATGGCCGCATACCTGTCCGAGTCCGGATCGAGTGCAAACTGGATGTTGCATTCGCCGATTATCCCGACATGCGCCGTGGCGCGCAGCGCAGTCGAGCGGAGCATGTGGTATTCGGCATTATCGATTGTCTGCGAGGGTGCAACCACAATGTTGTCGCCAGTGTGGGCGCGCATTGAGAGGACGTTTTCCATGTTGCAGACAATGACGCTGTTCTTTTCAGTATCGCGCATTACCTCGTACTCTATCTGCTTCCAGCTCCCTACATACTCTTCAATGAGGATCTGGCCGACCAGGCTTGCATTGAGGCCGCGGGTGACTATATCGTGGAGCTCTATCTCGTTGCGCGCAATCCCGCCGCCCTTGCCGCCAAGCGTGTATGCAACGCGTATGATGACGGGGTACCCGAGATCAGCTACTGCCTTTTTTGCATCCTCAAAGCTCGTCACCGTCTGGCTGTTGAGCATTGACACTCCGCACTCTTGCATTGCGTCCTTGAAGAGCTGGCGGTCCTCTGTGCGGCGTATCCCCTCCACCTGCGTGCCCAGGACCTTTACTGAATACTTTGAGAGGACGCCGGACTCTTCTAGGCTCACGCCGCAGTTTAGCGACGTCTGGCCGCCGTATGCGAGCATTAGCGCGTCTGGCCGCTCGTCTTCGATGACCGATGTGACATATTTCGTGTTCACCGGCAACAGGTACACTCGGTCTGCAAACCTCGTGTCCGTCTGTATAGTCGCCACATTCGGGTTTATCAGGACGCTCTTGATTCCCTCTTCGCTGATGGCCTTTAGGCACTGGCTGCCGGAGTAGTCGAATTGGCGGCCGTTTTGCGGCTCTCGCCGGCTTCTCCGATCTTGATGGCCCCGCTTCCAAGAACCATTATCTTTTGTAGCGACTCGCGCCTAACCAGTACCTGCCTCCCCCACAAGGCGCTCTAGTTGCTCAAAGACAAAGCCACAGTCATAGGGTCCCGGTGATGCCTCTGGATGGAACTGGACTGCAATGCAGCATCCATCACTGTGGCGTATTCCCTCGACTGTCTTGTCGTCCGTATTTGTAAACCAAAGGTCAAATTCTGAATCCGCAATGGACTCGGGATTGATGCAATAGCCGTGGTTCTGGCTTGTAACATACACGTTGCCAGTCTTTACATCGCGGCACGGCTTGTTCTGTCCGCGGTGCCCGTACTTCATCTTGTATGTAGTGGCCCCTCCGGCAAGCGCGATTATCTGCGCGCCCAGGCATATGCCGAGCATCGGAGTCTTGTTGGAAATTAGCGCGCGCGCAGTCTCTACTGTCTGCTTGCAGTGTGCGGGATCTCCTGGGCCGTTGCTGATTACCACGCCCGACGGGTTTTGCTTCATAATTTCTTCGGGTGTCGTGTCCCACGGCATGACTAGTGCGCGCCTGCCGATTCGGCGGATGTTGCGCAGTATTGCGTTTTTTACCCCGGTGTCAATCACGACTATTGGTGCGCCATCCCCGTACGAGACCGGCTCCTTGGTCGATACCGTGTCCATAAACCTCTCTGTCGAATAGTTGTGGTTATGCAGGCTGTCAACGACTGCATCCGTGTCAATCTCGTTTTCAGACACCGTGATTGCCGCCATGATGACTCCCGTGTCCCTGAGCTTTTTTGTCAGCGCACGCGTGTCGACGTGCGCAATACCCTGTACTTTTTCGTTATAGAGCCACTCGTCTAGCGTGTACTTGAGCCTGTGGTGTGATGCCACATGCGAGAGCTCATGCACCACAAGCCCCCTGATCTGGATTCGCGAGGACTCGACATTGGCAAGTATCCCGTCGTCGTCTGCGGCGCTCGTATCTGGAACCCCATAGTTGCCGACAAGCGGGTACGTCATTGTCACAATCTGGCCGCTGTACGAGGGGTCCGTCAGCGTCTCCGTATATCCGACCATCCCGGTGTTAAAGACCAGCTCGCCGTATGCAGTTCCGTCATACCCAAAACCCTCGCCTTTGAAGATACTCCCGTCGCTGAGCACTAGTGCCCCGAACTTGCCTGCATGCTGCGATCTCTTTGTAGGTATCTTTAACCCTCATCCACGCCGCTTGGGTGTGGATTTAAATTTTGTTGGATTGATCGCGATATTTGCCATACTTGCCGCAGATCGTGCGATCAAGAATCCAATACTGGTGTCTGCCGGCTTTGATACCGGGCATAATGTCTCTGTGATTGGACTCGCAGCAGATATGAAATGGATCTTGACAAGATCGAACCACACGACACATTGTGAGATATATTAGGCACTAGACGCCTTGTCAATGCATGCCTCCCAAGACTTTGGCATATCTGGACACGAGCGTGCTGTTGCCAATACTTGGCTATGAGGAATTACCCCATGATGACAAAAGTACAATGAACAAGATGCTAGCCACGCACATTTTCAAGATTCCGCAGGTTGTGTTGGGGGAGTCTCTTGTAAAGATTTTAGAGAGAAAATCAGATATTGATGAAGTTTCAGAATATACTAATATGTTAATAAATCTCCCTGCTAAATTGGAATTTGCACAAGACAGATTTCCACCACCCACACCAAGAGTATTCAAAATTGCCTCTGATCTATATGCTCATGACAACAAAATTACAAATATGGACGCGTTAATTCTAGCGCATCCTATAGCGGATAATACTACTGCACATTTTTATACAGATGACAGTGTAATGCAATCTGCCATAGTCCAAACTTATGTCAACAATTGTATAGAGAGCAACACTCGTACTCAAAAATTGAACATACTTCCATGCTTTACACAATATTGAGATTGCACATATCGACATAAACACTGTCAATGAATTCTGGGGAATAACTAGGTTTTACCCAGTATATGTATTCGAGTTCCGGCATTGATTTGTGCCTATTCGTCTCAAATATGATCATTCCTGCAACCTCTAACCATCCTGAACTCTTGCCTTTTAGAGCTAAAAGAAATTCGTCTTTTTTAAATGCGGGCAGATTTGTCACTATGGCCACATTGTTTGTATTTAGATCATAGTAATCTTTTGACAGTTTCCGTGAGTACGGTCCGAACAAGTGTACACTATAAGGATAGTTTAAATCCAAATCGTAACATTCCATAGCAAGGTACACGTATTTTTGAATCTTGAGTCTGTTCTCAAACCCGTAATCGCTATCTGTCTTCAAGTTGCCAATGTCTATCATCTCCTCCTTTGATAGGAATCCTAGAAAGTCTAGCAACGTCATGCCATACAAAACGTACCACTAGCTTATAAAACTATATTCAAGATGCCGGATCAAGTATCGAGATCTAGAACATCTGGATTCTCAAATCCGGCAGATGCCATACTGTTCGAGGATCTGCGGGTCCGGATACGTCCCCTCCCCCTCATAACTGACATTTTGAATATTATAGCTCTGCATATCCTCAATGGTGTGCGTCCACCCGACACAGCCCATCTCTATGATGTGCTCTAGTCCGTTTAGTGTCACCTGTTTGTCTAGGCCGATTAGATCAAAAAACGCCGCCTCAGCAGGCAGGCCCGACAGCACCCTCTGGTACTCCCTTTCTACATCTGCCTCGCTCCAAAAGGGTGATGCCTCTGAGAGCGCATCCCGGAGCTCGGACTTTAGGTATTCCTCATTAGATACGCCGTCTAGCTCGGCTAGTACCTCGGTCTGGGATTCAGAACCGTGCCATCCTACAAAGCTGTTCTTGCCAATGATCTTCTCGGACCCGCTGACAAAGACATAGTTGGCACATGATGAAAAGCAGATCTCCTCGACTTTTACGTCCATGCCGCGCTCATACACCAGCGTGCCAATCTTTATGCCAGACTGGGTATCGCCGCCTCCAGAGTTTATCACCATCTTGGAGACTGACGGATTCTCCTCCATTATCTGGCTAAACTTTTGATAACTTGGCTCATCAATGCCGCCATTATAATAGATGGTATCGCCCTGGACATGGATCGATCCACTATGCCCGAACGGACCGCCATACAGAAACAATGAGACGCCTGCTATGGCTATTGCGGCGGCGACTATGGCTATGATGGCAATGCGCATGTGGTATACTCGGTATTGGGGATATATTGGCGCTTTTACGTATTAGAGATTAACCGTAATTGGCTATAGAGTTGAATTTAAAGCACGAAATTTGGCAAATTCCTCGATTATAGATCAACTTTGATGCATTCCATGCATGGCGCGTTTGTACGCCTGTGGCGGCCTGAACCTAGAGCGCACCGTGTTGTTCTGCCCACTTTTCGTATGCGCGGACCATCTCGACGGACACGCTTGGCTTGCGCTGCGCCATGACCTCGCGAAAGTCGGCCATTGTGATCTCTTTTGGATTCGGCATGTCCTCGCCTGAGCCGGGCTCGTGGTATTCCTTGGAGCTAAACATCTCGTGGACCACCTTGAGCTGGACTGCCTGACACGCATCCTTTATGTCGCTTGCACTGTACGTTTCATAGAGTTTTGCAAGCATTGGATTGCTAACCCGCGGGTTCTTTTTGAGGGGCGCCGTATACAGCTCAAAGAGCTTGCCGCGATCCTCGACTGATGGTAGCGGTATGTTGATTCGCTTTTGAAACCTTCTCAAAAATGCATCATCTAGGCTCCACGGCTTGTTTGTGGCCCCGATAACGTACATCTTTATGTTCTTGCCCTTGCCGCCGATTCCGTCCATCTCTGTTAGGAACTGGTTCTTTGTCCTGACCTCGCCTCCAATCTCGCTGTTGCGCGAGCCCAAAAGCGAGTCAATCTCGTCTATGAAGAGTATCACCGGCTTGCCCTCGCGCTCTGTGAGGCCGCGCGCCATTGTAAAGAGCTGTGAGACGTTCTTTTCTGCCTCGCCCAGCCACTTGCTCATTATCGAGGATGCATCCACGCTGATAAAGTACCCGTCAAGCTCGCTTGCAGTGGCAGCGGCCAGTATGGTCTTGCCGCATCCGGGCGGCCCGAACAAGAGTATTCCACGCGGCCAGCCGAGGGGAAAGAGGTCGGGACGTCTTGTAGGGTATACGATTGACTCGCGCAGTGCGTCCTTTGCGTCCTTGAGCCCGATGACTTCCTCCCACTTTACATTGGGCTTTTCGCGCATGATAAGCTCGTCAAACGTGTTTGATGCCTCCTGCTTGCCGAGTGCCTTTTTTTGCTCTTCGGCCGTCGCGTTGGGATCGACTGCGGGCTCTACTGCACGGGAGTTTTGTAGCTGCGTTACCCTGTTCTGGTATTTTGATATCCGTTCCTTGTAGAGTGGGCTCAGCTTGCAATTGGGGTACAGATGCATTATCTTCAAGAGCACATCTACTGCCTTTTGGTATGATGTAACGGCCATTCCGCGCGCGCCTTGCGAGTCGTACTTTATCGCATCAGTGGCGTGTCTGCTCGCGCTGTTCTCTAGTTCTTGTGGTGCCAGGCTCATGGTCGGGTATCTTGATCATAACTAGCAGGCATGAGTTGCTATTATCATGTGTAAGATATAATCTCAATATTTGTTAAATTGTTTAAA
>JAHRAL010000016.1 GCA_020027325.1 Cenarchaeum sp. | reverse complement strand
GGCATGACCGCCGCGTATGCGCAGGGTCCGGGAGTTACTGCGACAAGCGTTGCACTCGAGCAGACCACCATAATCACAATACAAAATTCCGGTGCCAGCGACATACACTCGGTCTGGATCTGGCTTGCCGAGGGAAACTCGTTTGAGTCGTTCAAGACAAGCGGGGGATGGACCGGCGTGCGAGACCCGCCTAACCTGCTGAAATTCAGCACATCTGTGCCAATTGTGAGCGGCGAGTCTGCCAAGTTCGGCATGGTAACCGCATCGCCGGCCGGGAGAATAAACTGGCAGGCACTGGATGCCTCTGACTCGGAGATTGCACGGAACGTAACCATTCCCGGCGAGCCCGAATCCCCCGTCCTGCCCTTTGACCCAATGGAAGGCGACACAACCGAGGAGCCTGATCTCGATCTCGGCATACTTGACGGCTCTACGTTTAGGATAATTCCCTCAAGTCCGAACATTGGATCCCAGATTCGCATAGCCGGAGAGGGGTTTGGAACACAAAAAACGCTTACACTGCTTTTAGGCTCCCTGAACCTTGCCACGATTGACACGGGCGACTCTGGCATGTTTGTACACACTGTAAGGATTCCCGAAAATGCGGTAGCGGACAGGGTAGAGTTCAGGCTGACTGATAACATGGGCGGCACGCTGCAAAAGAGCCTCAGGCTTGGCGAGCAGAAAACACACATGGTTCTGCCCGAATCCGCCGGCCTTACATTTGCCGATGTTGTGGCAACCGTGACTGCCGGAAGCACGATCGATCTGAACGGGTCTGGCACGCCTAGAGACTCGATTATCGTGACACTCGAACATCCTGACGGCTTTACGATAGAAAACAAAAAGATTGACATAGGCTCCAGTGGCCTGTGGTCAAAATCGTTTCAAATACATGCAAACTCTGTCGTGGGCAGGTATTCTGCAATAGTGACAGACGGTGCGGTCACGCACAGACAGAGCTGGGATGTGGAGCCAGGTACAATAATAGACGTGAGCTCAGGCCGGCAAACTTATGATCCCGGCGATGAGCTGATCTTCAGGGGCACGGCCACACCAAACATGGAGATGGAGGTACGTCTGATCAGTCCGCAAAAGATCGCCCTTTATGCAAATGCCATAGATATTGGCAGCACAGGAGCCGTAAGCTTTGAGATACCGACCATGACAAGCTATTCAAAGGGTACATACGCGCTGATCTTGAACCAGGGGGATCTTGCGGAAGTAATCTCGGTGGGCATCGGCGGCAAGCCCGAGCAACTCTTTACGATATGGACAGACAAGATGAATTACCGGGTGGGTGAGAGCGGAGTAGTTACAATACGCGGAGCCCCAGAGTCTGAGGCAACGCTGACCATATCTGACACTGCAAAGCACAAGACGCTGCTGATCACACCGATCATACTAGATACAAACGGGCTGTACCGGCACGAGCTTGACCTGACAGAATATACAAAAGCAGTATACACCGCAACTGTCAACTATGGCCGGAACTCCTCTGATCACGACTTTAGTGTCGGGTTCATGTACAACGCAGGCGAGCTGGAGGTCTTTACGATAAATTCTGTGTACGAGCCTAGCGAGCCCATAATTGTAATCGGAACTGCCGTCAGGAACGAGTCACTTGTTGACATGACACTGGTCTCACCAAGCGGCGTCGAGGAGCATACCTACACCGCATTTGTCACAGAGCGGACAAGTGGCTCTTCGGGCAAGGCAGGATCCTTTAGTACGACATTCTTTGCACACACTGACTCTGAGCTTGGGGTATGGACCATAGTTGCCAAAAGCGGAAACGACACCGCAGAGACATCGTTTGAAATACTGGTAAACATAGTTGAGGGCCTGACAGTAACGTTGGAAAAACTTGACACCGTCACGGGAAGCTCTATTCAGATAAGCGGCACGGGTGCGGAGCCTAGCACCCAGGTTGAGGTATCCATAGTGTTCAATAATGAGGATCTAATCGAGGACGGGCTGCTTACACTTGCAACCGGGGACGGCTCGTTTAGACTGGAATGGATTACTGACGGAGAACTGATCTTCGGCAAGTATACAATAACGGTATCTGATCAGACCGGCAATTCAGCCGAAGCTACTTGGATTGCAGAGTGATTGCTGGCATCCAGAGCCTGCCACGACAGGTCCGGTCATTCTCACAAGGTTAATTAACCGACCGGAACGCAATGCAGCTTACTTGGCGACATTCAAGCTGACCATATCGGACACAAAGGGGCGCTCTATTACCCGCGAGCTAAAGGATGCCGAGGCCAACCAGCTTATCGGCGCCTCGATAGGGACCGAATTCGACGCAGCTCCGCTGGAGCTGGGCGGCAAGCTGGTCATAACCGGGGGCGGTGACAAGTCTGGCGTTCCAATGCGCGATGATGTGCACGGCAGTGCACGCAAGTATGTAATGCTCTCACGCGGGGTCGGACTCCCGCGTGCCCATGCAGGCCAGCGTGTGCGAAAACTGGTCCGCGGCAGGGACATAAGCGAAGAGATATTCCAGATAAACTGCAAGTATG
>JAHRAL010000053.1 GCA_020027325.1 Cenarchaeum sp. | reverse complement strand
AAAGAACGCCAAGTCAGCCGAGTCGCTGGAACTTGATTGGACCCACTATGAGCGGCGCCCCGTCGAGTTTGTGTGCAATGTCGAAGAGATTGCAGGCAGTGTCCTAATCACGTCGCCCAATGACTCGGCCATGGCAGAGTCGGTGTTGGCCGAGGCTAGTAGGATGCGTCAGGATGGTGGACGATGATGGCAGCCGTAGAGTATTCGGGTACTATCTGATAGTGCGACGTAAGCGTCATTCCCGACTTTGCAGGCTCTATGAGCTTCCATACAAGTGCGTGCTGCGACAGGTCCGGGCAGCTCGGGTATCCCCAGCTGTAGCGCAGTCCGCGCTCCCCGATTCGGAGTTCTGTGCGTATCCTCTTGTGCGTCCACGAGGCCAGCGCCTCGGCGGCCTCGACTGCAAGGCCGTGCAGATAGTACGAGTCGGTGTACCGGTCAGCGGCGTTGAACTCTTCGACCTTTTCTGCGGTCCTGGTGCCCACCGTGACTGACTGGAATGCCACTACGTCGTCCCGGCCAAAATAGTCAGAAATGTGCGCGCCGCCTACGCGTGGAAACTCAAAATCCACCCCGTTCGAGCCGGGCAGGTCCACTGTGAGCCTTCCGTTGCCCGCATTGTGGCACGCAAAGTACCCGTATACGGCGTGCGGGTCAAACAGCGACTCAGAGGCGACTTGTGCCTTCCATTTTTCATAGAGCTCTTCGTGCTGGGCCTCTAGACTTGCCCCGGCATTGCCGCGCACACCCCATGACATCTTGAAGAGGGATTTTTTATCAATCATTGCCCACACCTCGTCAAGCGGTATCTCAGATGATCCAAGCCGCACAATCTTGCCCAACGGCGGCGTGCTTGTCAGGCTGGTCGGGGTTATGGTCCTGGACGTGGTAGTGCGCTTCATCGGTGCGGCAGGCTCGTGCCACGACTCTAGCTTTGCCCTCCACTCTGAGACGAGTGCGTCACGCTGGCCGGCTGCAATCCTTTCCATTACATCTAGGCCGTCAAACATTGTGTTGCAGTAAAAGACGCCGTGCGAATATATCCCGCCGTCCTTTGCAATCCGGTTTATGTAGTTGCTGTGTATTGCAGCACCACCGCACAGTATGGGGATTTTGAGGTCGTTCTTTTTTGCATACTCGACAAACTCTTTCATCTGGGCCGACGTGTGTACTAGAAGCGCAGAGAGTCCGACGGCATCCGCATCAGTCTCGCGTATCTTTTCTACAAACCTTTGTAGGGGGACCTGCTTGCCCAGGTCGTGCACCTTGTAGCCGTTGTTTGTGAGTATCGTGTTTACAAGGTTTTTTCCAATGTCATGGACGTCGCCGTACACCGTACCCAGCACTATGGTCCCCTTGGACGTGTCATCGGCCCGGATCAGGTGGCGCTCCAGCTCTGCGACTGCGGCCTTCATGCATTCGGCAGAGCGCAGCACAAACGGGAGTATTATCTCGCCTGCACCAAACTTGTCGCCCACTGTCTTCATTGCAGGCAAAAGATCAGAGTTGAGCGTCTCAAGTGCGCCGGCGTGTGCGCTGTCCGGATCTACGTCAAGTGAGCCGTTCTCGGGTTTGGGTGCTCCCGGAATCTTTTCTGCAATTGCTGCTAGGACATCATCCTCGATCCCGTCGCGTATGCGGTTGATTATCCTAAACGTGCACCTCTGAGACGCGCTCAGCTCTGGATCAATCTCGGGCTCGCGTATACGCGCACTGGCACCGTCAGAGCTTCCCTCAAAGTGCGATATCAGCTCAGAGATTGCGTTATCAGAGCTGTTGAATATGACGGCCTCGGCCAGATTTGACTCTGTGCGCCCGATCTGCGAATAGGCAACAATGTCGCGTATGTTTACAATTACGGCATCAAGGCCGGCGCGGACTGCATGGTGCAGAAAGACGGAATTGAGGAGGCGCCGTGCCGGAGCCGACAGGCCAAAGCTGATGTTGCTCAGTCCAAGAACCGTAAAGGCATCAGGCATCTCCTGGCCGACCATGCGTATGCCCTCAAGCGTGGCAGTCCCCGCATCGGCATACTCGGCCTCGCCCGTGCCAAGCGTGAACGTCAGGACATCAAAGACCAGCTGGTCAGCAGCAATGTTGCGCTCCCTGGCCTTTGAATAGATCAGCTTTGCCACGTCAACCTTTTCCTGCGGCGTCTTGGCCATGCCGTCAGGCCCTATGCACATTGCAATTGCCGGAACCCCGTACTTTGTCATTACAGGTGCAAGATCGGTAAAACGCGATCCCGTCCCCTCGAGGTTTATCGAGTTGATGAGCGGCCTTCCCGGCGTGTGCTCTACTGCGGAGGAGACCACGTCTGTGAGCGTAGAGTCGATGACCAGCGGCGCCTCAACCTCCAGACTAAGCTGCTTTACCAGCCGGAGCATCATCTCCTTTTCATCGGTGCGCTCCGTGGTGGCAACGCAGACGTCTATGCAGTGTGCGCCGTCGCTTACCTGGTTGCGCGCAAGTGCCACCAGGCCGTCAATGTCGTCATCTAGTACGAGCTGCTTTGCCTTGCGCGAGCCCTGCGCGTTGAGGCGCTCCCCTATTATCAGCGGCGCGGGGTCTTGCTTGATGTTTACAGCTCCCAATGCCGAGCTTAGCCTTCCCATACGTCATCAAGCATTGCGGTGCGATTACTTAACCTTTGACAGCAGGTTAATCGCGCACGACAAACTTGCACATGCCGGCATACTGGCACGGTGCGCACTTGCGCGCATTGTTGTGATGCCTGCGCTCCTCGTCTCCCACCGCAATCTTGGCAAAGCGCTCGATTGTCCCAAAGAGCATGTCGGCCATCCTTGCATCAAGCGTCTTGTGAAACGTCTTGGTTATTTCCCGGGTCTCGGAGCTGCGTATGTTTATGGACCACGCCTTTTCCTTGTGCGGAATCTCGAGGATCTCCTCCCTTGAGGACGACGAATAAAAGTCCGAGTTTAGGTATGCGAGCACCTGCAAGATCTGGTTCGGATATGGAAGATCACGGTTCTCATACAGTGACGGGTTTTTGACAAACTTGTCATCAGAGACGACTAGCGTGCCGCCCGCCCGTACCACCTTGTCTGTCCGGCCAACTAGCCGGACCAGGACCCGCCCTTTCCCAGTATCAACACCCGTTTCTAGCGTGGTATAGACGTCCTCGCGTGCAAACTCGATCTCTTGTGCGGGATCGGCAAGCTTTTCCTCGGTCACCGGAACCAGCTCGCCGCGCTCTAGCTCTTCGGCCTCTTCGAGATTGTGCGCTTGTGTGCCCCGTATTACGGCCTCGGGTCTTGGCACCTGCACTCCCTCGACAAGGAGCGGGAGCTTGTGTTCACAGTACCCCATTACGTCGGTAAATTCGGTGACGGCGGCCTGAACCGTTGCGGCGTTGCCGGTCCTCGTTATATCGATCACGGCAGGTCATACGTGTGTGAGTATAAATTATCAGCGTCCCCGCAACGCACCAAACTTTTAGTACAATGCAGGCCGCACACGAGTATGGATTCCAGGGTGGCAGAGCGGCTCGACTCCAAGATCGCCGAGGCATCTTTGCGCAAGGGCGATGTAAAGCGACTCATGGATGCACTGGGTGACACCGACGTATCCGGGTTTTCAGTTGTGGTCGGAATGCTCTACAACTCGTTTTACTACCAGACCCGGCGCATATGCCAGCGGGATCCGACGGATGCCGAGTCCGCAGAGTTTGCAGAGTGGCTGATCAAAAAGCACGGCGACATAAAAGGCGCGCTTGGCTAGTTGTTCTCTAGGACGCGTATTGACGGCGTCCCTGGCAGCTTCATGCAGGCATTGTGCAGCGCCTTTTTGGCGGCCTCGACGTGCTCGTCGTTTACATGAATCTCCATGACGCACTGGTTGCCCCGCAGCCGCGCAGCAAGGCTCAACGCCTTGCCAAATGCGCGGCGCATTCCCTCCTGGAGCCTGTCGGCCCCGGCGGCGGCTATCATCTTGTTCTCGCGCAAAAGCACGTGGGGGTATATCCGCAGGCGCGAGAAATATCCGGTCTCACCCGTGGTCTTTTCTATCGTCTTGTTGGCCGCAAGTCGCGCAGACTCTATTGCCATGTGTCGCACCTGGACCTTTTCCTTTACTAGCAGCTGGACGCACTTGTCATACTTGCCCTGCTTGCCGCCCTGGAACTTGGCGATTTTGGACTGTGGCTTGCCCTTGATGTACTTTTTTCTGGTGTATGGCTGCCCGTTGCCATGTCGGTAGTTTGCTCCGTGCATCAGTACCATGCCCAGATATGCGTATTTTAACACTTGTATGCAACCGCACAGGTTCAGCACGGTCGGCCCGGGCCACATCTCAAAAAGTATTTAATGACAAGGCCCGGCAAGACTGCGGGTTTGGTAGCAGTTAACAAGGCCACGATTACATACGTGCAGTTGCTAAAAGAAGATTTGGGCATATTCAGGATGGTCCCAAACGACGGCATCGTCCCCGACTATCAGGCAGGACAGTTCATAACCATCGGAATGGATGTTCCCGGCGAGAAAAATCACATACGCCGCGCATACTCGATAGCGTCCCACCCAGAGAACAAGAAATTCATCGAACTAGTCATCAGGTGGGTTCGCAAGCCGTATCCGGGCAGGCTTACAACCCAGCTCTTCAACGCCAAAGAGGGCAGCGAGGTCACATGGGTAAAGCCGACAGGGGCCGCACTGCTGATAAACGACAAGCTACCAAGCGGCAAGCGCGACGGCCGCCGCATCGTCTGCATAGGCGGGGGCACCGGGATTGCGCCGTTTGTGAGCTTTGCAAACCACCTCCACGACACGGGAGACAAGCGCGAGATAATCGTGCTCCACGGCTCTAGCTATGTAGATGAGCTCAGCTACAAGCAAATGTTCACAGACCTCGAGCAAGAAAGCCACGACATGGGAAAGAACAAGTGGAACTTTACATACCGCGCAACGATCAGCAGGCCGCAAGAGTGGTTCAACAGGTCGTGGAGCGGGCAGACCGGCAGGGTCGAGACGTTTCTGAGGCCAAATGCCAACGGCAAGACGCCGCTAGAAGAGCTCGTCGGCGAAAAGATTACCCGCGATAACACAATGTTTTACGTCTGCGGCTGGCAGGGAACCATAGACGGGGTTATGGACTATCTCAAGCCCGGCGGATTCGTCACACAGCGCGACAAGCGCAAGGATGGCAGCTTTGAAGTAAAGTTCGAGTCATACGGCTAGGCATATCAGTCAAGCAGGCAAAGGCAGGGTTTGATGCGGCACTGGAATCCGGCAAGCTTGTCCGACCCGACTTTTATGACGAAGAGAGGTATGTTCATTGCGACTTTGTGGACGCGGCCCGCCGCAAGATCGAAAAACTCAGAGCTGGGGCAGCCAGACTAGACAAGCTAGACAGAACAGAGTCCATGCGTGCGGCCCCGCGGCAGGCATGACGGTGGTCAAAAGGACTAGCATCATATACCATACCACACCGATCACAGGACGTCATGGATTTTGAGATAATGCCCGTCGAGGGCTGAAAACCCCAGCACGCCACAAAGGCCACCATTGAGCAGCCGGCAAGGATCATCGCCGGGCCAGGGATCACGTACCCGGCATCAGTCCATAGACAGGCAGGCGTGGCCGGCTACATGTCACAGCGCCGGTGATGGTTTACAACCCAGACGGCCAGAAATGCAACACGGCATGCCTGTTGGTTCGCAGACATGACCGACACAATTTGGGGTGGCGCAACCTGTTGAATGCAGACGGATGACAACATGCCAGGATGCGGCCATGCAACCCGCAGGGAGACCCGGGTATGGTACTTGACCGCTATGGTACCGACCCATTTTATAGCCGTACCTCATCGGCCACCACGATGACAGACTGGCAAGACTATCCCGTGAAACTGGACTCGATGGTGATCAATGTGGAGACTGGGATCGAAGGGACGGAGGCGGCAATAGGTGGGATGGAAAAGGACCGGGAAGCAGGATGCCCGTCCAAGCTGAACGAGGCCCGCGCCGAGGTCAACTACACGGCCACGGAGCAGATTAGCCTCGTGGACTTTGGGCGTCGCAAGATTGCACAACTGACAGCGCGGCCCCGACGTCAGGAACGGCGGCAGGCGGGCATAACCGAAACAACGGAGCACATGGTCAGGGGGTTCCAGCCCACGCCCGAGGAGGAGCTCCACGATGACGGGTATTGCTGCCGGACTATTTCAGACAAAAATGTCTACACCAGACTAGACGACAATGCAAAAAAGAATGTAAAAGATCAGGCTCCTGCCGACAGCCCGCCCGGAAAAAGCCCAGACAATAGTGACAACCTTGATGATAAGATCAAAAAACTAAATCCCCACAACCTGCCGATAGACACGGATCGTGTAAAAAAGCTGTTTGTCGAATATGCCAAAAGTGCTGCGTTGCACAAACATGCCCCAAAACGGCTCATCCACCGTATTGATGAGGTAATTACCAACTCTGAAATTAGAAAAGAGTTTCGCAAGTATCTTCACAAGGGTGATTTTGAAAAATCAGACAAAATATTCCTCCAAGAAGTGTTAAAAGTCAAAAAAGACGCCTTTTTGAAAAGAGATGAAGAACGTATTGCATTTATTCTGGCACTGGGCCAAAAATTGGATCGTGCCACAGAGCTTACTCGATTTATGGATGTGGCCGAGTTGGACGATTGGAGAAAGGATGACAATATTGGTAGATCCACGGATGGTATATCTCCACACATTCGTATCAAGTGTTTTACAGTGGATAAAACCAGTCCATCTTTTAAACGCCGCAGAGTAATTGTCACGTTTCCAATATCCGACATAAAGGGCAAATGCCGTCCTTTGGAATACACACAGTTGCCGCGCCGCACCAAGCACGTCAAGGATTACAAAAAGGGCATGAATTGGACCCGCGAAGCAGAGATCGCAGTCGACGCATATCTCAAGGTGCCCAAGGGCAAGCTCAAGATTACCATCAAAGTAGTGCCAGATGAGGACACTGCCCAGTACGAGGCCGCTCACGGCGAACTAGGCCAGATAACCTTTAAAAGGGTAGGAGGATCGTAGGTAACATGACCACGACAACCACTTCAACATTCAAAGAGGTAAACATGGCGTTTAGCTGCATAGAAGATAACGGCGAATGCACCCGGGAGGAACTGGCGTTGCATATAGGGTCGTGGTCGAATAGAGATCCCGAAGCGGAAATCGCCGAGGCCCTAAAAAACAAAGAGATCAAGTTGGTCGAAAAGGATCCCGAGGACGATTTGGACGACATGTTTGATCTGTATGACAAACCCACACCATGACTGCCTGATTGATTACGTTTTGGCAACGGTAAGCAAAAAGTCACATAAAACGCCAAATTTGCTTGGGGGTGGCTCCTTTATAATCGCCTTGCTAATAAGAGACACAGTACTGATGGGCGGTATATCCGTTGAGCAGGCAGAGGCAGAGTTTGATGCGGCGCTGCAATCGGGCAAGCTGGTCAGGCCTGACTTTTATGACAAAGAGAGGTATGTTCATTGCGACTTTGTGAACGCGGCCCGCCTCAAGGACGAAGAACTCGATGCCGGAGTAGCCGAGCGAGCCAGATCAGAGTCCATGTATGTGGCTCCTGCACGGCAATCTTGACGGCGACAAAAAGGACTATCCAACTTTCAGACAGATGCCGCACAACACACTGATCACAGGGCGTCATGGATTTGGAGATAATGCAGGCAACGATGGCATGACAAGATCCAAGAGCGCACGGTATAGATTGGACCTCTTTGAGCTCCCAGCTTTACAATCACTGCCCTAGACGCCGTCATCAAAGAGGCGTGGTATCATGGATCTCATTATCTCCTCGGCAATTTCTGTCTCGCGTAGGATGTCATCGTACAACCTCTCCATGCGGGGCGTATCATCCATGCCCTCATACGGCGAGGGGGCAAATCCCGCATCGGGCTTGGGTTCTGGCATCATGTCCATCGCTTTGAGCATCTTGCGCGCAATATCTGCCTCGTCTTGGAGCATCTGATCAAAGTGGGCCGACTCGCGCCCTATTCCGTGTCTTGCAGTGTCGCGGTCATACATTGACTCATCAACCTCGTGCATCTGCGAAGAAAGGTTGCGGACCGGCTCGT
>JAHRAL010000034.1 GCA_020027325.1 Cenarchaeum sp. | reverse complement strand
GATGGGCTTCATTTACAATGCGCCCGATACTGTGCGGTATTTAAAACGATTGCACAAATCAACACAAACAGAATTCAAATCCGTCGGGTTTTAGCCGCTTCGTTGAGCTCATACAAGGTCCAGACGGTACTTGCAGGCATACACCGCATGGTGCCACACTCATTATCACACCCCGTATTCAAAAAGCAATGCAGGCCCCGGCAACGCCATGCAACTTGCGGCTTGTCGTGTTGTCAAACTCTAGTGCCACATCACTTAGACGGCAGGATGTGCAATCGCTCCGGATTCCCGCACGGTCCTACGGTGTGCCACATACTGGCATTTCGTTGCAGTGCGGCACCAGAGATGGCGCGTTCTAGGGACATGGCAATAGTTTGGCCATACGCATATCGGGATTACAAAACAGGGTCGGCTAGCTGTGATCACCGGTGCCATACCACAAGCCGGCCCCCCAGATTTGCAGGTACGTGCCTTTTGTAGACTAGACATGGCCGTCTAGCAATTGCATGAATCCCTAGCAGGCACCCGCATGAAACGATACTTGTGCGTCGTGCAAGAAAACATGCCGCACAGATATGCGCAGGCAAAACTGGGTTACTAGATAAAATAGTACGATGATTGTATTGTCTAGCCGCGACCCATTGCCGCATACTTGCCAGAGCGCGCCCTTATGAAGAAGGTAGCTGCTATTCCGCCAAATATTGCCGCAGAGATTGCCGTTGCACCGATTACGCTGTCAGCACTTAGGTAGGGCGTTCCAGAACCTGCACCGGGGTTTGCAGCAACAGACGCTACTCTTGCGCTTTGAACCTTGAGTGCCTCTTCAAGTGTCAGTTTTCCCGTCTCTCCCCCAGAGCCAACGTTTCCAAGGTACTGTGCAAACGCATCTGCTCCCAGACCGACAGAACCCAGTGCCATCATGGCTACTAGTGAACCGACCAGTAGGTGTTTGTTCATGGCATATCGCAAAGTAGTGTAATATTTAATCTTATCCGGCAGTCATACATCAGGGGCGGCATTGATCGATCACGAGCACAGGCAACGTTTAATTCTGCTACATCGATCAGGTGGCCTCATGGGTCGCATACACTCACACAGGCACGGCAAAGCCCATTCGGTGAGGCCCGTTGAGCCAAAGGCACCATCAGGGATCAAACCAGCCGAGGTCGAGGAGCTCATCGTAAAGTATGCCAAAGACGGGATGACCACAAGCCAGATCGGCGTCAAGCTGCGCGATCAGCATTCAATTCCGCTGACAAGGCCGGTTCTAGGCAAGACAATGACCGAGGTGCTCAGGGAGCACGATCTGACATCAGAGATCCCCGAGGATCTGTCCAACATTGTAAACACGGCTGTCGGCCTCCAAAAGCACCTAAAGGCGCACAACGGGGACAGGCGCAACGTAAGATCGCTTGAGCTGATCGAGGCAAAGGTACACCGGCTTTCTACTTACTATAAGCGGATTGGACGCATTCCCAAAAAGTGGAAGTACAAGTCCGTGATTGCACAATTAGAGTAATGGCCAATATCTCAGAATCCGTCTCGCTGCTGACCGAAAAGGTCTCAGAGTGTGCCGCCTCGGGCAGACACGTGTCAATCACGACACACATTGACAGCGACGGCATTGCAGCCGGCGCAATCGTTGCAAAGGCCGTCATACGGGCCGGAGCCAGGTGCGGCGTGCACGCGCAAAAAGAGTTTGATGCCGGGTCTGCAAAGTCGCTTGCAAAGTCGTCGTTTAACATTGTCATAGACGTCGGTACTGGGCTGTCCGCAGAGCTTGATACCGCACTGGGCGAGGACTGGGTAATGATCGACCACCACCAGATATCTGATGCCGAGATGGAAAACCCGCGCGTCCTCAATCCGTGGAGATACGGGATTGACGGCGGCGCCGAGGCATGTTCTGGATCAATGGCGTACATGGCCGCAGTAGACATGGACCGGCGCAATGTTGATCTTGGACCGGTCGCAGTAGTTGCAGCACTCGGGGACAGACAAGACAGGGGTCCGGACAGGTCGCTTGTAGGAAAGAATGCAGAGATTGCAGCAAAGGCCCAGGAGATTGGGATGCTCAAAGTGGACAAGGATCTTTTGTTGGCAGGCAGGGAGACGCGCACAATCCGCGATGCGCTTGCATACACGACTCGGCCGTTTATCGAGGGCCTGACATGGAACACGGGCGCATGCGAGGAGCTCCTCAAAAAGTCAAAGATCGAGACAAAGGCCGGCGGGCGCTACCGCATGGCATCCGAGCTGGACGAGCAGGAAAAGCGCACCATACTAGAAGGAATGGCATTGTTTACGACGGGCGCCGATGCGGACGCCATAGCCACCGATCTGGTGGGCAGCACTTACACACTGACACGCGAGGGGCTGCAGAGCTTTTTGCGTGACGGGCGCGAGTTTGCCGCAGCGCTCAACTCTTGCGGGCGCGCAAGCAAGCCGGGAATCG
This sequence comes from Cenarchaeum sp., assembly GCA_020027325.1. Lineage (GTDB taxonomy): Archaea > Thermoproteota > Nitrososphaeria > Nitrososphaerales > Nitrosopumilaceae > JAHRAL01. The sequence continues at coordinate 22,274 of JAHRAL010000034.1, read as the reverse complement.
GCGTCGTGTTGTGCATGGGGGACAGGACCACGATAGTCAAAGAGGCCCAGGACGCCCTTGAAGAGTATCGTAAGACCATCCACGACTGTATGAAGCGTATCGCAAGCGAGCGGTGGCGCATAGAGGAGAGCAAGGCGTGTGTCATGATTAATGCCGAAGGAGTCGTCAGCGAGTCGATGACCGGTACCATATCCTCAATGATCGCCGGCGCCCCATCAAACGCAGGCAAGATAATAGTACTGAGATCGAGTGCGGACGGCGGGCGTGTAAAGTTCTCGTCGCGCAAGTCCCGCGGGTGCGACAAGAGCGTGAACCTGAGCAACATTATGAATGGGGCATCGCGCTTTGACGGGATTGGTGGGGGCCATGAGGCATCAGCCGGTGCGCGCATCTCAAAGAGCAAGCTCAACGGCTTTCTAGACTATATCGAGGAAAATGTCTCTAGAGTTCAAGGTGCGGATTCGCATAGCTGAGCTGTCCGGACCAATGGCAGTGGCGGTGCGCGACGCGCTTGCCCCCGACAATATTGACTTTCCTTCGGGGCAGTCCATCAAGATGGAAGTCTCTGGCGATTCGCTGATAGTGGCAGTAAGCGGCGGCACGGCGGCGCAGTTTATTGCCACAGTCGACGAGGTGCTAGAGCACGCAAGCGTTGCACTGGAGGCGGCCCGGCAGTGATCGACCCAAAGGTGCTTCGCGAAAGACCACAAGATGTCAAGAGGATGCTAGAGGATCGCGGCGTAGAGTTTGACCTTGACGCACTATTCGAGGCGGACCGGAAATGGCGGGGCGCAACAGAGAGTGTGGATGCGGCTCGGCGCAAGCGCAACGAGGCAGGACGCGTCATTGCCGGGATAAAAAAGCGCGGCGGCGATGCGGGTGCAGAGCTGGCAAGCATGAAGGACGTGTCTGCACAGCTGGAGACCCTAGAGGCAGAGCAGAACAAAGAGTGGAAAGAGTATGCCGGCATGGCAATGGCCATACCCAACATGATCCACGAGTCAGTGCCTGTAGGTCCTGACGAAAAGTCAAACCTCAAAGTAGGGTCGTGGGGCAATCCAAAGACCACGGATGCGGACCACATCGACATATTGGAGGGCCGCGACCTTGTGGACATCCAGCGCGCAGCAAAGGTGGCAGGGGCGCGCTTTTACTATCTAAAAGGAGACTTGGTCCTGCTAAACCATGCGCTGATCTCGTTTGCCCTAGACTTTGCCGCATCGCGCAAATACACGGCAGTCCAGCCCCCGTACATGATAAAGCGTAGCGCAATGGAGGGCAGTATAATTGCCGAGGACTTTGAGGACGTGATATACAAGATAGACGACGAGGACCTATACATGATCGGCACGTCCGAGCACGCAATGGCCGCAATGCACCAAAACGAGATACTCGACGGCGCGTCGCTACCGATAAGGTACGTGGGCACAAGCCCGTGCTTTAGAAAGGAGGCCGGCGCCCACGGCCGGGACCAAAAGGGGATATTCCGCGTGCACCAGTTTGACAAGGTCGAGCAGTTTGTATTTGCAAGGCCCGAGGATTCCTGGAAAGAGCACGAGAGGATGCGCGGGATTGCCGAGGACTTTTACCGTGAGCTAGGCATCCCGTTCCAGACCGTCCTGCTCTCTAGCGGGGACATGGGCAAGGTGTCGGCCAAGACGTACGACTTGGACGGGTGGATGGCGTCCCAGGGCACGTACCGCGAGATGGTCTCGTGCTCCAACTGCCTGGACTATCAGGCCCGCCGCCTGATGACAAGGTTCCGTGACAGGACCAACGAGGATACCCAGTACGTCCACACGCTAAACTCGACACTCGTTGCAACAACGAGGACGCTCGTGGCCATAGCAGAGACGTACCACACAGGCGACGGCAAGATAGCGGTTCCGCAGGTGCTCCGCAAGTATGTCGGCAAGGACGAGATCTAGCGGGCGTGCAGAATGCAGAGAGAGTTTGGTGTTGCCTTTCATATGGAGTCTAGAGAGTGTCATATTGAGAGCATTTCCTGTATCTCCTTTGCCTTTGATCTTCCCACTCCGTGATAGATTTCCAGCAGTTCCTCGTATGTTCCATCACCTCCCAGAAAATCCCAAAACGCTTTTCCGATCAGGGTCTGACGTCCGATGTCCAAGTGAGATATGGAAAAAGAGTGTTTGTATTCGTTGCCTTCCCCGTATGGGTTGTATCCCATTCCATAATATGTTGTGACTTTTGGTGGTGGTTTTTTCAGTATGGCATGAATCCACAAATGTTTACGTGTGATATTCAGGCACTGTTCTTTGTTTGGCTTGGGTGTTTTTATCTCAAAAAAAGTCTCGTTTCCAGCACGATCCTTTAGATACACATCAGAAGTTACCGCTCTAGTTACTTGGTTGCCGCTTCCCTGTCTTTCCATTTCCAATATCTTTTCAATCGCCACATGATAATTATCAAATATCTTGCCCTTGTTTATCCTGCCCACCTCGTCACTGATTTCTGTATCTACTGCCTCTAGCAGGGTTCCCTCCGTTTTGTGCTGTAGGTGAACCTCGGCAAACCTCGACTCTGCAATAATGCCAGAATGGCGTTCATAAGATTTGCCCAGCATTGTGGAAAATGACCGCTCGATGCTGGACGTTCTGAGAAACGATCTGGGCAAAAGCTCTTTGTGAAACGGCTTGGCATTGGCATCAGACTGGGCATCGTGGACATCGGACAATGCTACGGTCATCTGTTTTTTGATAAATTCATCCATCCATTCACAAATGTCAGCCACGAGTCGATCTTTGACTGACTTGTCAAGGGTCATAACTTGCAGATCAGGATGTCCTCGTTAAAGTTGGTTGCACGCCTGCCGGATCTTCGGTTCACCTCCCGCATCAGCCTCTTTTTTATTGTCAGGCCGCTGTCTGCTACTATGTCGTCGTACAAGCCAAGCTTGTCGTTTACGACAATGATAAACTGGCTGTCCTTGTCAAACGAGGATTCGGCAATGTTTCTGATTGTCTTGGCAATGCTATTCTTGTAGTTTGATATTGCAGCCTTGCTTGTGCCGTTCTTTTTACGGCCGATTTCAAGACTGCTATTGTCTTCAAGACCCAAGAGATCATAAGCGTATTTGTGTTGATCATGATAGTCAATAAGCCCTATGTATGGTGGAGACGTAAAGACATGGTCGATTTTAAGATCAGCAAAGTCAAACGTGCTAGAATCGCCGTGAATTGGTTTTGTGTAGGTGTTCGTGCGGATGCCCTGAAACTCTTCTATTCTGTTTACGACATCCTTGCAGTATCTTTTTAGGAATATCTTGCTGTTCTTTGTGGGGTGACAGATACGGTCGTGTTTAAGGCAGTGATAGTCCTCACTATACGGCTTTTTTGGAAAATCCACCTCGTAATGTGCTATCATTCTAGACGACCTTGCGGCTCTAGAGAGGATTATTTTGAGCACGTCCTGATAGTTGTGATCCGGAATCAGGCTCTTGAATGCCAATAGCGGATGCAGTGCCTCTGGATGATACCATGTTTTGAGGTATTTTGAGTTGCTTTTTATTTTGTGTTTGGTCTTGCCGGGGATATAGCGGTCAAGGGACGTCTTGGATGTGAGAACAAACGCCTCTTCTAGTGCGGCGTTTACATCTTTGCGAAGTCGGGCAATGTCGTATTTTTTTGTCTTTACATTGCACAACATTACGTTGAATTTGCTGATATCAAAGCCTACTGACGGTATGCCGTTTACATTGCACTCTATCAGGGTTGTCCCGGAACCCATGAATGGATCGCATACGAGCTTGGAGTTTTTCAACTCGCGCTTTAGAAAATAGTCCACCAATTGGGGTACGAATTTGCCCAAATACGGGTGCAGGCTGTGGACATGCTTGGTCCTGGTCTTTTGTGGCAGATCCTTTTCTGTCCAGCACAGCTGCTTGACCAGACGGGGTTTGACTGCCATGAATCATCAGAGTCCGCTACGGTTTTAAGTTTTTTTTTCTTACCTAGCAGGGGGCCACCCATGCCAAAATCTCTGCATGGGAAATATTACGATTGTAAATATCCACGTCTGTAAAGGGGTAGGTGCAGACCCCACACCGCCCCTCTTACTCTATTGCTTTATATCATGGCGCAAAAGGCATTCCGCACACTTGGTGCGAAAAAAGACACGGGTAAAGGACAGGTGGCGCGAGAAAAAGTGGGTCACGGTGCGCTCGCCGGACTCGTTTGGAAACGAGGCCGTAGCATACATACCGGTCACAGATACAGAAGATCTCGGCGGGAGGGTTGTTGAGGCCACGCTCTATGACATACTAAAGGGCGACACATCACAGCACCAGTACAAGATCTACTTCAAGGTTGTCAGCGTCGAGGGCGACGAGGCAAAGACGATATTTCGCAGGTACGAGTATGCAAAAGAATTCTTGCGCAGCCTGATCAGGCGCGGCTCCTCCAAGGTCAACTTTATCTCCGACGTCTCGACAAAGGACGGCCACACGTTTCGCATCAAGGTGATCGTGATAACACAGCACCAGATAAACTCTTCAAAAAAGCACGCAATCAGGCTGGCCATAAACAGGATGATAGAGGAAAAAGTCCCAAACATGACAATAGACCAGTTCGTCCAGGCAACGTGTTACAATGCGCTGGACTCTGAAATAATGGCAGAGGTCAAAAAGATCGTGCGCATAAGGCACGTCGGACTCGAAAAGGTAAAGCTTGTAAAGACCGTAGAGGAGCAGATAAAGCTCCTCAAAGTATGACACACGTGCAGAGAGTATACAATGTCTGACTCTCGCATCAGGGTATGTGTGGATGCAATCATGCACGCAACAGAGCGAGAAGATGCAGTAATCGGCGCATTTGAGAGGCTCGGGATCGACGCAAAGTCAGTCAAGCGCACAAGGACAAGCGGTCACTTTGGCAATCCCATTGTCATGCTAAGGGCCGTACTGACCGGCCGCGATGCAAGGGCTGTGGCAGTCCTGCTTGGTGCGGCGTTTGGGTGGGAGACAAGGCATGCTGCCGCATCAGGTGTCGAGTCGTGCACATCGGATTCTGGGCTCCATATACGGCTAGACAAGCAGGAGCTAGTCGCCGACAAGATCGTGCGCACACATAACGGCTCAATCAGGGTGCAGATAACTAGGCCCGTCTTTGGCAACCAGCGCGCAGCAGACGCGTATGCGGATCTTTTTGCAGCATAGGTGCGGGCCGCACAATCAAGATGGTTTTAAATAGAATCAGGGCGCGGTGTGCAATGTGGAACCAGATTATGACGTAATAATTGCAGGCGGCGGTCTGGCAGGAACCATAGTTGCCCATTCTGTTGCAAACAACTCGAACCAGCGCCTCCGCATACTCGTCGTTGACCGCAGTCCGGAGCAGACGCCCGGCCTCAAGAGTGTGAGCGGGTGGATATGTGGCGATGCCGTAAGCAAGGAAGCTGTGGACTATATGACAGAGTACACGGGCGTCAGATGGACCGACCCAGAGATAGAGCACAGGGTAAAGGGCGTCATGGCGTTCTCACCAAACCGCGAGACGGCAATTCCGTTTGATGGCGAGGGCTACATGCTCAACCGCCAGCTCTTGCCGCAGGAGCAGAACAAGCGTGCGCTCAAGATGGGCGTAGAGTTTGATTTCGGGGTAAATCTTACCGGCCTCGTCTATGACGGGGAGAATGTGGCCGGTGTTGAGGGTCGCCGCACCAAATCCACAGAATCGTACAAAAAAACCGCACGCGTGGTGGTTGACACGACTGGGATGACATCAATGCTGCGAAACCAGATCAGAAACACAGACAAGATCGAGCGCAAGGTTGATCGGCGCGATGTAGAGTCGACTGGCAGGCACATCATGTACTTTGAGCCAGATGAGGATGACAAGACAGAGTTTGATTCTGATTACTGTATAATCCACCTCGACCAGGATATCGCACCCGGCGGGTACGGGTGGGTCTTTCCAAAGGGGGACGACAAGGTCAACATCGGCCTTGGCGTCGAAAAGACGCTTCTAGAAAAGCGTAACGCCCGCATGGGCAGGGCCGACAACGTCTCGATGCTCATCAACGAGTACGTAGAGCGCAACCGCGCCATAAAGAACCCGAGGCTGTCCGAGGACCCGCAGGATGCATCCAATGCTACTGGCAACTTTCAGGTATCGGTAAGGCGCCAGAACGACTGCCTTGTTGCAGGCGGGTACGTCATGGTGGGTGACTCTGCATGGATGCCAAAGCCGCTAGATGCCGGAGGCATCGGGCCCGCACTCATTGCAGGCTCGATTGCCGGCAAGTGCATAGTCGAGGCCATAGAGGCCGGCGACACGAGCGAGGCGGGCCTGTGGAAGTACAACAAGGAGTACATTGACGAGTACGGCTACAAGACCGCAGGCCTTGAGGTGTTCCGGAGGTTCATCCAGACCCTGACAAATGACCAGATCGATTACGGGATGAAGCATTTCCTGGGAGACCTAGACGTCGAGGCAATATCAAAGGGCGAGCATCCGGACTTTGGGGGCATTGCCAAGATTGCAACAATGATCAGGGGGATTCGCAACATAAAGCTTGCAAACGGCCTCCGCACCACCACAAACCAGAACAAGATGCTTACTGCGCACTATCGCGACTTTCCCTCTGCGCCAGACGGATTTTCCCAGTGGAGGGCAGACCTCCACAAGATTCTTGACGGTGCAAGCCTAGAGATGGAAAAGTACAGTAACTAGCCTGCGCCAGCCGTTGCCAGAGTCTGCAAAACCGCGTGCGTCAAGTGTTAGATAATGGCGCCTGTGCGCCGTCGGTTATGTCAAAGCCGGCAGACTTGGGTTCCCTAGAGATTGGCGCGTGCATACTCTTGCCGGTCTCGGACCAGCCCACGGATGCACCATGCAAGATCGTCGAGTAGGACACAAGCAAGCCCGGCAAGCACGGATTCACCAAGACAAGAATAGTCGGGGTCGGCATATTTGGCGGGCAAAAGAGGCCGCATGTCGGGCCCGTAAGCATGCAGATCCACGTCACGCTCATAGACAAGCGTACCGCCCAGATCATATCGATAATCGGCGAGACTGTCCAGGTCATGGATTCAGAGACGTTTGCAACAATTGATGTCACAATGATCTATGATGAGGTCAAGGGTAATCTAGAGAACGACCGGAACGTCGAGTACTGGGACGTCATGGGCATGACTAAAATAATGCGCATCCGCAACTAGACCCGGTGTCGATGAAGTGCGGAAAAGCCATCTGATCATGATGAGGATTATGAGTCACGAGGTACCACCCCATACCCGGGATTATACATGAGACTGGCCGCGCTCGTATCAGGAGGCAAGGACAGCATGTTTGCAGTCTATCATGCACTAAAGTGGAAAAACGAGATCGCATGCCTCATAACCATAGAGCCCGAGTCCGCCGAGAGCATGCTGTACCACCATCCAAACACCGCCCACGTGCAGCTCCAGGCAGAGTCGATGCACGTGCCGTTGATTCGGGCCGCATCGACGGATTCCGATGAGGAGAGCCCGCTGCGCGAGTCGCTACGGAAGGCGATTAACGCATACGACATTGAAGGAATTCTACACGGCGGGATATTCAGCGATTATCAAGAGGGTGCGTTTTCATGGGTTGCAAAGGATATGGATCTTGACGTCATGGCACCGTTGTGGGGCACCGACGAGATCGACTATATGAGATCCCTAGTCAGCACGGGGTTCAGGGCAATCATAACCTCGGTGTCAGCAGGCGGCCTGGATGAGACGTGGCTTGGCCGGGAGATCACGCTAGGGACGGTCAAAGAGCTGAGACGGCTTGCAAAGGGGTTCGGTTTGAACCCAAGCTTTGAGGGCGGCGAGGCCGAGACGTTTGTCCTTGACTGCCCCCTCTTTGAGTGGCCGATCGCCATAAGGCGGTCCAGCACCACCTGGGACGGGTACAGGGGAACATTTGAAATACAGGAAGCATATCTAGAAAAGCATGCTGGACTCGCTAAAGACGGGGCTGCGCGCCGCGATAAAAAAGATCGTAGCAGCTGACGGCGTGGACGAGGATCTGATCAAAAACCTCTCAAACGACGTCCAGCGCGCACTCCTCCAGGCCGACGTGGATGTAAAGATCGTAATCGCCGTCACAAAGCGCATAACAGAGAGGGCCCTAGAAGAAAAGCCGCCCCCGGGGCTGCCGCGAAAGGACCACATTGTAAAGATACTCTATGACGAGGTGGCAGCAATGCTTGGAACCGACTCTGAATTCGATTTTAAGGCGGGCAAGCTGACAAAGATCCTCATGCTTGGCATACAGGGAAGCGGCAAGACGACGACTAGTGCCAAGCTTGCAATGTATCTCACAAAGCAGGGCTACAAGGTGGGCGCCATCGGTGCGGACACGCACAGGCCGGGTGCACTAGAGCAGCTCCGCACAATGTGCGAAAGGTCGCATGTCAGCGTCTATGGCGATGCAAAGTCCAAGGACCCATCAGATATCATCACCGCGGGCATAAAACAGTTCGAAGGGGACGGGCTTGACATACTCCTTATCGACACTGCGGGGCGCCACAAGGAGGAAGGCGAGCTCATCGAGGAGATGCGCAGGATTGCAAAGGTTGCAGATCCCGATCTCGCACTGCTCGTAATTGACGGCACCATTGGCAGCCAGTGCGGCGCACAGGCAGCGGCATTTCACTCTGCTGTGCGCGTCGGGGGGATCGTAATGACAAAGCTTGACAGCACCGCCAAGGGTGGAGGTGCGCTGGCAGCTGCGACTGCAACCGGCGCACAGGTCATGTATATCGGAACAGGCGAGCGCGTCGACGACATAGAGAGGTTCTCATCGACGCGTTTTGTCGGGCGCCTCCTCGGGATGGGCGACATACAGGCGGTCCTAGACATGGCAAAGAGGCTCGGCGAGGAGGCAGACACTGACAGGCTCAAGCGAATATCGGGCGGCAAGATGACAATCGAGGACTTTTACTCGCAGCTCGAAGAGATGTCAAAGGGCGGCTCGCTGCGCAACATGGTAGAATCAATGCCCGGATTTGCCGGCTCGGTCAAGGACGGCCAGTTGGACAACCTTGAGGAGCGCGTGACAAAGTGGCGGTATATCATACAGAGCATGTCCGGCGATGAAAAGGGCGCACCGGACGTGATCAATGCGTCGCGCACAAAGCGCATCGCACGCGGCTCGGGGCTCGGCGAGCACGATGTCAAGGAGCTCTTGAAGAACTTCAAGAACTCAAAGGGCGTGATGAAGGCATCACGCGGCAGGCAGATGCAGGGAATGCTTCGAAAGATGGGCCTGGGCTAGACACTGCTCAAATCCTAAATAACACGGGCCGGCCCTTGTTTGGTGCATGACAACAATTAGGGATCTTGCAGAAGCCGCGGTCAAGACATTTGGCGAGTATGCGCTCTGCGATCACTGCATGGGGAGAATATTTTCACTGCGCGCAGGCTTGGCCGATTACACCAGGCTCGGCAAAAGACTCCGCAGCATGGCGGGATACGCACCCCCAAAAAAGTGCCATGTCTGCAAGGGCGTCTTTGCAGAACTAGGCGCGCACTGTGATGAGATGGTGCGACTCACATCGGACGTCGAGTTTTCCACGTTTCTTGTCGGCGCGACGCTAAAGCCGTCGGTCTTGGATGCCGATGACAATGTGAGGGCAAGGTACGCGCTGCGCGGAACGCCCGGCGCAAAGTCGGACGTGACTGCGACACTATCCAAAATGTTTTCTCGCAGGACAGGGGCAAGGCCGGCCCTCACACTAGCAGACATTACGCTCAAAGTTGATCTTCGGGACGGTTCTGTAAGCGGAGAGACCAGGCCGGTATTCGTTCAGGCAAGATACACCAAAGAGTCACGCACCATGCCGCAAAAGGCGGACAGGTGCGGGGTGTGCGCCGGAAGGGGGTGCATGCGGTGTGCGTATCGCGGGACAAGCGGGACAGGCAGTGTAGAGAATAGTATCAGCGGGCTCTTGTGCGACATGACGGGATCAAGGCAGGCAAGGTTTCTGTGGTTGGGCAGCGAGGATGCAGGCAGCACCGTCTCTGGCAACGGAAGGCCGTTTATTGCAAAGCTGGTCTGCCCCTCAAGGCGGCGTGCAAGACTCTTTCGGCAGCGCAGCCTCGGCGAGGGCCTAGTCGTCCATGATGCGCGCTATGTGGCATCGCTGCCAAAGGCGGCCCCAAGGTTCTCTTTTACTGCAAGGATACGTATAACGACTGACGAGGATATTGACGCAGGGGCGCTTCGGGGGCTGCGCACCATTGCAGGCGATGTGACAGACTATGGCACAAGGACGCGCATCCGCAAGATACACTCTTCGTCGTACAAGAGGACGGGCCCAAGAGGGTTCCAGCTAGTGATCAGAGTCGACAGCGGGTTTCCGCTCAGGCGGTTCGTCGAGTCCTCAAGCATCAGCCCCAATGTTACCGATGTCCTGGAGGTCCGGTGCAGGTATGATGTGGCAGACTTTGCAGACATTGAGCTTGCCCGCTAGTGTCACACATACGCAGATGCGTGGCAGAGTCTGCCGGCATACGGAAACCTTGCACAGACTGCGAAATCTTGATAAGACAACTGGGCCAAGCACGCCAAGATGGGATACGGGCACACACACGACATTTCAGACATCACCCCCTCAATGATTGGCAAGACCGTGGGGATCACCGGCTGGATTGAAGACGCACGGGCCATGGGCAAGATAACATTCCTTACAGTACGCGACCCGACCGGCGTGGCGCAGGCAATAGCAAAGGGTAGTCTTGCAGACGAGGCATCAAGGATTACCAGGCAGAGCGCAGTCTGCGTTGCAGGGACTGTCCAAGAGACAAAGGCTCGCGATTTCGGGTACGAGATCGTCGCCGAATCCGTAACCGTTCTTGGACGTGCGGCCCAAAAGCTGCCAATAGACCCCATAGGCAGGTTGGAGAGCGGAATAGATGCAAGGCTCAACTCGCGTGCGCTAGACATGCGCACCCCGAGGACGGCGGCCATATTCAGGCTTCGCGCCGCGGTGCTAGGATCATTGAGAGGCACGCTGGCAAGGCGCAAGTTTACAGAGATAACCACTCCAAAGCTCATAGGAAGTGCAAGCGAGGGCGGTGCAAACCTGTTCTCGCTGGAATATTTTGGCCGTCCCGCATATCTTGCACAGAGCCCGCAGCTGTACAAGGAGCAGATGACTATCGGCCTTGGAAGAGTGTACGAGATTGCAAACTTTTACCGCGCAGAAAAATCGCACACGGGAAGGCATCTCAGCGAGTTTACAAGCATTGACATCGAGGCCGCGTTCATGGACGACGCCGACGTGATGGATGTTCTAGAAGACATGGTGGCATCGGTGTGTGCACACGTCGCCGAGTCCTGCAAGGCAGAGCTTGATACGATAGGTTGCAAGCAGATCACCCCGTCCCGCCCCTTTGAGCGCATTACCTACAAGGAGGCACTCGACGAGCTGCGAGTCGCAGGCCAGAATCTAGAATTTGGTGACGACCTCCTTGACTCGCATCTAAAGATAATCGGCAAGAACCATCCCGGATTCTATTTTCTGAGCGGATGGCCCACTGCGCTAAAGCCGTTTTACATAATGGGTAGGGATGATGAGCCCGAGGTATCGCATTCCTTTGACCTCCAATACGGCCATCTAGAGCTCTCATCTGGTGGGACGCGCATCCACGACGCGCAGCTCTTGCGAAAGCGGCTAGGCGAGCAGGATCTTGACCCGGCAGGATTCAAGGCACACCTAGAGTCATTCGAGTGGGGAATGCCCCCGCACTCTGGGTGGGGCATGGGTCTTGACAGGCTGATCACAGTCATTGCTGGCCTTGACAACGTCAGGGAGGCAGTCCTGTACCCACGCGATCCGGACAGGATTGCACCCTAGGATAGCCTAGAGGCGACGTGTTTTGCAAACTCGAGGGTCGTCTGATCCCCGCCAATGTCGCGGGTCTTTATCCCGTCTGCGACTGTCTGATACACGGCAGAGCCCAGGCGAGAGGCAGCTTCTGTGCATTTGTTATCGTTGCGTGTCTGGCCCAGCCATTCTAGCATCATCTTTGCAGAGAGTATGAACGAGGACGGGTTTGCCGACTGGGTGTTGGCAATGTCAAATGCTGCTCCGTGAACGGGCTCGAAAAGCGCCGCATCATCGCCAATGTTTGCAGCAGGCGCCATTCCCAGCCCGCCGACTACCTGTGCGGATTCATCAGAGAGTATGTCGCCAAACATGTTTGTAGTCACGATAACGTCAAACTCTTGCGGGGCGCGTATGAGGTTCATTGCACACGCATCTACGTACATTTCATCAAACTCGATCCCAGGATACTCTGATGCCACGCGCCGGCATGCACGCGAGAATATTCCGTCGGTTGTGCGCATTACGTTTGACTTATGCACGCACGTGACCCTTTGCTTGCCGTTGCGCCTCTGCGCTTCTTTGAATGCACAGTGTGCGATTCTTGCCGATGCCCGATCAGAGATCGGGCGCAGGGCAACCCCAGAATCACCCATGTCAATCTCGGCACCAGTGTACACGTCTTCAGTGTTCTCGCGCACAATGACCAGGTCCACATCATCGCGCAGGTATGGCATTCCGGGAAAAGAGCGTGCAGGGCGTATGTTTGCATAAAGGTCGAGTTCCTGGCGCAGGTACACTATCACGTCCTTTGCGGACTCGCCCACGGGCGCCTTTAGGCACACATCCGAGCTCTTGATGGCATCTAGTGTCCCGGGCGGGAGCGCACTGCCCGTGTCCTTGAGGGCCGCATCGCCTGCATCATGCTTGCTAATCGTAATGCCGACCCCTAGCGAATCGCGTACGGCATCAAGGACTGTGACTAGTGCGTCAGATATCTCTGGACCAATCCCGTCACCGGTGATCATAGCAGCAGAGTACGAGGTCATGCGCCTTCTGCGCTCACGCGCCTGCCCTCTGCAGGGCCGCCATGCCGGTGCGCGCCACCTCGATTATGCCAAACGGGCGCACAAGCTCCTCAAAGGCCGCGATATGGTCCGGCGTGGCTGTCAGCTCGACCATGATCGACTCGCGCCTCGCATCATGGACTTTTCCCCCGTATGCGCCTGCAATCTTGTTTATCTCCATGCTGTCGCTTGCCTGGTTTATCCGTATCTTGAATATGGCCAGCTCGCGAAACACGGTCTTGTGCTCGTCTAGGTGCGATACGTCGATTGTGTCTATGAGCTTGTTTAGCTGTTTGATTATCTGCGTCGTCTGCCTCTGCCCCTCTGTGTGCATCGCGATCGTAATGCGCGAAAACTCGGGGTTCTCCGTCGGCCCCACTGATATGCTCTCAATGTTAAAGTTGCGCGACCTGAACAGCTGGGTGACCTTCCAGAGTATCCCCGGCCTGTTTTCCACCTTTATTGACAGGATCGTCATGTCAGACTCGCCTCATGACGGGAGGACCATCTCCTTTAGCGACGTGCCGGGTGCCACAAACGGCAGGACGTCTTCTTCTGGGTTTATCGGTATGTCGATTACGGTTGCCACGTTGTTGCCCAGTGCCGTCTTTACGGCCCGGCCGATCTCGTCTAGGGACTCGGCGCGTATGCCTTCAGCACCGTACGACTGGGCAAGCTTGACATAATCGGGGCACTGCTTTTGGTCCACGCCGATCATCCTGCGCTCATAAAACACACGCTGCCACTGTGCGACCATTCCAAGAGTATAGTTGTTCATAAGAAAGACGATGACTGGAATGTCCTCGAGCACCGATGTTGCAAGCGAGTTCTCTGTCATGTTAAAGCTCCCGTCGCCTGCAATGTCGAGGACCGGCACGCCTGGCTTTGCAACCTTTGCGCCGATTGCAGCAGGAAACCCCCACCCCATGGTCCCAAGCCCCGTAGAGCTGAAAAACGTACCCGGTTCCAAAACATTGAAGAACAGCGAGGCCCACATCTGGTGCTGGCCGACCTCGGTCGTCACGATTGATTCGTGTGGTAGCACCTCGCGCAGTTTCTTTAGTATACGCGAGGCGACCATCTCGCCTGGGGGCACCTTGAGGTTCTCCTGCCAGTACTCGCGCATCTCGCGGGCGCGCTTTACCCACACGCTCTGGTTGTTCTTGCCTGCTGTGCCTTTCTTTAGCAGGGTCATCATTATGCGCAGCGACATGCGCACGTCACCGACGACTGCCACGTTTGTGGTCTGGTTCTTGCCTATCTCGGCAGGATCCACGTCCATGTGTATTATTTTGAGGTTTCTCTCAAACTCTTCGAACGTGCCAATCGAGCGATCAGAAAAGCGCGTCCCTATGGCCAGGACGCAGTCGGCCTCGCTCATTATCTTGTTTGCCTCTGCGTGGCCGTGCATGCCTATCGGGCCAAGTGAGAGCGGGTGGTTTTCTGGAAACGCGCCCTTGCCCTTGAACGTGGTCACTACTGGGATGACTAGCGCCTCGGCTATTGCCTGTAGCTCCGAGAATGCAGACGAGATTATCGTGCCACCCCCGGCAAGTATGATCGGCCTGTCGGCACTTGCGAGCATCTGTATTGCGCGCTCAATGTTTGAAATGTCGGGATCAGAGAGCGGGTGGTACCCTCGTATGTTGACCTCTTCTGGAAACGAGATGTCTGCCGAGTCTTGCTGCGTGTCCTTGGGGATGTCGATGAGTACGGGTCCTGGCCTGCCGGTCTCTGCAATATAGAATCCCTTTTTGACAGTCTCGGGTATCTCTTGCGGGGTGCGCGGCTGGAACGCATACTTTACCACTGGGTTTGCCATTCCGATAATGTCGCTCTCTTGGAACGCATCGCGCCCGATCATCTTGACTGGCACCTGGCCTGTTATTGCAACCATGGGCGCCGAGTCAGCCGACGCCGTGGCAATTCCCGTGAGGAGGTTTGTGGCCCCAGGACCCGACGTGGCAAAGCAGACCCCGGGCTTGCGGCTCACGCGCCCAAACCCGTCGGCCATGTGCGCCGCAGACTGTTCGTGCCTGACAAGTATGTGCCGGATGTCGGATTTGTATAGCTCGTCATACATTGGAAGGTTTGCGCCCCCCGGAAGTCCGAATATCTCTTTGACTCCCTCCTTTGCAAGCGAGCGCATTAACGCGTCTGCACCTATCATCTCTGTCATCTCTGTGTTCGGGACGGCGCGTCCTGCCATAGTTTAAAGTGTTGGTCTGTGCAATGCTTGCGTACAATGCTAACTCCAGAGATCGCCGGGTTTCTCAAACGCGTCAGACTCTGTTTTGTTGCCACGGTCTCCCCCGATGCCATGCCCAACGTTTCCCCAAAGGGAACCCTGGTCGCCCTGGGCCCAAAACGCCTGGCCTTTGCAGACATCCGCTCGCCGGACACTGTTGCAAACATTGCCGGCAACCCGCACGTGGAGATTTGCGCAGTCGATCCGTTCTCGCGGCGCGGATACGCGTTTGGTGGAACCGCAACCACGGTCACGGCCGGCACAGAGTTTGATGCGGCATCCAAGATCTATGAAGAGATGGGGGTCAAAAGCCCGATCAGGGCAGTCGTTGTCATAGACGTCGAGTCAGTATCAGAGGTGAGATCACCGCTGTACGATTTGGGGGCAACAGAGTCAGAGATACGCAGGTCGTGGATTCGCCGTTACACAGAGGGCTAGCCGCCAGCATCCTTGTGGTCCATATCGGCAAGCTTTGATCTCATCTCGGCTCCTGCGCGGCGCTCCCTGTCAAGGGCCTCGCGGAGCACTTGGATCTCTTGGTTTGATTTTGCAACCTTTTCGTTTAGTGCGGCAATCATCGAGCTTGCAGTGCGTATGACATCACTCTTTGGAGCCGGCTTTGACGTGTTTGTCTCCTTGATCATTGTACGGGTCTTTTGGAGGAGCTGGCCGTACTCGTCCAGCTTGGCGCGTGCGAGATCTGCCTTTTTTTGGACAGTGTCAAGCTCCGAGTATGCCGCAGTCACCTGCTTGCGAGCCGCGTCGAGTTTCTTTTGCTTTTGGTCCAGTTCCCCGTTGATCCTTGCCAACTCATGCGAGGCATCCTCGCGCCCCCTGACGGTGTTGCGTAGCTCGGTCCTGTGCGCCTCGGACTCTTTGAGCTGCTCATTTAGCACACCTATCCGCTTTTGGAGGGCGTCATGTGTGGAATTGGCAGCGGCCGACTCGCGCCTCGTGGCTGCAAGCTCGTTTTTGACGTCAAACAGGTTTCCGACTGCCTCGTTGTACTCTTTTTTAACGCCGGCCATCTTTGCATGGAGCGCGTCTATCGAGTCCTGCAGATTGCGCAGCTCTTGGGCCCGGGCATCGAGTTCTGCACCTGTCTGTGGCGATTCTTGGACGTCATCCTTTGGCGTAGGGCGGGCGGATTCGGAGTCGTCTACTTTTGGCACATCTGGCGCACCAGTATCCGGCGGTGTCGGGCGGACTGATTCGGGGTGATCCTCGTTTGGCGCACTTGGCGCATCAGTGTCCGGCTGCCCGCGCTTAAACCACCGCACAATATCCCGCCCCGCACATGGTACCGTTCAACGCCGCGCCCTGCCTGCGACAAACTGGAGATAGAAACCTATCCCCCCTACTATGAATCCCAATGCAATGACTATGATGCCTAGCATCGGCGCATCGGCAAGGTAGAGCGGTGCTGTGATAAACATCAGCGCCCCGAGTATTATCAAAAAGAACGCGCCGCTGCGGCGGCCAGGACCCCGTGTCTCGTTGTACGCCACCCTAGAGTGACCCCCGTATCTTGGCGGCCACCCTGCCCGCACCGACGTCCTCGATGAACTTTGAGAGCCGCGGACCTGACGGCGCGGCCATAATTACAAGGTAGAGCGTGCGAAATATGTCGCGTGTCTGTATGTCGTTCTTTTGTGCCGAGGACTTTATGGCATCCTGTGCCGCGGTGCCCGCATCTAGTGCGTCTGCAATCTCTACGAGCGCCCTGCGCATAGGGCCGTCAAGATCCGGCTTTGGCGCGTCTGAGCCACCATAGTCATCAGCATAGTTTCCTGCAAGCCGGACATACTCTGATACCGTCTTGTCTACATCCTTGATGGTGCCGTACTCTAGGAGGCGCCTTGTAACATGCTCCTCGCGCTCGTCCTGGAATGCGCGTGCAAGCTCTACGAGCAGGGAATATGGGGGGCGCTCTGCAGGTTTTGGGGGAGGGGAGAGTAGGTGGACGTACTCGTACAGCCCCCGCAGCCGGGCCGCCTTTTCCCGATTAGAGCCCGAGTCTTTGGCAAAATATTGCGCCTCTAGCTGCGCTACCTCGTCGACGAGCAGCGGAATGTCTTCTACCCCGACGCGCCTCGCACCGGTTATACGCTTGTAGAGCAGCAGTAAAAGCGACTCTGGAGTTCCGTACCGGAGCCATGTCTGCGGTGTCAGGACGTTTCCTGATGACTTTGATATCTTTGTGCCGGCGCGGTCCAAAAACATTTCATATTTGACATGGTGTGGCGGCGGATGCCCGAGTATGTTCTCAGACACCCAGTCGTTTACTGCCACAGAGTCCATGATGTCCTTGCCGAATGCCTCAAACCGCACGTCAAGTGCTGCCCATCTTGCTGCAAACTCTACCTTCCAAGCAAGCTTGCCTGCACCCCCGGTGACATCGGACTCTGCGGCATGGCCGCATCCGGCAATCTTTTTCCCGCCTATCACCGCATCATTGCACACATAGCTTACGCGGCCGTCATCAAGGTATTCTTTGACAACAGTAGTGTAGATCTTGCCGCACTGTGCGCATATGGGATAGTACGGCATTACCGTACGAAACTTTGTCTGCCCGGTTATCTCTGATATGTGCTCGCCGATGCGCGATGCGGACTCTAGTATCTTTGCGGTCTGTTCTGCAAACATTCCCTGCGAGTATGCGTCCCTTGCGCGTATGTGCGTGTACTTTATTCCCAGTGCGTCAAGTGATTCAAGTAGCATGCCGCTCATGTGGGCCCCGTACGAGTCGTGGCATCCGGACGGATCAGGTATTGCAGAGACCGGCTTGCCCAGGTGCTCGTTGAGCGACTCGTCAAATCCTGCGGGAACCTTGCGCAGTCCGTCAAGATCATCAGAGTACGCGATCAGCTCCGCACGACATCCGGGATCGAGATCTTCGAGTGCCATCTTGACGCCGTATGCCCGCACCGCGTCCCCGAGGCTTCCAATGTGGGGAATTCCGGATGCGCCAAGGCCGCTCTCCACCCTTATCATCTCAAGGCTGCGCCCAAGCTTCTTTTCGCGTGCTACCAGTTCGGAGGCAAGCTTGTCAATCCATGTCCCCCGTCCGATCGTCTCCTTGTTCATGTGCGCAGATCCTTTGACATGTACGGTCCGCTTGGCGCATACCCCATCTTTGAATAGTATTGCCGCGTGCCTACCGCGCTGATTACCAGGAGGCGCGTAGCACCATAGTCACCCAGTGCGATCTGTTCGGCCTCGCGCAAGAGTTTTGCACCAAGGCCAGAGTGCTGTATGCCAGACGCGCTTGCCCCGACCCTTAGCTGCCTGCCCAGGGTGTGGAGCTCGCGCACAATGCACGTCTGTGAATCAAGCTCGGGGCGGTGTGCAAGGCTGCTTGGTCGGCGCAGCCTGAGATAGGCATACACGTGCTCATCGTCATCCTCCATTGACAAAAACGCCTCTCGCCCGCCAGAGGCGTCATAGTCCGTGCGCGTCAGCTCCAGGCCGCCGGCGGGTATGCCGTCAATGCCCGCAATGCCGGCCTCGCGGCACCTGATGCACGCGCATTTTGTGCCGTTGTGCTTCATTCTTGCAAAGACGTCCTGGCGCAGGTTTCCGGATCGTGCGCCGGCTGCAATCTCATCAGATGCAATCTCGCGCTGTACGCGCATTATCCGGACCCATTTTGGAACGCGTGACTTTATATCTGCGAGCATCTCAACTGTCTCTTCCTCGTCCCTTGCAGCATACCTTCCCGACGCATAATCGTCATAGAGCGGCGTTCCCGGTATTACCAGTGACGGGTATATCTTTAGCATGTCGGGGCGCAGATCATGATCGCTCCACAGCCTGTCAAAGTCTGCAATGTCGTCATCGACGGACATTGTCGGCAGCCCCGGCATCATGTGTACTGCGATCTTGTAGCCGGCATCGCGTGATACCCGGAGCGACTCGACTACGTCGGCGTACGTGTGGCCCCGGTTTACAATCTTGTAGACGCGGTCTTGCAGACACTGGACTCCGATCTCGACCCTGGTTGCGCCGTATTCGAGCATTGTGTCAATATGGGGGCGCTTGCAATAGTCGGGCTTTGTCTCAATGGTCAGCCCGACGCAGCGTGCCTGCGCAAACTCGTTTAGCGTCTTTGCCTGGCCCAGCGTGGCAGACCGGCTCCCGTTTAATGCGTCATAGCACGATTTTACAAACCACGTGCGGTATTCTGACGGCATAAACAGAAACGTCCCGCCTACAATGATTATCTCGATCTTTGAGGCGTCGTGTCCGTATGACTCGAGCCTTGAGAGGCCGGATCGTATCTGGAGGCCGGGATCAAACGAGGCAGAGACTGCGCCTGCGGCTATCGGCTCCCTTCCCGTATAGCTGTTGGGTGTTCCACTTGCAGGACCGCCTGGACAGTACGTGCACCTGCCGTGAGGACATGCATATGGCATCGGCATGACGGCAATTACTGCCACTCCAGATGCTGTCTTTATCGGCCGCTTTACTAGCATCAGTCGTATGCGCTTTGCAACGCCGTTGCTCGCATGTGCAAGTATCTCTTCGTTTGACGGGATGTTTGGTAGCGAATGTTTTATGCAAGCTCGGCGTATGATGGTGTGGATTGCATGCTGGTCAGTCTCGGTGAGTTTTTCAAGCTCGGAGAATATGTCCTCACAGGCCCGTCCAAGTGAATCCGTGTAAATCTGGTTCAACTTGCATGCACACTCACAGGCTCACATAAATTCTTTAGAACAGGCATGTACGGTCTGGCGCCCATGTTTAACGACGGCGGGTGGTGCGACGTCTAGAAACTCTGCGTCTTGTCGTTGTGGTGCGGCGAGTGGTGCGTTTTGTGGACTTGCGCCTTGTGGTTCGGGTCTTTCGGCGAGTGGTGCGTTTTGTGGACTTGCGCCTTGTCTTGGTCTTTTTGCGGGTGGTGCGTTTTGTGGACTTGCGCCTTGTGGTTCGGGTCTTTCGGCGAGTGGTGCGTTTTGTGGACTTGCGCCTTGTCTTGGTCTTTGATGAGCGCTTTTTCTTTTTCTTGGTCTTTGTGGTGCGGCGCTTGGCAGTCTTTTTGCGCGAAGGCGACATCTGCGCCCTGAGGTTCTTTAGCTTGATTAGCTCAAGGCGCAAGAGCATGAGACGCTGTTCAACATCAGAATTGAGCGCAGATCCAAGATCCTTTTTTTGGCATACTGGGCACAGCGTACGGCCGTCGCCGTACTTCATGGACTCGCGCGTGACTGCACTACCGCACACAGAACATGATGTCAGATAATCTTCCCCCATACCGGCACACGCCGACTAGTAGAACGTGATTTAAGGCTTATTGGCCTCGGGCGGCGTGTGATCGCCGTTGTCGTCTGTTTTGCGCGAGTCGTCGTCCTCATGTATGTGATCCTCGGGATGTATGTACGTGAATTCACGCGGCTCGTGATCGTGTGGCAGCGATTTGCGCTTGTGTCCCTCGCGCCCATAGTCCACTTTCAGCCAGATCGGGGTGATTATCGTAGTTACTGCAACCATTATGACGATGGTAGAGTAGACGTTGCCGGTAAGCACGCCCGAAGAGACGCCGACGCCGGCGACAATGAGCCCGACCTCGCCCCGAGATATCATTGCAATCCCCACGCGCATTCCCTGCGACTTGCTCTTGAGAAAGAACCACGCCGGAAGCCCGCATCCAAAGAGCTTTGTAGCTATGGCAATGACGATTATTATGCCGCTGAGCATGAGTATGTTAAGATCGATCTCCATAAAGTTTACCTGTGCCCCGATTATTGCAAAAAAGAGCGGCGCAAATATCAGGCCCACCTTGCTGATGAAATGCTCAACCTTGTCTAGGACCTTGGTGGTCGATAACGCCATTCCCACGGCAAACGCGCCGACAATCGGGGAGAGTCCTATCGAACCTGCGATTGCCGCGGCCCCAAAGAACGCCGCAGTTACAATTCCCTCGACACTGCCCTTTGCCTTCCAAAACTTTGATGCGACAAGCCTCGGCACGACAAAGATTGACGAGATCAGCATTACGGCAAAGAACCCAAGCACCTGGAGTATGGTAAAAGTCACTTCGGTGATGTCGATTTCATCAACACCGCCGTCCACCCCGAGTGATGTGACAACTGACAGGACCGCAATTGCCAGGATGTCGTCCACGATTGCTGCACCGATTATGAGGCGCGCCTCTGGCGTCTTTATCTTGCCAAATTCCGTCAGCACCTGGAGCGATATTGCAATGCTGGTCGCAGTAAGCGCGGTTGCAATGAGCATCGCCTGGAGCGCATCGAATCCAAATGCCTGGAACACTGCCAGCCCCGCAAAGAACGGTATCACCACTCCCATCGTCCCCACGATAAACGACTGCTTGCCGCCGCGCAAAAACTCCCTTGGCGTCATCTCCATGCCTGCCATGAAGAGTATGACGATGGCGCCAATCTCGCCGAGCACGCGGATCTCGCTGGTAAGGGTCAGGAGCGGCTCGCCGTCATAGATCAGAAATGCGCCCAGTGCAAACGGGCCGATTATCATTCCGGCGAGCAGCTCGCCGAGCACTATGGGCAGGCGGATACGCAAAAAGAGCTCTGCCATCAGCTTTGCAGCCACGAGGAGTATCCCCACGCTAATGATCGTCTGGATAAAGTGTGCCTCTGCGACCAATGTTTTTGTCTGTTTTATGCTATGATATAAGCACGTCTGAAAAGACTGCGAGTCGGCGCGCCGGCGTGCACGGCCGGGGCCTGCGCACGCTTTAATACAAATGCGCCCAAGCTTGTAGCAATGCTCAACAATTTGCGCCGTGCACTAGAGCCGACACTTGGCATGGTCGGGCGCACGGCGGCATCCACGGGCCTGTCGCCTCTGGCCTGGACACTGATGGGTCTGGCATGTGGTGTAATTGCGGCATCGCTCTTTGGGGCCAGGCCAGAGTACGGGCTGGTACTTGGCGGCATAGTCCTGCTCGTATCGGGATTCTTTGATATTGTGGACGGCCAGGTCGCACGGGCAACAAACAAGGAGTCAAAGCTTGGCGCGTTTTTGGATTCAGTGTCAGACAAGGTCTGCGAGGTGATCATATTTGCAGGCATACTGCTTGGCGGGCTGGCAGCGCCGCACTATGTCCTGCTTGCCATCACGCTCTCCCTCCTTGTAAGCTATGCAAGGTCAAGGGCCGA
>JAHRAL010000022.1 GCA_020027325.1 Cenarchaeum sp. | reverse complement strand
TGCCCTGAGCGGTACATGTGGAGTCCCGGTGGTCCGAAACTCGGCGTACAGCCTCTGGACGTGTCTTGTAGTGACGCCGATCTCCTGGGCCACCACGGACGGCCTCCGGCCTGCCTTGCACTGCCTCGTGGCGTACTTGATCTGGCCTGCACTAAGCCGCTTTAGCATCGCTTTTCTTGATCGGTACAGCCTCAAGTAATCCTTTGCATGCCTCCTCAAATTAGGACGACCTAATTTTCGTACAATTGATCGATTACGGATATACTCTATTCTTTTATATCCACAATATCTAACTGCTCTACACGCCCGCTTGGGTGATCTGGACTTCGTGGTGATGCGACAGTGTCAATTTTTCCACTAAACTTTTTTGATCTTTTTGTACTATTATTATCCACTCCTGTAATTTCACAGTCTACGTGTTCAACACCTATGGCTTTAATTTGATAATAACCTACATCACAGTTCTTCAAGGTTAGTATACGACTATCTTCATTACTATATTTATCACTACATTCTTCAAACTCAAATTCTAAATTAGATATAGATATTGTTCCCTTACCGATAAATTCACTAAATTCCACGACTGATCGTAGTACTTGGTTATTTATAAACATTTGACGGTTGGTTTGATACGGGGTCCTTACGCGGATGATAGCGAATCAAAAGTGGACGGATGAGGATTCAGATGACCGAACACTGCCTTCGCATACTGTGCGACCGTCTGCGCACAATCCGGCGCACCGTTACTGCCACCATAACCGGAACCCCAACATACATCCCCAGGTTCAGCGCAATGACTGCCATGCCAAGACCCACCACGCCGGCCTCTGATCCGCCATCAGCCAGCGACATTATCGCAAGCGTTGCAATCATCGGTGTGATCACCGTGCGCACCACAGCCTGAAACTCGGGACTTTGTAGCTCCATGTCTGCTACTGCCGGCGAGAACGTGTAATAGACGCCGTTGAACACGGACACAAACGATGCGCCAGAACCCGTCGTGAGCAGCACATTGTCCCGGATCTCGCGCAGCATCTGCACCTCGCCGGCCATCTCGGTCCCATACGCAGCAGTCGCTATCAGGCATCCGCCAGAGCCCGACCGGACAAGCTCACACCGCCCGTCCACTAGTTCGTATCCGGGGGCGCATACCGGTGCCGGTATTGGTGCAGCTACCGGCGGCAGGGGAACGGCTGACGGTACGGCCGCTAGTCCGGATTTTTGATCTTGAACCGGCGGAGGCGGGGGCGGTGGAGGTGGTGCAACGCCTGATGGAGCACCTGATACCGGTGGTTCCTGCACGGGTGCGGGTATTGATTCTTGAATGGATTGTGGCGGCGGGGGAATGTCTGACAGTGCAGTCTCTGGCCCGGGTGCGGATTCTTGTTCCACGGCAGACGGTGTAGTATCTGGTGCGCCTGATGCCGGTGATTCTTGCTCGGTTCCGGATTCTGGTTCTTTATCCGGTGGCGGGGATGTGGATGATTGGGGAGCTCCGGACGACGATGGTTTTGGCACTGATTCGGATCCTGATCTTTGGGCAGATGGCGGGGGCGGCGTATACGCTCCCTCGGTAGCAAAAAAGTCGAATGTCGCCTCTGCTGTGATTCCCGTATAGAATGCCTGTACGGTGTACTCGCCGCTAGTTCTAAAACTTGGACCGGTCGTAATTGTAGTCTTGAACATGCCGTCAGATATGCCAATCTGGTCAACAACGGCTGTCGCACCAAGGGTGTCAGCTATCTTTATGGTCAGCTCTGGCGAGCTACCTCTTACTGCCGATATGGTTCCTGACACGGTTATGGTCTGACCGGCTGTATACGAGGCTTTATCGACATTGACAGTAACCAGAGTCGACGTTTCACCAGGCGTGTCAGAATTCTGCGAGAATGCGGTCATTGGCACTGCAAGAACCATTGTCAAGATTATGGTGCAGACCCCTGTTTTTAGGAACGTTTTTGGCAATGTTTTTCGCATGACTGAACCGGCTCATTTATTCTTGCCTGCTTGGGCGTCTTGGACCGGAACAGGCGGTGCCGGTATGCGTCCTTTGGGTGTTTTTTGTTCCAGCCTTGGAGATACTCGTCTGGCATCATCCTCTCTGCGTTTATAGCCACGCGCCTAAGTCTTTGAGCTAAAATCCTTCACGAACGCAAAGCTTATGGATCACGAGTTTTTTCATGCCTCCATGGTGGAACATCTCGACGATCTTCGAGTTGTGGGCAGAAAGGAAA
>JAHRAL010000011.1 GCA_020027325.1 Cenarchaeum sp. | reverse complement strand
AGAGCCGGCATTGTTGGAACGGCCATTTCTAGCCAATTGCACTGATGATTGAAAAATTGGCTCTGCATAGATCCGTGCACATCAGATACTGTCCTCTAGGCCCCTGCTTCCCTCTTGTTCGAACCGCTCCAGCCAGTCTTTGATTGTTTCCCGAGTCTGAAACATTTGCTTTGCAGTTTCATCAACGGAATGACCGTTGATCATCATCTGGCACATTGCAAGCAGTCTTTCTTTCTTGTTTGCGTTGCGTTCTTTTCGATAGGCACGTAGGAGGTCTGCCTGTTCTTGCTCGTTCATGTATTGCATGCAATATCTTGGCTCATAAACTTACGGGTCATTTCACTCATGTCGAAAAGACTGTCCATGGCATAGCACCATATTAAAACCATCATCGTCGCGCATGTGGCATGTGATATGTCATGGTGCGCAAACCCCTAGCCCAGATACTCTTGCGAGTTTGCAGCAAGCACGCCCCGCATCTTTTCATACGGCATATCAAGGCTTTGTGCCGCGCAGTGGATCACACTCGGGATGTGGCACGGCTGCGCAGGTGCGTGATCAAAGCAGCGCGAAAACCTCACCGGCCCGTCAGTCTCTACTAGCATCTTGGCCGGATCAGTCCGTGACATTAGTGCGCGCTTGTCAGCTGCATAGACAGACACTGGCCCGTACGAGACATACAGTCCCATCTCTGTTGCGCGCCGGAGCTGTGACTTGTTTCCATCAAACCAGTGCAAGAGTGCGCGGACCTTGTATGAAGAAATTACATCTAGGACGTCATCAACTGACTTGCGCGAGTGAATCGATGCGGGCAGGCCGTTTTTTTCAGCTAGTGCGAGCATTGCCTCAAAGACCTCGCGCTGGCGCCCGTATCCGGCATCATCAGTGACAGTCGGATCCAGGCCAATCTCGCCGATGCCGTCGACTCCACCGTTATCCACAATCCCTGCAATCCCTGCCTCGTCATCGCCTGCATTGTCCGGATGTATCCCGACAAAGCCTGCGACCCTGTCGCTGCTTTGCGCAAGTGTCACAGTCCGGGCAGAATCCTCAACTGACGTAGAGACGCAGAATGCGACAACATTTAGCGCATCCATGCTTGCCATGACCGCATCCATCATGCCTGCATACGACGGGTCAGTCAGGTGGATGTGCGCATCATAGATGGCAGCCTCGGCCAGCAGTCCGGCACCCATGCGGGGAAGGCGTCCCCGATCCTAATAATAGTCTGTATTTATCGCACACGCCGTCATATTTTTTGATTCACGATCTTTTAGCGTATAATCACCATGCACGCACATGGCTACATACGAGATCAGCCTCTCCCCGATGTTTCGCATACTCAAAAAGGCCGGAGCCGAGCGCGTAAGCTCCGAGTCCGCCGACGAGCTCCGCCGCGTCATCGAGGATCATGCACTGCGGATAGCCAAAAAGTCCGTCGAGCTGAGCGTGCATGCCAAGCGCAAGACGATAAAGGCCGAAGACGTCCGCCTCGCTGCAAGCTGAGGATCTGCCAAGAGTTTAATTGCGCATGGTGCGCCAGTCCGGATACGCGGTGAGGTGGCAGAGCGGTTATGCGTGGGCCTGCAAAGCCTATCCAAGGGGGTTCGACTCCCTCCCTCACCTCTATCTATCTATGATGATAATTGGTAGTGGTCCAACCTAGAAACTTCTTGCAGGAGGTTTGCATCAGCCGGACTCGCTACCGAGTGCCCGACAATATACTCATATTTAAGATCTATATGGAATCTGCGCACAAACGTGCGGACTAAAGCGATTTATACCATATATGCCGCACCCGCACCCGGTTGGCCAAGAAAGCTGTCTGCACGCTGTGCTCAAAACCGGCGCACCCGAGGTACGTCCCGATGGAGTCCTGGAAGATGACCGGCACGCTGTGCGGCAAGTGTTACTCAAAGCTCATATCCGACCACTATGACGGCGAGCACGTCAGGGTCTAGTCCTGCACGTTTGCAGATATACAGTTCCAT
This sequence comes from Cenarchaeum sp., assembly GCA_020027325.1. Taxonomy (GTDB): domain Archaea; phylum Thermoproteota; class Nitrososphaeria; order Nitrososphaerales; family Nitrosopumilaceae; genus JAHRAL01. Next base: position 610 of record JAHRAL010000011.1, on the reverse strand, counting down.
GCAAGCGCGTCGTTTTTCGCATCATCTTCTGCCATGAACGCAATGTCTGTCACGGTCTTTTTCTTGTGGAGCAGCGTGATCTGGACGGTCTCAAACTTGCGGCACTCGCACCCCGGAGCAAAGCACTCGTCTGTCGCCTCTAGGCCGTCGCGGGCCTCTTCTCCGTGGTCTTCGGCCTCGTGCCCGCACTCGCATACGGCGTCATCCTTTACGCCGTCGAGGTACTTTTTTGCATACATTCCGAGGCGGAGGTACGCCTCGCCTTCGATGCCGGCCTTGAAGCGCTCATAGTGCTTTGAGCGGGGCATCGTGTGGTAGAATGCCACGTTGGACTCGGGGCGCTTGGACTCTGCGGCCATTACAAAGAGGTATGACTTTGCATACTCTACAAACCTGACCCTGATCGTGGGATCAATCCACCACCGGATCACGTCGTGCCATGCGTTGACTGCCTGCTTTCTGTCCTCAAAGAGCGGTGCGACGTTCATGCGGAGATCATAGTACCTGTACCCGAGGCCAAGAAAGTCGTTGCTCCACTTTATGCGGCCCTCTGCCATGTGGCATGGAGCCGCCTGCGAGTTTATTTAAACCGCGCCCGCATCCTTTGGAT
>JAHRAL010000127.1 GCA_020027325.1 Cenarchaeum sp. | reverse complement strand
TCGATCTTCAATTTACTGCTGGCCTGCGCATCGCTGCGATGTGCCGGCTACTCCCTTACTCCCTCTAGCATGGAGACGGCCTGCCACAGAGACGTCCTGATGTATGAGGGCATGTTTGGATCCTGTGTGACATCGTCAAGTACGCCTATGGCGTTTGCAGCCTGGATTGCCAGCGAGGCATCTTCTGCCTTGAGATCTGCTACCAAGTCTGTGACCTTTTTTTTGACCGACCTTGGCGTTGACTGATCCTCGATGACGCGGTTGAGCGTGGCCAGCGCACTCTGGATCGATTTTTGGTTCTCTTCCCTTGTCGCCATGCCTATACCTCTACGAATACCTCGTCTCCCTCGACTGTTGCCGGGTATGACCTTAGATCCTTGATCGTTACAGGAAACTTTGCCAGCTTGCCGCTGGCGCACTCAAACTGGGCCCCGTGCCACCCGCACACGATGTTGGCCCCGTCGATCTTTCCCTCAGAAAGGCTGGCACCTGCATGGGTGCACGTGTCATCTGCGGCATAATACCTGCCATCCAGGTTGGCAACGACAATGTCGCGGCCCTCCACGCTTGCCTTGTGCAGGGTCCCTGCGGGAATGTCTGATGCCTTGGCTACTGCAACCCTGCCCATGACCGTGCCGCAGATGCCGATCCTTATAGTTTTTGTGTGTGCAACTTTGTGTGCCGCTATCTCACAAAGGTGACCCTGTTAGTCAGGCACCCAAGATCCGATATCTCGGAGCTCACAACGTCGCCGTTGCCAAGATACTCACAGTCCTCGCAGTCAAGGACGGTGCCGCCCGGGGTGCCAGTCGACAGTATGTCGCCGCACTCTAGTGTCATAGAGTGGCTCAGCTCTGATATCATCCTCTCGGGACCGACTGTCATCGTGCTTGCAAGCGAGTCCTGGCGGAGCTCGCCGTTGACCTTGGTCCTTATGGCAAGTGATCCCCAGCTCTCTATCTCATCACGCGTCGTTATCCACGGCCCGCACGGCGCAAACGTATCAAACCCCTTTGCCCGGGTAAACTGCCCGTCGCTGAACTGTATGTCGCGAGCAGAGACGTCGTTTAGTATCGTGTATCCAAATATCGAGTCAGCGGCCTCTTTTACACCGACACACTTGGTCCTTTTGCCGATCACAACTGCAAGCTCTGTCTCATAGTCCAGCTCGTGCACAAACGACGGGCACACAATGTCCGCACCTGCGCCGCACAGCGCAGTTGCCGGCTTTATTATGACCACGGGCCCCCTTTGAGCTGCTGCCGTGTTGTGCTTTGCTGCATGGCTTGCATAGTTGAATGCGGCGCACAGGATCTTGGGCGGCCTGGGTATTGGGGCCAAGAGCTCGCACTCTGCAAGGTCCGTCGCATACCCCAGCTCTGACTCGTGCGACCGTACCTCGTCGGCCCACCCCCGAAACATAAAGTCCGAGATATCTGGCGGGATTGGAATTCCGGCACTAGTGCGAATCTCTTCCCTTGTGGATACGCCCTCATCCTTTACTATGCCATACGTCTCCTTTTTTGTCCCCCGTATGTACAGTCTTGCAATCTTCATACCCATCCCCCCATTACTTGTGCGTAAATATTGCCTGCCCCGGCGAGTCCTTTCTACAGTATCCATACCTGACAAACTGTACGACGGTGTCCTCGTCAAGCTCCGCCCAGTGCGGCTCTACGAGTGCTGCGGACTCTGAAAGGCTCTGCGGGTCGTACTGGCCGCCCCGGAAGAGCGGCTTTGGCACCGTGACAGTTATCTGGCGCGATCCGGTCTTTGGAACCCACTGGACCCTCGGATTGCCAGAGTCAAGGTCGTCATCAACATACTCGCCGCGCATGACCCCGCCGCCCCTGCTGAGATTTATGTTTCCTATCCCCATGAGCCACAGCGCCCCTGCATCGCTGCCTGCATCGGCCTTTGGGATAAACACTTCCCCGTCTGCGACGGGTATTGTCCGGCCTCCAAGATCCTCGGTAGGATGGTTGCGCATAGTCACGCCGTCATTATCAAGCCCTGATATGCGGATCTCTACCGGGTCTGCCACCATGTGCAGCCTGGGGCTTGTCGCATCTACTGCCTTGCGGTTGCGCGACTCTAGTGTTGCAAACGGGGCCATTGTGTCCGCCTTTGTAAAGCCGAGCGAGAGCACAAACTGCCTTATTGCATCGGGCCTGATGCCGCGCCGGCGCATTGCCTCTAGCGTCGGCAGGCGCGGATCGTCGTACCACGACACGGCGTTGCTCTCAATGAGCGGCCTGATGACCCGCTTTGAGACCGGCATTCCCTCAAACTCTAGCCGGGAAAAGACGTCCATTGCGGGCTTGCGCATCTCTAGTGCGTCTAGCAGCGACGAGTAGAGCTCTGCGCGGAGCTCGTACTCTTTGGAGCGAAACGCGTGCGTCACCCCGTCAAGGCTGTCCTCGACGGCGACTGCAAAGTCATAGCTTGGCCACACCCTGTACGAGTCGCCTACCAGCGGGTGCCGGACATCTATTATCCTAAAGAGTACGGGATCGCGCATGGTCGTGTTCTGCGATTCCATGTCCCCGCGGAACCTCACGATTGCATCGCCGGGCGAGTATTTCGATGACATCTTTTCCCACCTGTCCAGGTGATCGGGTGCATCCTTTTTGCTGCACGGACACGCCTTCATCTGCCTCCTGCCCTTTGAGACATCGTCGCTCTTGCACGTGCAGACATATGCACGGCCCGCCTCGATCAGCCCGCGGCCCCTGCTTTGGATCTCGTCCATGTCGTCTGACGTGTTTTTCACAGACGCAAACTCTATCCCAAGCCAGTCAAGGCCGACCTTTATTGCGGCATAATACTCGAGCCTTTCGGCCTCTGGATTCGTGTCATCAAACCGCAGCACGCACCTCCCGTCGTACATTTTTGCATACTCGTCGTTGATGATGGCAGCCTTTGCATGGCCGATATGCGGATACCCGTTTGGCTCTGGGGGAAACCGGGTCACGACGCTGCCAGCAGCTGCCCCCTTTAGCGGCGGGAGGCCCCCGCGCTCCTGCTGCCTTGGCTCGTCCTTGAGCCTGTCTGGATGATCCGACTCTAGCTCGGCCCTCTGGGCGGACTCTGACATTGCATTGACGCTGTCAGTTATGGGGCCCAGCTCGCCGACAAGTGCAGACGACTGGGATCGCAGCTCTGGCAGCTCGCCGAGCAGCTTTGATATCACGATTCCCGGCTTTGTGCTCCCGCCGTGCTCTAGTGCATTCTGGAGTGCGATTCCGCGGGCGCGCCTTGCCTGCTCGTCGTCCATTACATCCTCCTGTCCACGACGTCCTGCAAGAGTCCCAGCAGATCCCTTGCAGGCGCACTCTTGTACGCCGCCAGCGCCCCCTGGGCCTTTGATGCGTACCTGGATGCCACGGCCCTTGCGGCATCTTCGGCTCCGGACTCTTTCATTGCACTGACGGCGCGGCCAAGTGCGGCGGCACCTGCGCGCCGGTTGCCAAAGCACGAGCGTATCGTCCTAGCCTGTGCCCCGCGTGTCCTTTGCAGCGCCAAGAGTATCGGGAGTGACTTTTTGCCCTCGCGCAAGTCGTTGCCCACGGGCTTTTTTGTCGCCCTGGCATCGCCCATCGTGCCTATGATGTCGTCAGTTATCTGGAACGCAATCCCCATGTTGCGCCCAAAACTTGCAACGTTTGCAACGTCGCTTTTTCTTGCCCCTGCTGAGAGCGCCCCCATGACGCATGCCGACTCGAACAGTACGGCGGTCTTTTTGTTGATCATCGTGATATACTGGGCATTTGTCGGAAACGCCCTCTTTGATGCCATGTCGATGTCCATTATCTGGCCCTCGCAGATGTCGACGCATGCGTCTGCCATCGTACTCACAAGTGCCGTCTTTGTTGCATCATCGACGGGGGATCTCAGCACCTTGGCGTACGCCTTTGAAAAGAGGACGTCGCCTGCAAGTATGGCAACTGACTCGCCAAACTTTTTGTGGACGGTCCTGACGCCGTGCCTTGTCGCATCGTTGTCCATGATGTCGTCATGCACCAGGGTGAAATTGTGGATCATCTCTATTGCAGCTGCTGCATGGATCGCACCGCGCCTCGTCCCCCCAAACATTTCTGCGCACGTCATTACCAGGTGCGGCCTGAGCCTCTTGCCGCCGTTCTTGATTAGGTGGTACGCCGCATCGTAGAGGCGCACGGGCCTGCCGCGCACGCTTGTGCGAAGCTCGGCATTGACGCTAGAGGCGTTTTTGGCAAACCTGCTCATCGGACGTACCGCCACTGGCTGTCATCCATGTGGGCGCGCACCGCGCCGGCTAGTATGTCCTTTGCGCCCTGCGATGTCCACGGCGCAATCGCGCCTGCAAGCCTTGGATACCCGTCTGATCCTGCCGCCCTGTCCAAGAGCAGCATTGCTGCTAGCATCCACGGACAGTAGGACATGGCGTCCTTTCGTATGTCCCCTAGTGCGTCATCAGCTGTCACCCAGGCCACCTCGGATATCTCGTCGGGTGCGGGTCTTGGCGTGGAGGGATCATCTAGTATGCCGGCAAGCACGCCGCATACCTCGTTCTCTGATCCCACGTCGCCATACCTTACATGGTAGACAAACTTTAGGAGATAGTCGATGCCGCATACCGTGCCAAGCTCCTCGGGCATGCGCCGGACAACAGAGTCCGCGTATGACTCGGACACGCGCGGGTGGCTTGCAAACGTCGCATCCCAGACACCGGGCCAGAGCATCTTTGAGTCGCTCCGGCGCGCAAGGAGGAGCCTGTCAGAACCGTCAAAGACAAGCGCGGTAAATGCGCGATGCAGCCTGCCTGCACCCGTGTGGCACTCTAGCTTGCCTGCGGTGCCAACCTGATTGTCGTCCTCGTCAACTAGTACGAGCTGTTCTTCGTCCACGCCCTGCCCCCTTTATTATCGTGCCACGATACCGCCTTCTTTTAACCGCATCTACGATCCTCTCTGGCGCGTTGCCGTTTACTATGAATACGTCAGTCCCGCCGCGTGCAATGCGCGCCGACTCTGACAGCTTTCGCGCCATCCCGCCGGTCACGTCCATCTCTACGTCGTTGAGCCTGGGCCTTGCCCCTATTGGCAGCTCTGGTATCACCCTGCGCGTCTCTGTATCATAGACGCCCTCCTCGCCGAGTGCAAAGACGCAGAGCCGCGGCCTGAGGACCGCTGCAAGCATTGACATTATGCGATCACCAGAGAGTATAGACGTCTTGCGCCCGCCCATCCATACCGCATCGCCAAACGTCACCGGGGTCATTCCGGCCGCTGCTATCCTTGCGGCATCGCGTGCTGCCTGCTCGATTACCCTGTGCCCCCTTACCAGCGCCGTTGGGGGAAGCGTGTACGGGCGCAGGCCGACCTCTAGAAATCCGTCAAGGACAATCTTGTTGAGGGCCGTCATTGAATTTTTTACGGTCGCAACGCCGCGCATGTTGTACTCGGCGGGGCGCGTGTGCATGCCATACTTTACGGACCAATAGTGTCCAAACGAGCCCCCGCCGTGAACCGCAATGACCGGCTCGCCGAGCCTGCCAAGTGCGCGTGCAATCTTTGTTACCGCCGCCTTTCTTGGGGACAGCGGCTTTGACTTGTTGGTTATAACCGAGCCGCCAAGCTTGACTAGTATCACAATGGTGCAAGTGTACGCGTCAGTTAAAAATCTGACCTATTGGCGCGGACACGGAGGCTAGCTTATGCGCAACCCGTCGCAGTCCGTTTCGACCCTGAACGCAGTGGCACCTGCGTCTTCCACCGAACCCAGCGTCTTGGCCGCATTCGAGTCATCGACTAGCGCAATCACGCACCCGCCGGCACCTGCCCCCGTGAGCTTTGCACCATAGCTTGTCCTTTGCGCGGCTGCGACAATCCTGTCGATCGTCGGATCAGAGACCCCGATATCTGTGAGGAACTTTTGGTTCTGGCTCATGTGCGCCCCGAGTGAGACCAGGTCGCTTGCATCTAGCGCACTCCGCGCATCGCCGATGAGGCCGCCTACCTGCTCGCACACTGCCCCAAACGCGTCCTCGTCGCGCTCCTTGTTCTGCCTGACTGCTGCCACAGTCTCGGCAGTAGAGTGCTCCCTGCCGGTGAGTGCGACTACAAGCGAGACGCCGGCGTGCTCAAATGACCTTGCCCCCCTGGCGCCAAACTCGATGAGGCCGCCCCGGAGGCATGCCGCAGTGTCCGCACCCGACACGCCATCAAAGACGCTCTTTTCTGCGCGCAGTGCCAGATCCTCGACGTCCTGCCCGTTCTGATTCAGCATCGCACCGGCTCCGGCCACGCAGCACGCAGATGATGACCCAAGCCCGACGCCCGGCGGAATCTCTGAGTCGATCGTGACGTCGGCCCCGCGCCCAAGATCGTTTGCAATCTGGAGTATCGGCCTGTGGTGTCGGGATGCGTTCTTTGGATCATCGCCGCTTGCAAACTCGTCGCAGCCGTATCTCGAGCTCACGCGCACCCCCGTGCTCCGTGCCTCGACGCTCACGCTTGTATACTTTTGAACCGCGCAGAGTATGGCACCCGTCCCATAGACGACAAAATGCTCGCCCAAGAGTATCGCCTTGGCCGGTGCTGTAGCCTTTGTGATCATGGGGACATCTTTGGAGTATGCGTGCTCATTCTTCTTCTTCTTCGGCGTCGACATCGCTGTCTGACATCTTGTCCTCAAAGTCCTCAATGTCCAGATCCATCGAGTACAGCATGTCGGATCCCGGCCCCTCGTCGCTGATGTCGCCGCGTGCCACCAGGATCTCGCGTGCAAGCATCCAGTATGTCGCCGCAAGCGACTGCCTTCCCCTGTTGTTTGTGGGGATGACAAGGTCGATCTTTGATGTAATATTGTCCGTGTTTGACATCCCGATCACCGGGATTCCCGCATTGGTCGCCTCGACGATTGCCTGAAAGTCCACTGCGGGATCGGATACGAGTATCATGCCGGGCTCGACATAGTATGGAAGCGACGGGTTTGTCAGCGTTCCGGGCATGAACCTGTTTAGTATCTTTTTTGCGCCTGTGAGCTCGCAAAACCTCTCAGCCGGCGTGCGCGTGTGGGCGCGCCCAGAGCAGACTATGAGGTTTTCTGGCCCATACCTTGCTATCATCTTTGCCGCGGTCCTGATCCGCGCAAGCGTGATCTCAATGTCTAGCGAATAGACGCTTCCACCAAACGCGTCTTCTGTGTAGCGCCGCATGAACGTGGTGCGCACCGGTGTGCCGACCCTGACGCCTGCAACACCCATCTTTTCGGCTATCGAGTGAATATTTTCCTGTCCGCTCATATCTGCGCGCCCAATTCTGCCATGCCTTGTATTAAACCATGCTCTGAGAGTCGCAACAGCTCGTTGAGCTTTGCAACCCGCTCGCCGCCAAGGACTCCGCTTTTGAGCATCTTGGAGCTGGTTGCAACTGCGATGTGCGATATGTGCGAGTCCGTCGACTCGCCGGAGCGGTGCGAGGTGATAAGCGATATGCCGGACGCAGTCGCCGTGCGTGCAAAGCGCAGCGCATCGTGGAGGGTTCCGGCCTGGTTGACCTTTAGTATCGCAGCATTGCACGACTTTGCAGCGATTGCGCGCCCGATGATCTCGTGGTTGGTCACAGTCAGGTCGTCGCCGGTTATCAGGACGTGGGGGAACCGTGATACCAGCTCGGCCATCTCTGAGAATGCCTCCTCGTGGACGGCGTCTTCTGCGTATGCGAGCTTGTACTTTTCAACGAGTCCGGAGACGAACTCGATCTGCTCGCCGGGCGTGTGGACGCTGCCCGTTCGGGCATAGTTGTACGCGCCGCGCTCCCTGTCCCACTGTGTCGAGGATGCAAAGTCGACTCCGAGTGCCACCTCGCGGCCAAGCGTGTATCCGAGATCCTCGCATGCGCGCGCTGCAAGCTCGAGGGCCTCCTCGTTGTCGAGCCTTGGGGCCCAGCCCCCCTCGTCGCCGCGGCCGTTGGTAAACCCAGTGTCACGCTTTCGCAGGACGCCTCCAAGCTCTGCATGTACCTCAAAGTTTGTCCTTATTGCATCGTGTATGGTCTTGGCGCCTATCGGGCAGACGAGGACCTCTTGAATGTCTGGCGTTCCGGGACCTGCGTGTGCGCCGCCGCCAAGTATGTTGCCGATTGGGTATGGAAACGCCGGCTTGGCGCCGCCTGATATCATTTCAAAAAACTGTTTTTTTTCTGCGCGCGCCGCTGCCTCGACTGCTGCAATGCTGACAGCATATGCAACTGACCCGCCAAGCCTTGACCACCCTTGCGTGTCATCGATTCTGCGCAGCGCATCGTGAACCGAACCCGTATCAGCAGCATCGGTGCCGACTAGCTCTGAGCTGTGCTCTGTGAGCAGGCTGACGGACTCTGGTGCTCCCCCCTTGCCAAACGCGGCGGCCTCGTGTATCCCGACGCTTGCCCCAGAAGGCGAGCACGCCCTGCCAAACGAACCGCCATCTGTCCTGATGTCTACCTCGATTGCATGGGCGCCGCGGCTGTTGTAGAGGGTTCTGCCGATAACTGACGTTATCTGCGCCAAGTCTACCTACTCTAGCTCGGCCTTTACCTCGAGGTTTCTCTTGTGGACCGCCTCTTGGAAAGGAATGATCTGCTGTATGGTCTCGACCGTTGTCAGGAGCATCCTGCGGCAACAGTACCTCTTTATCCCGAGTGAGTCAAGCGTGTCTGAAGGGTTGGTGCTCTTTTTGAGCGCGGCCTGGAACTCTTCATACCTGTCTGCTATTACATTTCCGCAAGTAAAACATCTGACGGGAACTAACACAACGGCTCAGCTCAATCAAGGATTATAAAAACCCTGCACGGGGTTGCGGTGCGGGTGTAGCCAAGCCTGGCCAACGGTGCTAGCTTGAGGGGTTAGTCTCTTAGGAGTTCGTGGGTTCGAATCCCATCGCCCGCATTACCTTGATTCGAGGATTATCTTTTCTAGGCGCGACCTTGCGGCGGACTCTGCCACTGCAAACCGGGCCCGCTCTATGAGCTCCCTGTTGACGTCAAGCTTGCGCCGGACCTCCTTGATTACCTTGTCGTATGCGGCAAACGGGTAGAGCTCTTCGTAGAGCTCGTTCATGATCTCAAAGACGCGTACGGCCTCGTCCGTGTCGCCGATGCGGACCATGTCCAAGACGCGCCGCTTTAGCTCGCCGATGCAGTCAAGGAGTCCGAGTACGTACGAGCCGCCAGACACCCTGACTGACTTTATCGACGGTATCTCCTTTTTTGCCACAACTGCAATCAGTCCAAGTGCCTCTACCAGCTCTTGCTCGGCCACATCAACATGGTGCCCGAGTTCGGGGGTGGCTCTTTTTTTTATGTTGCCAAGCTGTGTCTTTGCCTTTGTGGCCAGGGTGCGCGCCTCTCCAAGCTCGCCGGCATGGACCTTGATTATCGACCTGCTGCACAGGCTTATGACGGTGCGCGAATTGTTGATGATATACTCGCGGCTGGTGCGCGTCTTGTTCATGTC
>JAHRAL010000116.1 GCA_020027325.1 Cenarchaeum sp. | reverse complement strand
TTCCCTTTGCGGTAAACATGCCGCTATCCGAGCTTTTGGCAGACGACAGCGCAGACTCTGTCACAAAGATTGCCCAGCGTGCGGGCATTGACGATGAGACACGCGTCATAGTCTATGATGACACGTTTGGTGCGCTGGCCTCGCGGCTGGTCTGGTCGCTGGAGCACATCGGCCACACCGCTGCCATGCTGCTTGACTCGACATACTCGCAGTGGGTTGCACGCGAGCTAGAGGTCACAAAGGACTCGCACGAGTTTGCCGCAGCAACGCATTCGACACGCGAGCGCCCCGACATTCTTGCGACTGCACAGTACATCGAGTCTGCAAAGTCGCGCAGCGACGTCACGATAATTGACAACCGCGAGCGCCTCAACTATCTTGAAAACCACATACCCGGCGCGCAGAGCATTCCATACATGACGCTTGGAAACTCTGAGAGCGTGCTCCGTCCAAGCGAGGAGCTTGACAGGCTCTTCAAGAACCGGGACATTAGCCATGCAGACGAGATAATCACATACTGTGGAAGCGTCGGGACGCTCTCGGGGCTTGCATACTGTGCGCTGCGCTCAGTCGGCGCGCCAAACGTACGGCTATACGCGCACTCGTTCAAAGAGTGGAAGAGCCTCAAAAAGCCCATCGAGGTCCAGCAGGACGCCAACTATTGGGATCTCTCAGCCGAATAGCCCTGTGGCAGATCACGCCGATGCGCTTCGGAGGTGCCTAGTTATTGACATCTCTATGTTCTCAAACACGGTGAGCATCTTCTTTTTGTTGTCTTGGACAAAATCCGCGGCGCCGTCCTCTTGGAGGCGGACCTTCCAGAGGCGTATCTCGCGGTGGTCCTCGAGGAACTTTTCAATCATGTACTGGCCTGACTTTTTCGTGTCAATGAACTCGTCAAAGCTCTTCAAGAGCGCGCTGACGTCCTCCTTGTCAATGCTTGCCTTTACGTCCTGTATGGTGCCGCTCAGGTTTTTGAGCGCCTCCACACTCGTTTTGTCGTACTTTTTGATTCCAAACATGCTCTTTTTGACATGCGGGATCTGTTTTGCGACAGTCTCTGCAAGATCATACGTGGGAATCTTGTGGAACCCGTCGCGCTTTTCGTGCATCGTCAAAAGCCCGCGCTCCATGAGTGTGCGCAGCGCCTCTTCTGCGTCTGCCCTGTCAAGAAACGTAGTCCACACAATTGCGCCTATTGTGTGATAGCCCTGTCTGACGCACTCTAGTACGACGACTTCGATTATTCTCTTAAAGCCGTCCTCAATCCTGACGTTTTGAAAGTCGCGATCCTTGACTGCACGACGCGCATTCTTTACGTCAATTTCTACTGCGCGCTTTAATGCCTCCAAGGATTCGTTGACCTTTCCGAGCAGCGAGAGATAGCAGGACTTGTTGTACTGCGCCATCCCGAATGTCGGTTCCGTATCTATGGCTTTTTGCGCGCTGTCTAGTGCACGCGCATAATTTTTCTGGGTATAGTGTATGAGCGACTTTAGATTCCACGCTTCCGAGTTTGCCACGTCGATGTCCAAAACACGATCATAGATCCGCATCGCCTCGCCATACTCGTCCATGTGAAACCTTGCATACCCCATCTTTAGTAGAACCGGGACGTTGTCCGGGTCGTGTGCAAGCGCGCGCTCAAAGTATGATATCGCCTCATCAAACCTCTCATCGGCCATGCTGTTGATGCCTTTTTTGAAGAACTTTTCTAGCTGATAGTCCGGCTTTGCTAGGGAACTGTCGTCCTTTTTTTTCGACACTTTTGGGACGCTGTCTGCTTTGTTGTCTATCTTGCCCATTTACAAGATTTGCCCGGCAATCTAGATAAATACTATTCCCAAAGCCCACACTCAAACGCACGCCCTGATGCTTGCCGCATGCAACCGTGCCGACACACCCGGCACCCGTATGGGCGCACGATTCATACAAAATCTAAAAATACGTGGAATATACCAATCGATCTGTGTCACACAGAACTCAAACGCTCGATATTCGGGGAACCTCGCCGTTTAACGGAACGGGCGTCTTTGAATCCGTCATATCGCTTGTACGCCTGAAACCCGACGCCGAGTCCGCTGCCTCCAAGAGTTTTGATGCGCTGTGGCGCGGCGAGTTCCACCTCCATGTCAAAGACGGCGAGTTTGCAATCACGTTGGGAGAAGATGCCGCAAACCCGCTGCCCGACAGCCTGTTTGAGTCAAGTTCTGCATGGGTAATCATCAACGACGTATTTTCCAGATCACATACCGAGTTTGAGATATCTGTCCCGATCAGCGCTGCTGCCGCAGCTGCACAAGCAGCTGCCCAAAAACCGCAAACTGCGCGCCGGACTCTGGAAAAAACCCCGGGTACGCGATCCACCACAACTGCCCGCGGTGCAAGGGGAACACAGGGTCCTTCAGGTGACAAGGGGCCAGTCGGCCCCCCGGGTCCGCCCGGTGATCGCGGAAGCACTGGTTCTACGGGGCCGCAGGGCCAGAAAGGTTCACGCGGAGTTGTGGGCCCGCCAGGTGACAAGGGCGCGACCGGTCCAACAGGACTTACCGGTGACAAGGGAGACAAGGGAGACAAGGGTGCTCCGGGCCCCGCCGGTCCAAAGGGTGACAAGGGTCAGACGGGATCCATTGGTGACAAGGGTCCGCAAGGTCCGCGTGGACCCGCCGGTCCAAAGGGTGACAAGGGATCACAGGGTGCAACAGGTGACAAGGGAATTACCGGCGACCGCGGCCCGACCGGTGCAAAAGGTGAGACGGGTACACGCGGGCCTGTCGGTGAAAAGGGACTGCAGGGACCAATCGGTGAAGCCGGTCCAAAGGGTCCGATGGGTGTCCGTGGTGACAAGGGAGAACATGGTCCCACAGGACCGATAGGTGAAAAAGGAAAAGAAGGACCACAGGGCGCATCAGGTGACAAGGGTCCGACAGGTCTTCAGGGTCCGACAGGGCCAAAGGGCCTTACAGGAATTCCCGGCCCGCAGGGAGAGATTGGAGAAAAGGGTCCGCCCGGCATTGCAGGTGAAAAAGGCCAGCAGGGAATGCAGGGTCCCCCCGGCGAAAAAGGTCCGCAGGGACAGCAGGGTCAGCAAGGTGAGCGCGGCCCGCCGGGCCCGCCAGGTGACAAGGGAATGCAGGGTCCTCAGGGCATACAAGGCCCGCAGGGCACACGTGGTCCTGACGGCTCTATAGGTCCGCCCGGAGAGGGCGGGCCTCCAGGCAAGCAGGGTCCTGTGGGCCCGCAGGGTGCACGGGGTCCGCCAGGACCGCCAGGTGACAAGGGTTCGTCAGGCGCAATGTCTGAAGAGCAAAAAACACTATTCAAGGATCTGCTCGACACCCTAAAGGCCAAGGACGTCATTACTACCGAGGAGCAGATCCGGCTAATGAGCTACCTCTACTAGATTGGATTCTGTCGCTATATTGAAATAGAGACGGCGGGTATGCGTGCCAATGGTCGTTGACGACAAGGTAGAGTTTCGCATATTGGATCATGCCCGGCTTGAGAACGAGTACATGTCATTCAAGCTTGAAGACGACACGATTGTAAAGGTCAAAGTTGATCTTGACCGGGTCGGAAAGGCGACCAACTTTACAAACCCCGACGGGACGCCGCATTATGCAATCAACACGTCTGTAAAGCTCTCGATAATACATGCGGACCGGACGTTTTCTGTCCCGCGAAGCAACATAAAGACCCAGCCGCAGACATCCCCGCCAAAGCAGATGTTCAAATAAAATAATTAGAAAAAAATCGCCAAAACGACGATTGGGGTTTGAGACTAGACACTATGCGCGTCTTTTTCTACGTCTCTTTTTTGGTGCAGCCGCTTTCGTTGTCTTACGACGACGTCTCCTAGTGGTCTTTGTCTTCGCCTTTGTCGTTGACTTTCGACGACGCCTTCTGGTCGTCTTTGTCTTCGCCTTTGTCGTTGACTTTCGCCTACGTCTCCTAGTCGTCTTTGGTTTCGCCTTCGCCTTTGTCGTTGACTTTCGACGACGCCTTCTGGTCGTCTTTGTCTTCGTCTTGGTCGTTGACTTTCGCCTACGTCTCCTAGTTGTCGTCTTGCGTTTTCGAGTTGCAGCTTTACGCTTTGCAGCCATTG
>JAHRAL010000115.1 GCA_020027325.1 Cenarchaeum sp. | reverse complement strand
GTCGGCCTTGACCCTCAGCGTGTCGCCTGACTGCATCCTCTCTATCTCGATCTTTGTTCGAAACACGGGCTCTGGACAGAATAATCCAGTCGCATCTAGTTCCTTGTCTGCCATGTGCAATGGTGTCATGCACTGCTGCGTATTAAAAGTGTACGAACGTGTGCGCAGGCCAAGAGCGTGACAGACTTTGGTAATGCGGGGGGAGTCTAACAGGTAACCTCGAACATGCCTAGAGCGATTATGGATCACGGGCGTGTTGAAGGCAAACTTTGGGGATGCGGCGGTATGTCGGAATCCGGGCCTGCCACTTTCTCGATTATGGCCTACTCCAAGATTTGATCAAATCACGCCTCAACGTTACAAATGTTTTATAACGAGGGGGGGGGGGCACAAAATAGAAATGGGAATGTTGGCTAGTAATTGGTTGCCAGGCGTGGCTCTGATTGCCGTCATTATGCTGGTAGTAGCGGCACCCACTGTCGTAGAGCAGGCGTGGGGTCAGACGCCGTATCCCCCGAGGATAACTGCCGCCGAGCTTGTCAGCTCCACCGAGGTACTGCTTACATACAATACAGACGTGAATGTCACCACCACAAACGGCGCGGGCTTTGCGGTGGACAACATGCAGGCGACTGCAAACACGGATCCGGCAGGTACGTCAAATAAGATTACGCTTACAATTCCAGAGATGTCCACGTCGGCGACGCCGGACATTGAATACACTGCAAGATTGGGATCCGTTACCGACGGGACGACTCTGGCCGGCAATCGGACATTTACAGATACGATAGACGTGGCACCCCCTGTAATCACCTCGATACGTCTGGCAGACTTGTCCAACATTGAGCTGACCTTCTCTGAGGACATAACGGACAACAACGTGACTGCGGGAGACTTTACGGTGGGCGGGACGCTTGGAGCTGCAAGGACGGTCGATACTGTAACAGTATCGGACAATCGGGCAACGCTGACGCTGAGCGGTCAGCTGTTCAGCTCGGATGTGATAGAGCTGACATATGCCAATACTAGTGGCGACATAAACGACGGGGTGGCCACCGCGAATCCGACTACTGGCAAAAGCGTTTCCCTGCCATACATTGGAACTAGGGGACTGGCAATATCGGATGACGGGAGGACGCTTGTAACTACAGGCAACGAAATGGTTCGCCAGTATACGCTGGACACACCGTACGATCTTGACACGATTTCAACTCCCACCCTAGAACTTGCTCCCCATAGGGGCGGCTATAACAATATCCTCTTTGTAAACGATGGCATGCAGTTTGTCACACTCACACTTTCACTTTCAACTACTGGAGACCCCAACAGCGCCGATTCTATTGATCAGTTCAACCTCGAGACTCCATACAGCCTTGCCGGCATTGATCTCTCCGTGCCTGACAGCAGCCTGCCCGATGTGGGCGTTAGCCTTGACCCGCATCCCATTGGAATGACGTTTTCTGAAAGCTTGGATCGGGTGTTCCTTGGCGGAGCACCGGCCAATATATTCACAGCCACCGTACCAGACCCGTTTCTAGCTGAAAATATCGGTGCCCTCACTGCCGTGTTGGATGTCGAAAGTGGTGGTGTCTTTGACAATCGCGGTCTTGCATTCTCACCTGACGGCCTGACGTTCTTTGTGATGCGCATCACGGATGTTATCGATGTATGGGAGTTGACTGGCGCGCCATACGACCTCAGCGCGTCCACACAGATAACCCCGTCAATCTCACTTGATTCCAATGTACGTGACCCATACGGCCTCCAGTTCTCACACGATGGAACGCGGCTGTTCTTTATGGACAATGATGGCACTGACGGCCGGTCTATTGAAGAGCTGATCCTGCCCCGGCCCCACACCCTCCGGACAACTGCAAACGTCATGGGCGACTTTGATGCCATGCAGGTTCCAAACAGGTTTGATACGCTGGCTCCCGTAATTTCTGTGACCTCGCCGGCCGACAACGGTTTTATCAACAGCGTCACTGCTGACTCTGACATCTCGTGGAGTACCTCTGTGGCTCTGGACTCTGGTACCATAACCATAACGAGGACCGGCGGAATGCCGGATTCTGACTCGCCGTATACGTGCGCCCTTGTCGGAACGGCGCTGGCTCCGGGACCGCACGACAACTTTGACCTGTCCGATACGACAAACTCGTGCACTAGTGCCATAGCGCTGAACACCGGCACCATATACGGGATTGAGGTTGAGGGCACAAGCTCTACCGGAACCGATTCTGTAACCGTGTTTGGAATTACGTTTGACGTCGAGCCGCCCGTCATCTCGGCCAGAGCCGCCGATGCACGTACGATCACGCTGAGCTTTGACGAGCAGGTCACCTTTGAAACGATAAACCCCGACGACTTTAGGGTGTGGGGTGACTCGTCGCCGCTCCCAATATCGTCAGCCGTCCAAAGCGGTCAGACCATAACCGTCACACTAAATGCCGACATCCGGACCGGCGTACGCGTAGTCCTTGGCATATCTGTATCTGACACCGTGATAACGGATGTGACGGGCAACCGGCTTGCCAGTGACCCGGCCATCGCCGTCACAAACAACGTGGTCTCAGGCCCGATTCCAAACCGGCAACCAGTTCTGGCTCCAATGGTGCCTGCCGTGGATGTGGTGACAGGTGACGAGGATACGTTTGCGGTGCCTGTTATGGCAAACCTTGCAGACCTGTTCGACGATCCGGACGGTGACGAAACCCTCACATACGCAATTGACGATTCCAGCCTCACCGTGGTGACTGTGACGCGCAACGGGGACATGCTCGAATTTGCCCGTGTCTTAGACGCCAACACCGGCATCGGCTCTCAGGACCTTGTAATCACCGCACGCGACCCCGGCGCCCTTGAGGTAACGCACACCATCAGGTTTACAGTCGCGCCGTTTGACGACCCGTCAGTCATTACAATTAGCGAGGACTCGACACCGCCGTATGTGGCTGGGGACACGGTCATGCTTACCGGCACTGTCACCGACGTCGAGAGTGTGCACACCGTAGCAGATCTTGAATGGTTTACAAACCTGCCGTTTCCAGACACGTCGATAGGGACGGGCGCGACCGTCACGGCCACCTCGCTGGTAATAGGCGAGCACACAGTCACCGCCCGCACCCCGGATGAGGGCATGGCGTCAATCCCGATCTCCGTGTTGGGCCCACCGGTAATCTCGGTCTCGTCCCCCTCTGGCTCTACTGCAATAGCCGGCGTTACTGCCGACTCTGACATCTCGTGGCACGTAAGCGAGCGCCTGACCTCGGGCAGCATCGTCATAACTAGGACGGGCGGGACGGCTGATGCCTCCTCGCCGCACACGTGCACCCTGACGGGAACGGCCCTGGACGCCGGATTCCACAAAAAATTTGACCTCGCCGACACGACCAACTCTTGCACCGAGGCCGTAAGCCTTGTCAACGGCGCTACATACGAGTTTGTCTTTGCAGGAACCGGAGACACATTGTCGGCAGACACTGTGACCGTATCTGGTGTCACCATTTCGATGCCGCCGCGCATAGTGGGTGCGTCCATTACAAATTCTTCGACGATTATACTAGAGTACGACCGGAACATTGACGTCTCCACCGTGCGCGGCGAGGGATTCTCCGTCTCTGCTAGGACGGTGGCTGCAAACTCGGATCCGGGCGGCACATCTAACATCATCACACTCACGCTCTCCGGCCCCCTCATCACCGACGGGTCCGGCTCGATAACGTACGTCCGGGATCATGGCACGGTGACAGACGGCATGCGCGGCTCGCTGGAGGCCCAGAGCCAGGTGTTTGGAAACATAATCGACATGGCGCCGCCGGAGATAGTTATTGGCTCAGTCACCGGCAGCGAGATAGCACTGGAAATGTCCGAGACGATCCTCGGCAATGTGAATCCTTTGGACTTTGCGCTCTCTGGAAACACATCCCCGCTCAACGTGATCTTTACAGATTCGTTCGGCTCTGTGTTCACCCTCGCCCTTGACCGGGATGTAACCGTCCAAGAGTCGCTCTTCCTGTCATACACGCCGTCCATGGACGCTAGTGTATACGACGTGTGGAACGACGCGCCGCCACCGGTGTCAAGCGCGCCGATCTTGGGCTCCGACGGCCATACGGATGTAGAGTTCTCAACTGACGGCAGGACTATGTTTGCCGTCAGTTCGGGCGACTCTGCCTCTATAATCGACTATGCGCTAGACGTGCCGTTTGACGTGGGAGACGGACCACTTGTGGACGTCCGCACCGACAGACCCGACCTGGGGATATCGGCCATTGCGTTCTCCGATGACGGTAGCGTGCTAGTTGCAGCAGCAGGCGGCAATGAGATGTTAAAAGAGTTCACGACATACGATTTGGATCCGCCATTTGACATATCCTCGCTGGGCATGCCGGATTCGCCGGGCGGCGTACCGAATGTCAATATATCGGACATTGCATTCTCCAACACCGGCTCTGAGCTCTTTGTGGCTGACTTGGATTCTGATCAAATACTCCGGTACTCTTTGCCTACCCCGTATGTGCCAGCGCTTGATGCGGACAGCGTTCAGGATCAAGAGTTATCAGTAAAAGGCCCGCAGGGCATTGCATTCTCGACGAATGGTGAAAAGGCGTTCGTCCTGACCGAGGATCAAGTCATAGAATA
Source organism: Cenarchaeum sp. (assembly GCA_020027325.1). Classification (GTDB taxonomy): domain Archaea; phylum Thermoproteota; class Nitrososphaeria; order Nitrososphaerales; family Nitrosopumilaceae; genus JAHRAL01. Next base: position 5,167 of record JAHRAL010000115.1, on the reverse strand, counting down.
TGATCTGGAAAACGCATTTGACTTTGAAATGGCCGTGGCCGTCGACATACTTGGCACGGATTCAGTGTATAGGGGGATTGCGTTTGACACGACGGGTACGAGGCTGACTCTGGTGGGCGGTGAGGATGGTGAGGCTCGTGCAGTGCAGTTTGAGCTTCCACAGGCGTTCACCTTGACACGCGAGCCAAACACACTTGCAGGCTTTGAAAGACAGCAGATCATAAACGAAGAGCTGCCGCTGTCCATAGTCTCGGCATCCATGACGTCCCAGGAGGAGATAACGCTGGTATACAACAGATTCGTCGATGCCGGCACAGTTACCGGCGACGGATTTACGCTATCAGAGGGAACAGTGGTCTCAAACTCGAATCCCAGGGGCGTATCACACGAGATACGGCTAGGTGTGTCGGGTCTTGCATCCACGGACAACCCGCCGGAGATCACATACGACGGAGGGTCCGGCAGCATTGGTGATATTTACGAGGGCTCTGCACGTCCGGCCCCCGACCAGACATTTACGCAGACCTCTGATGCGGCCCCGCCCGAGCTGCTCCTGGCCAGCATCATCGACCCAACCAACATACGCCTCGTCTTCTCTGAGGAGATTCATCTTGATGGCTTTGCGGCCCCCAATTTTGTGATAACGGCAGCAGACGGCACGGACATTGAGCTGTTTGACATTACCGCATCCGGACGGACCGCAACGCTTGAGACCTTTGATGCCTTTGATGGCCCCGTCACGCTTGGATACTCTGAGATCGATCCCGCCCTGTTCGAGCGCATAACGGATCTGGCGCACGTTGGCGACTCCCTTGCGGCCTCTACGGTGCTTGCAGATGCCAACGGCGGCGCCGTGACGCCGCGTGATGTGGCAGTCTCAGCCGACGGCAACTGGCTCTTTGTGACGCCGCGTTCGGGGGATCGTGTTGTCCAGTTTGCCCTGACCACGGCGTTTGACTCGTCGTCTGCTGTATATGAGGCAGAGTTTCTCCCCACCAACCCGCAAATCAGGGACCTTGACGGGCTGGACTTTAGTGCCGACGGCACGAGAATGTTCATAGGCGATAGCGGCACGGCCAACATCCTCCAGTACCGGCTGAATCCTGCATTCTCCCTGCAAAACCCGACGGAACTGGGCGTCCTGTCCGTGGTAAGAAACGACGCAGACGGGGACAGCATTTCAAACGATTCGCCGCTTGGAATAGCAGTCAACCCTACGGGGACCAGGATCTTGGTCCTAGACGGGTCTGGCGAGATCTTTCAGTATGACATGAGCACGCCATACGACTTTGCAAACGCCGAATACGACGTAGATCTGAACACGCTCAATCCATTTATCCGGTACTCTTCGCTCTTTTTATTCGAAGACTTTCCACTGGACATTGCATTGTCCCCCAACGGGGAGCAGCTGTTCGTGCTAGACGGGTTCACGCCGGGGGACAGCATAAACTGGTACTCGCTTGATGTCCCGTTCAGCATGGCGGCATTCCATACGTTTAACGCAATGTTGCCCATATCGGTGCATGACCAGCGGCCGTCGGGCATCGCCTTCTCGCCGGACGGCACCATACTCTACATGGCAGGGGATGCCGGCATACAAGAGTACCGCCTCGAGTCGCCATTTGACATTACCTTCGGGGACAGGCCCAACGTGTTGGAAACGATTGAGGGCATCGAGATCCCAGAAATCCCCTCCGGTCCGCCCCTCATACTAGAGGCCCGCCTCACCGGCCTCTCCACGATAGAGCTGGTGTACGGCGAGCCCGTGAGGGCGGGGGGCACGGATGGCTCTGGATTCCTGCTGTCCCCGTACGACGCAGTCGTCACGGCAAACACCGATCCGAATCTTGGCTCCAACGTAATCGAGCTGACAGTGGCCGGTCTGAGGAGTACCGGCACAATGCCCATCCTCATGTACGATTCAGGGTCCGGCGGCGTAAACGACGGCACAGATGATGCGTTGGCGCAGGATATCCTGGTGGTGGATGACGCACCGCCAGAGGTAATGTCCGTCATGACGGGGCCGTCTTTGATGTCTATAGTGCTATCTGAGGCCGTACGCGACGGCGGCATTGTACCTACCGACTTTGAGCTGAGCGGCATGTTGGTACTGCCTTCGATCACAGGCGCATCAATCACGGACCGGAACATCGTGCTGGATCTGGACGGACCGATACCTGCCAGGACCTTCTTGCAGGTAGAATATACGCCGGGATCCGGCAGAATCACCGACATGGCGGGCCTGACCTCGCCGCCACGGACTGCCTCCCTTGATCAGGGCGGCCTGCAGGATGCGGCGTTCTCACTTGACGGCGGGTACCTGTTTGTTGCAAGCAGGCAGGACGGCGTCATACGGTACATGCTTGATCTTCCGTTTGACGTCTCATCTACGACGCGCATTGACTCGTTCCTGCCAGATGGTGTCGCCGGCGTGCACGCCGTGGCCTTCGCAGAGGACGGCTCTAGAATGTACGTTGGAACCGAGTATGGTGCAGCCCCGAGTACGGATGCCCGCATCCTGTCGTATGACCTGAACCCGCGATACGACCTCTCGTCACCGCAGTTTACGGGATATATCGCAATAGACGACACGGCAGTCACGGGCGTTGCAGTGTCCGCTGACGACAATACGCTCATCGCAGCCGGCGTCCCGTCCGGGAACCTGTACCAATACGACATAGTGGATCCATCCGCACTCCATACGTCAGAGCTGGTACGCATAATGAATCCTGCCGGCATCGTAGAGCCGACAGGCCTCGAGTTCTCGGCCTATGGCGACAAACTGTTCATAGGCGGCGACGGCCTGTCCGTCTCCGAGTACGAGCTCGACTCAGACTATGACGTCGGCTTTGCGGTGCTAGTCGACCGCCACCCGCTTCCGGCAGGCTCTGCCGGACTTGCGATATCGTCTGACGGCCGCATAATTGCGGTCCCGCAGGACGGCGCAGAGGGCGCCATAAGCACCAGCACGCTTGGAGGAGCGTTTGATCTCGGCTTTGAGTCAAACCAGCTGCCGTCATTTACGGCCGATGAGGTAGTAGACGAGCTGCCGTCTATATTGGACGCCTACCTTGTCTCGCAGGAACGAATCATTCTCACATATGACATGCCGGTGGACGCAGCAGATGTCCGGGGCGGGGGCTTTGCATTGGGCACCAGCGGCGCCGCCGTCACGGCAAACACGGATCCCGCAGGCCTGCACAACCGCGTGGTACTAGACGTGACGGGCGTCGGCACCGGCGGCGCACCGGATCTTAGATACGACGGCTCAGGCGCCATAGTATCCGGCTTAATGCCGGCAATATCGCAGACCATTCCGGTCGAAGACGCAGCGCCTCCCGTGGCTAGATCACTGGCTCTTGTAAACAGCACGGCTCTGCGCCTGTCATTTTCAGAGGATGTGGCCAATGCCGGCGCGGCTCCTGCAGACTTTGTCGTAACCGGCGTTGCGGACCCGCCGTCAGTCACCGCGGTCAACGCATCCGGCAGCCACCTGACGCTGCTCTTGGACGGTGAGCTGGACGATGTGGCCGACATTGCGCTAAGCTATGGCAGAACGTCTGGCAGTGTGAACGATCTCGACCCGACAAAGCTCCCGACGTTTATTACCGCGGTCAGGCTTGAAAACGCGCCGCAATTGCCTAGCTCCATTGATCTTGGATACGACGATGATCCCTTCATAATCTCAAACAGCGAAGGCATACACCAGTATGACCATGTGCTCTTTGGCAGGCCCCCCACCACGTTGTCCCAGTTGGGGGACAGTCTGGCAAACTCTGATCTGCCAACCGGCATGGCATTCTCAAACGATGGCTACTTTTTGTATGCCACCAACCCTGACATGACGTGGCAGTACCTGCTACGTGTCCCGTTTGACATCTCGACTGCGGTACCAGAGTCCCTACGTGTTCTAGACATCGGTGATCTGGATGATCTAGACGTCTCGCCGGACGGCTCTTTCATGTTTGCAGTAAATCAAAAGGACGACCTGATTCTGGGATACGAGCTGGAAGTGCCATTTGACATCTCGTCTGCCGGAGCCGCACGGTCAGTCCAAGCCCCACCCAACTCGTCCTCGCTGGTGGTCTCACCCGAGGGCCTTGTCGCGTTCGTACTGCATGGTGAGGGGGTGCTCACAGAGTACCGCCTCGAGTCCACGTATGACATATCCACTGCCCGGCAGGTCGACTCGCAGCCCGTCGGGGGCTCTGAAGGCGTGCCGCTTGCGATCCGACTGACATCCGAAGGTGATACGTTGCTCTTTTTGCAATATTCCGAAAACGAGCCACTCGCACATTACTCGCTCTCCGGATCCTTTGATCTTAGCCGGCCAAGCGCACTAGAGGACCTCCTGATCACTAGATCCCCGTACGTGGTATCGGCGGCTGCGATAAAATCCGACACAATCGTGCTCACACTGTCCGTCCCCGTCTCGGCAGATCCTGCGTTTGATCTTACGGCCGACTTTGCTGTCGGCGGCACCACGACGCCCGGCGTGAACGCGGTGGCATTGTCCGGTGACACGATCACCCTTGAGGTAGATCCGATAATAACCGAAAGCGACACGGTCACAGTCACATATACCGCAGATCCATCCAGGCCGCTTACGGCTCTGGCGAATCTTGTCTCGGGTACGGTGACTGCAGAGAATCTGCTTGGAAACCCGATAGAGGTCTCCGCTGAAATGACGGGGGCAGACACCATCACCATCACGACCAACGAGCCCATATCGACGGGTTCCCAGTCGTCTGATCTTGCAGGCGACTTTGAGGTCAGCGGCGTCTTGCCAAGCCCGGTAGTGGTCACCGGCGTCATTATTGACGGGGCGGCCATCATGCTGGAGCTCTCCGGTGTAGTGATGTATGGCAACGACCCGTCAGTTACGTACGACCCGGATTACGATCTTGTGGACGCCGAGGGGCTCCCACTGCTCGACTTTGTTATAGACGTGGACACGCCTGCAAGATCCGACACGGAGACCGTGCAGGCATCCCAAGTTCCAGACAATCCCTCGGCTCGTGCGATCATGTATGACGTGGCGTCAGATTCTAGCATCGTACAGGAGGATACCAGCATCGAGTTTGTCAGCGTTACTGCGGATTCGGGCTCTGGCGTCGTCACGGGTGCGGACATTACACTCTTTCAGGATCCTGTATACTATGCAATG
>JAHRAL010000065.1 GCA_020027325.1 Cenarchaeum sp. | reverse complement strand
TCAATGTCCGGTACGGCGTGCGCCGGCGGCATTATCCGCAGGTTGTCCAGCATTACGACCTCGTCGTCCTGGTTGGAGTGTGCCACGAACCGGAGGTTCGTCGAGCTCTCACGTATGCTGAGGCCGATGACTTCGTGCTCCCAATAGTCGGTGTCCTCGTCGTTGGCCCCCGTGTATGATGCCAGCGTGGTCCATCCGCCGCCGGGAGTACTGTATTGGACAAACAGCCCGTCGGGGTGCCCCGCCCTGCCGTCGACATACCTGTCAAACGACAGGGTAAGCGGCACTGTCGTGTCAAGCGGGTCGTTTAATGTCAGTATGCACTCATCGTCGCACTCACGCGATACGAGAGCCGCGTTCCTGTGCTCCCCGTCGGGAACCGGAAGGATCAGCTGCGTTGATGTGCGCCACCTGTCGTCACCGCTCAGGGTCCATTTTGAGAGGGATCCCTGAAACGTCTCGGATAGGATGGAGACGGCATCAGGCGGCGCCGGCCTGTCTGGTTGTTCTTGAGCCCTTGCTTCGTACGAGCCACCCGACGTGGGTGACTTTTCGACCTCGTTTCCAAACAGGTCGCGTGCGTTTGAGAACAAGAGGTCATACTCTCCGGTATCGCCGTCGAGTATGTGGTTATACTCGTAGGTGGTGGCAGACATCCTCTTCATGGTGGCCGTGACCATCGAGTCCCCGCGGGCTATGGTGAGGTTTGGGGGATAATTCTCGTGTATCTCTTCGCTGAACGTGGCGATGATCTTTAGCGTTCCAACCGTTGGAATTCTGTGCGGCAGGGTAATGGCGCCCGTGGGCCTCGTATCGTCATAGACCTGCGGCGTGCCCCGCAGGGATGCGATGTGGGGCGCAGTTGCAAATATGACACGCGAGTTCCACTCCTCGTCAAACGTGCCCGCAGGAACGGTGGTCCCGAAAAAGTACCTGTAAGGGTCGGACCATATCCTCTGCCTGTCGCATAATTCCCGTTTCATCATTGATTTTGGATCGTCACATGTGTCTGGACTCGATGCCATTATGGTTCTAAAGCGCTGGTCCCTATCGTTATTGACATGGACATGGCCGTGTCCATAGGTGAAATTTGAATTACGGTCGACACTGGTGTCATATCCGGCACCGTGTATGTAACCGACCGCGGTGGTAAAGGAATGGGCACTGATACATCCAATGTCGACTACCATTATTGCCTTCTCTGGCCTGTTTGGCAACTGCTCTTGTGCCAAGGCGCACATGCTGTTGGGGTCATCGTCATGATCATCGGGGAACTGACGGTCATTCACCTCAAAAGGGGTTTCATTATCATCTACGAAAAGCACGGCAATGTCTGCATCATGCCTCTCGGCCTGCGCCCGGAAATAATCCAGTGCATTGTGGCGGGGGTTGTTTAGATTGATCAAATCAAGCCTGACATTGTCCGCCTCTTCATAGCGGGCACCATCTGCCTCTACAAGCACGAGCTCTATTGGAAGATCGTTCCATCCATAGATCCTGTTGGCCAGATTTACTGCAAGCTGTGGGAAGTGATTTACGACTGGATCTGCCGCAGTTGTGATTCCGCTATAGACATCTATCGTTATGATGTCCCCGAACTCGTTGTTATAATCGCGCTCTCCATCATATACAGATGCCAGGATGGGTACCGACTCAGGTATGGTATGAGATGCGCCTGATGCGCCCTCTGACTCAATTATCGAGACTGGAGGAAAACGTGACGTGTCCAGCTCATAGATTTCGTGGATCGTGCCAGATACCGGGAATATCTGGAATGTCTTTTCAGGGGCGTAAATCAGGCCGGTGACAGAGGTACCGTCGACTACGAGTATCGCATCAAGGCCGTCAGAGTTGGAGCCAAACCAGCTATAAGTAGAGTTTTCATGCGATTTCGTATAATCCCTTGATATGTCATAATGGTGTCCAAGCAATGTGACTGTGACTGTTTCGAGTGACAGCGCGTCTGTATTCAGGACCGCCATCCCCGATGATGTCTTGTAGCTTGAAAGCAGGTCAAGAGACATGGGAACCTGTACGCCGTCCGGTACGGGACCAAACAGCTCGGACGATTGTGCAAAAGAGTTTGTAAACGAGATGCTGAGTATGGCAAGTGTGAATGCAATTACGACTGCCGACGAATTCAACTGTTAGGCCTCACGTGTGGCGGTATGTAAACCCTGTCCTCCCAGCCGTCTATGAGGTAATGACCAGCATGGTATTTGCCTTGCTCGTCAAACCACGCCACTCTGCCATCAACTGCATCTACAGCTATTGAAACGGTGCCATCTGAGCCGAGCCCAGGCTTTGGATGCTCACAGTCCCCCATAGCAGCATAGTAGGTCGGCACATAGATAATCGATTGGGTTGAGTCATTGAAAACCCAGGCCAATTTGCCTACAGATGGTCCCTTGATATTACGAGGTGGGTACGGAACCTTGCTATACTCTTTAAAGTCGCATTTTTCCGGATCGAGTAGGTGTTTGTGATTGGCAAAGAACGTCTTTGCAGTATCAAGAGCTACGGCCTCGGGTATTGCCGGTGGAAGTATGCTGTTCCATCCGTCAAATCTTAACCTCATTACGGGCCTGTCATAATGGTCGATCCAGTCGGAGCCACCCAAATATCCACCCTCCCCGTATATGCTGATCGTATGCCCGCTTGCACGTATTGAGGAGACTTTAAACCCACTCTTTTCCATGACCGTTTTGAAAAAATCCCGGGCACCGGTGTCGAGTATGTAGCCTTTGCCGTATTGGTTATGACTGTATACGTCATAGTAGAATTTTTGTACCAGACCAGTGTATGTCCGCTTGCCGTTGTCATACACCTTTTGCCATCTAAGCTCAAACGTGTTGCCAAGCTCCGTATCATATACAAACTTTCGATAGTCCTCTAATACCGGTGGATGAATTACCTTGTCGTCAAATCCGTCGGCAAGCCTCTGCATGGCCGCTTCTGCCTCTTCTAGGGTTAGCGGGAATTTTATCGGGTTGGGATCAACAGCTGGGCCGGTTACAAGGGATTTCAGGTTTATCCGCCCTCCGAGTATCAGATATTTGTCGTCGTTACCATTCTCATCATCAGCCAGATTTTTACCTAGAGTGGATTTGTCGTCTGAGGTTATGGCAGGTATGTCCGTATCGCCTGCTACATTTGCACTGTCTGCCACCGCCGCGGCCACGTCGTCTTTTGATTCATCGTCTTTTGCACTGTCTGCCATGGATGTGTGCACGTCGTCTTTTGATTCATCGTCTTTTGCACTGTCTGCCATGGATGTGTGCACGTCGTCTTTTGTTTCATCGTCTTGCGGCTTGTCTGCTACGGGCAGTATGACTGCTATTACCGTCCAGCCCCTCTGCTCCATCCGCTCTACGGTGCCCCCAAACACGCAGGCCGACCGGCCCGTGGGCGACCCTATCAGG
>JAHRAL010000031.1 GCA_020027325.1 Cenarchaeum sp. | reverse complement strand
GTGCGATGACTTTTTGCAGCCTGGATAGTATCCAGCGGTCGGCTTGTGAGAGCAGGCCAGATTCGATGATCGAATCGATCTGCGTGCCGACATCGAACTTGTCATAGCTGCTGTTTTGCTCAAAGTATGTGTGGAGGTGGTACAGCGTTGCCAGCACCTGGTACGGCCTAGTCATTAGCTCCTTTTCATCAAAGTTGAGCGCCTCGATCGGGCTTGTCTTCCACATAAAGTAAAAGCGGACAAGATCGACAGGTTTGGATTTTAGGAGATCGTGGGCATCGATCACGTTGCCGTCGCTCTTGCTCATCTTGTTACCATTGTGATCGAGGACGTGGCCCTGAAAGAGAAACGACGAGTAGGGGGCCTGCGGCTTGCCCGAGAGTATGACGTTCTCTATGAGCATCGTGTATGCCCATCCGCGGGTCTGGTCAATGCCTTCGCTCAGAAACGGGGCCGGAATCATGCTGTCATACGTCCCATCATCAAGTGACGAGTACGGGGCAGACCCAGAGTTGTGCCACGTGTCCAATACGTACCGCTCCCGGAAAGTATCTGTACCACCGCACGATGCGCATTTGATCTTGATCCTGTCAATCCACGGCATGTGGAGCTCAAAGTCCTCGCCGTCAGGCAGGTTCCCGGCGGCTGCAACTATCTCGCTGCGCGAGTAAAGCCAGGTCTTGTGCTTGCACGACGCACACGTCCATACTGGCAGCGGCGTCCCCCAGAACCGTTCGCGTGATATGCACCACGGGTGGTTCTCTGAAACTATGCCAAGAAACCTGTTGCGGGGCTGCTCGTAATAGTACTCGACATCCGATGCTGCCTTTTGCGTCATCTCGCATATCCCGTCCAGTATGTAGAACCAGCCGCGGCGTGCAAGCCACACCAGCGCGTCCCCCGAACGCCAGCAGTGCGGGTATGAGTGGCGGATGTGTCCGGCATGTAAAAGTGCTCCGCACTCGCGCAGATCATCGATTACTTTTGCGTCCGCATCCCGGACAAAGATGCCGGCGTATTTTCCCGCAGCGTCTGTGAACCTTACCTCGTCGTTTATCGGGTTGAATATTTTGATGCCGCGCTTTTTTGCGATGCGAATGTCCTCTTCGCCGTTTGCAGGCGCGATGTGGACAAGTCCGCTGCCGGTACCCGTATCGACAAAGTCCTCGGCCACGACGCGGTGATAGTCCTCGCGTCTTGACATCTCTGCCAGCTCTGGAATGGCATCAAGGAGCGGATGTATGTATTTTGCGCCGTCCAGCTCTGATCCTTTGATCTGTGATATTACCTTGTGATCCTTGATCTTTGCGTCCTTGAGAAACTCGTCTAGCCGGGTCTTGCCCACGACGAGGATCTCGGAATCCACCTCTATGCGGCAGTACTCTTCGTCAGGATGCACGCCGACTAGTGCGTCGGTGACCAGCGTGAACGGCATCGTAGTCCAGACTACGAGGGAGGCAGGTTCGTCTTCAAGCCGTACCTTGTAGTATAGAGAGTGGTCGCGCACCTGGCGATAGCTCTGCGCAACCTCGGTATGGCTCAGCGAGGTCTGGCACTGGGGGCAGTATGCAATAACGGTATAATCTTCTTGGAGCACGCCGAGCTCTTGTGCGCGCCGGAGTACCTGCCATTCGCGCTCGATAAAAGAGTCGCGGTGCGTCCAGTATGCAGAGTCACAGTCTATGGACATGCCAAGCAGGCGGTCCACGTCCACCCAGTGCTCATTGTACGACTTTACCAGCCGCTTGCATTGCTCGACCAGCTCGCCAATCTTGTCCTCTGTAATCATGGATTTTGAGCCCCGGATTCCCAGCTCCTTTTGCGCCTGGAGTTCGACTGGAAGTCCCTGCGTGTCCCATCCCGCACCATACCGGACATCATACCCTTGGAGTACCTTGAACCGGTACCACACGTCCTTGATCACGCGGCCCCGGACGTGGCCTATATGCGGAATGCCGTTCATTGTTGGGGGACCCTCAACTAGGATAATCTTTTCAGAGTCGGTTGCTGTACGTTTGGATTTTGAGAGCGGTTCGCGTGATGACTCTTCTATGCGCTTTAGATTCATTTTCGAGTCCAGAGCCATAAATGGCAAGCACGGTGCATGGGTTATAAAGCTAAATCGGGGCCGCATTGAGAGGGCGTGCATGAACAAACGACGGGCATTGACGCACCGTTAAATTATCGCGTATCTGTAGCCTGTGCACATTGCCAGAGTTTGCCGATATAGGCCAGATACGAAAGAGCGTCACAGGATGCACAAGGTGCGACCTGTGCAAGACCAGGACCAACGCGGTTCCGGGCAAGGGTTCAGAAAATGCCAAGATCATCTTTGTTGGCGAGGCGCCGGGAAGAAGCGAGGATGCCAGGGGCGAGCCGTTTGTCGGGCCCGCAGGCCGCATACTAGACGAGGCGTTGAGTAGCGCAGGAATCTCGCGCGATTCTGTATACATTACCAACACGACCAAGTGCAGGCCCCCCTCAAACAGGGTTCCGACAGTGCAGGAGCGTGCGGCGTGCTCGGACTATTTGCAGGCAGAGATCCGCATCATCGCCCCAGAGATCGTGTGTATAATGGGCAATACCGCATATGCCAGCATACTGGGAGGAACAAACATCACCCGCAACCGCGGCAAGGTCACAGTACACGACGGGGTCAAGTATTTCCCGACGGTGCATCCGGCAGCAGTGATCTACAACGGTGCGCTGCGGGACGTTCTTGGAGATGACATAAAGACGCTGGCGGGCATGGTCGGCGCATAAGGCATGGAGCCGCTAAAACGATCCTTTTATGCGCGCAATACGGTTGCAGTGGCCCGCGACCTGCTCGGATGCACGCTGGTTCGCCGCATCAAAGGCAGCCGCGCCACACTCGCAGGGGTAATAACAGAGACCGAAGCCTACATGGCAGGCAATGATCCGGCAAGCCACGCATATCGCAGGATGACTGAAAGAAACAGCGCAATGTTTGGCAGCGTCGGATGCGCGTATGTCTATTTCACGTACGGGATGCACTATTGTCTAAACGCCGTGGCGTACGGTGCGCGCCAGGACGCAGGTGCTGTCCTGATCAGGGGGGTGGCCCCCACGATGGGCAAGTGCATAATGTCAGATAACCGCAACTCGTGTGCAGAGCCAGACATTGCAAACGGCCCTGCAAAGCTTGCACAGGCGTTTGGGATAACCACGTCGCTGTACGGCACGGACCTGACGCAGCGCGGCGCGCTATTCATTGCAGGGCGCACCAAGAGGCCGGGGCGCATCACGGCCGGGCCGCGGGTGGGGATACGGAATGGTACGGATCTGCTCTGGAACTTTGGGCTCGGCTAGGTGTTTTTTTTGGCGCCGTCGCGGCCATTATCGTCATCATCATCAAGCGTCCATGGGGCCACGCGCCCAAGGACACGCGACCAGTCGAGCCTGAGGAGGACAATGACTATGATGGTGACTGCTGCGCTAAAGACGATTATGCCGACGAGCACGTACGCCACGTTGTTGTTGACATGGACCATTGCAGACTCTACCAGTGAGGCGCCCAGATAGTATGCGCCAAAGACGGTCGCATAGTTGAGCACGAGCTTGCCGGACAGCGTATAGATGAAAAACCTGATCGGATTAAAGCGCGCAATGCCGAGCGGAATATACACGAGATCATCGGGTATCGGCGTGGCAGCTGCTACGAATGTCGTGGGCCCGCCGTACTTTTTGACCAGCCGCTCAAAGGGCCGTATCCGCGCATGCGTCTTTGGCGCGATAATCCTGCGCCCACCATAGCTTATCATGAATATTATCTGCTTGGCAGCAGTCGCAGTCAGTGCAGAGACCAGTGCAATCGTGTGCAGGTCAAACGTGTCGCTTACTGCCATTGTTACAAGTAATATGAACGACGGGACGGGGACAAACGGTATGAGCGAGCCGACAAAGCTGATCACTCCAAGGGTGAAATAGCTCAGCTCTTCGGATAATCCCAAGAGCGTAAATATGTCCACAAAGCCCCGAGTCTGTGGCAATTATTTAATTGTGGGTATAATCATGCGCGAATGTTTTGAGATAGGCTTTAAACCGCCGCGCAGCATGTGCGGCATGAAGATGAGCGCCCGCATAAGGACAATGATATCACGCTCAAAGCCGCTTGTCATGCCCGGAGTCTATGACGCGCTAGGCGCCCGGCTGGCACGCGTTGCAGGATTTGACGCAGTCTTTCAGACCGGATACGGGACGTCGGCGTCTGCGCTTGGCATGCCCGACTATGGATTCATCGGTGCGGCAGAAACTGTCTCAAATGCGGCGCGGGTGTGCGCAGCTACTAGGGGTCCGGTTATAGTTGATGGCGATACGGGATATGGCAACGCGCTATCTGTATGGAAGCTTGTCCGCGACTTGGAGGCAGCAGGCGCTGCGGGGATGTTTCTAGAGGACCAGGTCTGGCCCAAGAGGTGCGGGCACATGTCGGGCAAAGAGACCACGGGATATGAAGAGTATGCCCAGAAACTCGGCGCCGCCCTGGATGCAAGATCGTCTCGCGACTTTGTCATTGTGGCCAGGACAGATGCGCGGGCCACCAGCGGGATCGAGGAGGCAATAGAGCGCGGGCGCGCAAACCGCAAGCTCGGCGCCGACGTGGTGTTCGTAGAGGCGCCAAAAGACATTGCAGAGATGCGCAGGATCGGGCGCGCAATAAGCGGGCCGCTTGTTGCCAACATGATAGAGGGCGGAAGAACGCCCATAGTCCCGGCCGCCAAGCTCTACTCGATGGGATTCAACATCGTGCTCTATCCGCTCTCTGCGCTCTTTGCCAGTGCGTATGCAACTCTTGGGGCTCTGCGCGAGCTCAAAAAAACCGGCACGACAAGGCGCGCCTCGCGCACGATGGTGAGCTTTGACGAGTTCAACGGGCTAGTAGAGCTTGACAGGTATGAAGATCTGGAGCGCAAGTATGCGCGCTAGTTGCGGTTGACCACGATGTTGATGGTAGAGACGTTTCTCTGTTTGCCGTCAGTTGACTCGAGGGTTTCGGAGTCTAGCTCTATTGCGCCAATAGAGTATCCGGCATTGTCCTGCTTTCTAGAGACTATCTGGGCCACGTCGACTGCACGGGATATGCTCATTCCGCGTGCTCGTATGTTGATTGATGGGATCTCGGTCAGCTGGAGCAGCGTGGATGTGACATAGGCCATCAGCGGCTTTTTGCCTATAAACACGGTGTTTGACTTGTCATGCTTGGGGGGCTGTGAAGAGGTGTCAGGAGCCGATGACTGTTGGGAGTTGCTTGGCTCTGCGGGCGGTGAGCTTGCATACTCGTTGCCGTTCTCTGACATTATGAGTCGGATCACATTCAACGATAATTTAAACCAAGATCAGATCTTTGCGCACGGGGCGCATCCCCGCCTGCGGCATGACTGATTTTTTGCAGGGCGGGCAGGCACAATGTTTGGTGCCAGTCCGTGATCGTATTTGGTAAATGCGTGTGCGCACAGAGTTTTGGCACAATGGCCGTAAACCCTTAAAACGAAACTTTGCAGAGTTGTGCCGGGCCCATAGCTCAGCTTGGATAGAGTGTTGGACTTCTAATCCAATGGTCGAGGGATCGAAGCCCTCTGGGCCCGCTGTCTTGTATGCGCAGTGTATGCCATGTGTGGTATGTGTGTATGCCCGGATGCCCTTTGCACACCGCACGCACTCAAGGTTAATTACAAGCACCGGAGGACGTGCGGGCAATGGGGAGCAGCATCAAGGCAGAGCTGGACGATGATGCCAAGGATGTTTCAGGCACCGTTACCGTTTCGTACGATGGGAGGTATGACGGCGTTGCAATCAATGCCCAAGTCATGGGATCAAATGCCCTAGTCTCGTTTGTATCGTGCAATGCCAAGGATGTACACGACTCAAAGTCGAGGCTCTTTGTGCCAAGTGCCGACATAACAGACGGCGGAATCGAGTTTGCTGCCAAAATTGTTCCACCGCCAAAGGGCAGGCACGAGATACGCCTGCGCGCCTCGATAATAGAGCAGCACAAGGAGATTGAAAGCGACCTAGTATTCTCTACAAGGGACTAGAAGCGCTGCTTTGTGATGATTATCTTGCCGGTCATCCACGGGTGCGGCTCGCAGTGGTAGTCAATCTCGTGCGACTCTGTAAACAGGAACTCGTAATTCTCGCCGGGCTTTACCACGCCTAGGGACCCAAATTCTCCGCTGTACGAGTCAGCTATGCGGTGATCCGGAGTGACGGTGTGCGCGGTGTCATCGGAATTGGTCCACGTCACATTGTTGTCTATTCCTAGCTGTATGTTGACCAGTTTTGGCACAAAGTTGTCGACCTGGTCCTGGTTTGCAGAGCCGATTATCATGTCTATTACGGTGGCCCCTGTGGGGTTGAGTATGTGCTCGTCGACCTGGGGCTTTGCGTTTGACTCTGGGAGGTAGTACTCTTGGTAAAACACAGAGCTTGCAACTAGTGCGACTATGACAGTGACCACGCCGATGCCGTATGCGTTCTGGTTTGTTGCCAAGTGCGGCGACGCCGGTGAGTTATATTATAAAGGTTGCAGGCAGCAGTCCAAGAATCCAAGCTGATGTGGCACCCACCAAAGATCTGATCATGGCAGGCAAACATTGATCCACGCAATCGCTTGCAAGATGGTGTTATTCTGTTTCTGATCTTTTGCCAAATCTATGGTGACACGCATTACAGTGCCATAGAGGAGAGTCTGCACAAATAACGCACCCGCCAAATGGTATGTTATTCTCCATCATACTCTGCAAGTCTTCTGGCGAAAGATTGCCATAGACTATATCTATGACATTCGTACTGTTACAGTGAGGGCATTTTCTCATGTATCGTAATCAACCTTGCCAAACTGCCATTCACACGCATTACACTCCCATTTAGGAGAATCTGGTTCAATACAACATCCGCCAAG
>JAHRAL010000018.1 GCA_020027325.1 Cenarchaeum sp. | reverse complement strand
TGGATCGGATGGGATTTGAACCCATGACCCTTGCGGGGTGCTTGCGCTCCCTTACGCAGTGTGAGTGCGTCATCCTAACCGCTAGACAACCGATCCAATGGCGGGTGCAAAAGGGGCGGTTTTTGTCTCTTTAGGTCTGTAATGTGGGTGTGTGATGCGGGCTACTTTTTGGTACCAAGGGCACGGTTTTTGAGCCTGAGATAGTTGTTGCGGCACTTGCGGCACCGGGTGGCGGCCATCGAGTTGCGCGCCCCGCACTTGAAGCATATCTTGTGATAGAGTCTTGCCTTTTGGGCTATCTGTTTTTTCTCGGGGTCTGCTATTGGCATCTGCAATACTGCGCCCACGAGGCTTGTTTTTTAACGTATCTTGGAAATTCCGGCCGATTTTTCCCCTCCGGCATCCAAAGCCTGCGTGCTAGGAGCCCGTGGGCTTTATCTTTCCTGCAAAAAGGGCCGAGATCTCTGTCGGGCGCCTTGCGACTGGAATGTTTGCCTTTGTAAACATTGAGACCTTTGACTCGGCCGATCCATAGTTGCCATATACGATGGCCCCGGCATGTCCCATCCGCTTCTCCTTGGGTGCTGCGCGGCCCGCAATGTAGGCAACAACGGGCTTTGCAAATCCCGTAACGATTATTTTTTCTGCCAGCGTCTCTTCGGCGTCCCCGCCAATCTCGCCGACGACGATGATTCCTGCAAGGTCTGGGATGTTTCGCACCATGTCAAATGCGTCAACGAGCCTCGTTCCGTTTATGGGATCGCCGCCGATTCCAAGCGCTATGGACTGACCGAATCCGGCCTGCGTCAGGTTGTCCGATATCTCATACAGCAGCGTCCCGCTCTTGGATAGCACTACGACGTTCCCGGGGCTAAACGGCACTGCCGGCATTATTCCAAGCTTTATCACGCCCGGTATTATCACCCCCGGAGTGTTGGGGCCGATTACAGTCGCGCCGTGCTTTTTGGCAAGATCAATGACTGCAAGCGTGTCGCGGACCGGCACGTGCTCGGGTATTGCAACTAGGAGCTTTATCCCGGCCTCAATGGCCTCCTTGGCAGAATTTAAAAAATACTTTGCAGGTACAAAGTTGACTGCAATCTGCGCACCGGTTGCGGCAACTGCATCCTTTACTGTGTCATAGAGGGGTATGCCGTCACGCTCTGTGCCGCCCTTGTTTGGCGTGACGCCTGCCACAATGTTTGTGCCGTACTCGCGCATGAGGTCGGTGTGCCTGGCCCCAAAGGTGCCCGTCATTCCCTGGACGATGACTGGTTTCTTTTCATAGTCGGCATCGCCGGGGGTGCCACGTATTATCTCAAAAATGCCGCTCAATGCCTTTGCGCCTCTTTGACTGCGGACGTTATTGCATCCTCGACTGTATCATGGAGCGTAATCTTTGAACCGGCAAGCATCTCCTTTGCCTTTTCGGATTCTGCGCCCTTTAGGCGGGCAGATACCTTGAATGATATGAGGCCGTCCTCGTACGCCTTTAGGAACGCAGTTGCCACAGTGGTGGTGCGGACAATGCCGCCGTACAGGTTTACTAGTATGGTGCGGACACGGGGAATCTTTGCAATAAGCGTGATTGCCTCATAGACGGACTCTGTTGTCGCACCGCCTCCGACATCCAAAAAGCATGCGGGCTTGCCCCCGCTATCAGAGAGCATGTCAAGTGTGGACATTACCAGCCCGGCGCCGTTGCCGACTACTGCAATGTTGCCGTCAAGCTCTACTAGCGAGAACCCGCTTGCAGCTGCGCGATCCTCGAGTTCAGAGTATTCCTTGTACTTTGCAAGCTCGGGATGCCTAAAGTTGGAATTGTCATCGGTTACAACCTTGCCGTCTAGTGCGACAAGCGAGCCGTCCTTTAGTATTGCAAGCGGATTGATTTCTGCCAGCTCGACCTCCTTGTCCATTGCAAGCTTTGAGAGCGACGTGAGTATGGCCCCAAACTCGGCGGCTGCCGAGTCCTTGAGGCCGATCTCTTTTGCAACGTCTGCGCACAGCTCGTCGTTGACCCCCATAAGCCCGACCTCGCGTATCGTCTGGTTCTTGACGGACTCGATCTCCACGCCGCCTTCAGACGATGCAATCACGACGTAGCACCGCTTGCCGCGGTTGAGCATGAGTGAGACATAGAGTTCAGAGCCAATATCGGCCATTTTTTCTAGCAGAATGGTGCGCGTCTTTTCCCCCTTTATGCTCATCTCGCGGATCCTCGAAAAATGGAGCTCGAGCTCGTCGGCGTTTGCACACTTTTGGATTCCGCCTGCCTTGCCGCGCCCGCCCACTGGCACCTGTGACTTTATGACAAACGGGTACTCTAGCTCGCCGGCCGCACTCTTTGCCTCCTCGAGCGTGTCGCATACGCGCCGTCCAAGCATCCGTATCCCAAACTCTTCAAAGAGATCCTTTGCCTGGTACTCTAGTAGGCGCAACCTGATTCATGGACAAAATCCGTCTTTATATAAAGTCGCGTATGGATCAATCACCATGTCCGAATCTGCTTGCCAATGGTCATTCGCAGACACGATTTACGCTCGCATCTTTATTCATGTGGGATATAGATACATTAATACCCATGCATAGTTCCAGATCACGGTAGTGTGTCATAATGCTTTGTGCAGGCGTTGATATTTCTGGTAATCAAACAGTCGGAAATCAGAAATTCATATCGTTTATTCTCGGTACTGATGAACACATTAATGCCATGGTAAAACGCATAGGTCCCATTCATAAACACATGAATCACATTTATAATAAAAAACACCATGGACGAATACTTTCAGAATTGAAATTTGACGGTCAAAATTGCATAGGGATTTGTGCACGAGTGGATCAGAATCCAATAATAAACGAGATACAACGATCACGCGTTTTGAAAAAAACAGACAACAATATGAGTACGATGAAGATCAAGCGTGCATATAATTTCATTTTATACCGTTCAGTGAAAGATCATTTTTTGAACTTTGCTCAAAAACACAAGACGGCGTTATATGACGTCGTCTTTTAATGTGATGATGACTGTGTACGATTTCTAAAGGATGGTAGCCTACATCACACATATGGAGGCAATGCATACATACTCGCAGATATCCTTGCATGGGCAAACAACACGGGCAGAGAGCCCATGGGTACGATATCCATAGATCTCACACCCACGCTTAGAAACGAGCTGAGAAAGTGGCTCATTTCTTGACCCAGGTTCTCCAATTTTACCAATGGGCAAAGAGGCGTTTTGATTAGTTTTAGGCAATTATCCGCATACACAAGATATGCTCAGCACTTGATTGGAAAGGGTCCCGTACCCACATGAGCCCAAGATCCGCGACAACCATGTCACGCTTGGGATTCGGCTACGGGCAACACAAAAACAACAACTTGGTATTTAAGTCTGCATGAGAGCAGACTCTGTTTCCCTAGTTTTCAAGACAAATCTCTCCAGCCGGCATGGATCTAGACACGGTTAGGAAACAGAGTCCTAGTCTAGCTCTTTTTCCAACATTTCTACGACATTGGCAAAGCGCTCGCGGCTCTTTTCATAGAGGCGTACAGGATACTCGGATATCTCAAAGACGTGCTGGGAGTGAAAGTTTGGCGGCACGGGACCTCCCGATACTATGCGCTGCTCGACGACGTGGCCGTGTGTCAGGGTGCAGACGACCTCTTCAAATGATCCCGTCTCCTCTTCGAGTATCTGGCGGTACAGGACTATCGGCGTGTCGGTCTTTTCAACGGCACTGGATCCGCGCTCTAGGAGATCGTGGAGGTGGCGCACTGCGTACGTGTCAAAGCTTACCTGCTTTGTCATGTATGGTAATAGCTATTTTTCTATTTAATGCTAATTATCGGCTCACGCGTAGCCTGGGATGGATGCCGGCTAGCCCACGGCTATATCAATGGGCTGGTCGTCAATGTCGCCCTTGTCGTGATCTGCCTTTTGATCGCCGTCCAAGGTGACGGATCGGACGCGCACTAGAAACGCGATCTCGTCCAGCTTGTCGGCAAGCATTGATCGCTGTTCCGGGTCAAGGCCGCGTATCGATGCATACTCTAGAATAGCAGTCGGGTTGTGTCCCCGCTCCTTTCTGAGTGCCTGGAGCCTCCGCGCCAGATCGCGGACCAGCCCGCGGCACACCATCTCGCGGCTCCGGGTCGTCGGAAGGATTACGCACATGCCGTCGCGGTCCACGGCCGCATTGTCCCCCGTTGCGCTTGTCCTGACGACAATGTCTCTGTCATCTAGTGCGAGGCGCTTGCCGTCTATTACAATCTCAAACTTTTTTGTCTCGGCCAGTGCGTCGATTACCTTGTCGGGATCTATGGACTCAAACTCTGCTGCCAGCCTTGGCAGGAGCCCTTTTACCTTTGGCGCGCACGCCTTGCGGTCAAGCGAGAGGTCCGCAGACACTGGAAGCGACATCGACTTTAGGGCACGCACGCGGTCTATGCCTTCAAGCGATGCGTCAGACTCGGTAATTGTGGGACTCTGGATGTTTAGCTGCTCGCGCAGTATGTCGCCGACAGGCTCCAAGAGTCCGGCCTCGTCTTTTCCCAGGACAAGTGTGACGGCCTCTAGGGGCCAGCGGCGCTTTAGCTTTGCAACAGAGCGCGCAGAGTTGCACGCAGAGACAATCTTTGCAATGAGCTCAAACGACTCTTCAAGCCGGTCGTCTTCCAGGGTTGCGTCAGGTGCAGGCCAGGATTTCCCGGACAGCTGCGCCGCGTCCCCGAATACGGTTTTGTGCAGATGGTATGTGGTAAACGGACAGACTGGATGCAACAGCACGTTTGCCGTGCATAGTGCGTGCCCGATAACCGCATAGACTGCGTGCCGGCGCGAGAGCTTTTCGGGGTCGTCATCCCACAGCTCGGATCGCGTAATCGGAATGTATGTCTGGCTCATATCGTTTATCACAAAGTCTTCGATCTGTCGGACGGCCGAGTGCAGTTGGCACTTTTCCATGTGGGACGTGACAAGTGCGATGACTTTTTGCAGCCTGGATAGTATCCAGCGGTCGGCTTGTGAGAGCAGGCCAGATTCGATGATCGAATCGATCTGCGTGCCGACATCGAACTTGTCATAGCTGCTGTTTTGCTCAAAGTA
>JAHRAL010000105.1 GCA_020027325.1 Cenarchaeum sp. | reverse complement strand
CCACCCGCCAACATTAATAAGTAAAAATGGCGTAATTTACACATGAGAGTATACCTGATACTAGCAGTACTGTCAGTCATGATTCTGGTCCCCCACATGTCCGATGCATTCGGACACGGCCTTGGCGGCGATGTCGCACCCCCGCTCGATCTTGGCGGGCGGGACGTGACGGTCAGCGCGCAGCTCACGCCGGCAGACCTCGAGGCCGGCAACACAGAAGAGGCATCAATTGAGGTAAAGTTCTTTGATGTCGAGGCAGACGAAAACTTTGAGGACGTCACATACAACATAGAGATCTGGCACGGCACGGATCTCATTGCAAGAAACCTCTTTTTTGACGAGGACGGCGCACTAGACATCACGCTCCGCACAGAGGCCGGGTGTGAAGAAGTCGACCTGTGGAAGTGTACAAAATACTATGGCACCGAGCACCCGCTGGCCCCGGGAGCACTGTATGCGCAGGGCCAGAGCAACGTGACCATCCAGGGCCCGATATTTGACCAGGGCGGGCTGTACAACATAAAGGTGGGGATAGCTGCTGCAACCAGTGCAAGGACGGTCCTGGCAGAACCCCTCAACTATGACACGTTTATCAGCGTGGCAGACGTGCAGCCGTTTACCATAAGGACGGCGCAGGCCGAAGAGGTGCCTGCCACGATAAAGACATACTATGACAAGGTGTCCAACATCAGCTATGACGATTCACGCGGGTCGCTCTCCTTTGAGATGCCCTTTGACTGGAGCCCGGATTATGTAGAGCTCGTCCAGATTGTGCACGAGGAGGTCCATGTTCCAAAGTCGTTTACGACGTGGTCGCCGGACCGCGAGTTTGCCGGCTATGTCGACGGGGTGCGGCTTGACAAGCGCGTCCTTATCATAGATCCGTACACGTATGACGACCGCAACGTGATACACTTTCTGGTGACTACTGCCGAGCTAGAGCGGATAAACTCCGAGCTTGGCGCAGAGCACGAGGAATCCCGCGTCATGAATTTCGAGCTCGTGCCAGAAAACAATGTCCAAAAAAACACCTCCGAGTTTTACCTCGTCGACAGCGAGAACCACGACATGCGCACCGGTGCGACCGTGACGGTCTCGTGGGATGCAAACGTAAAGACAAGCCCCGTCCCACTCGAGATTGCGTTCTTGGATGAATCAGGCGACCTGCTGCGCGACACCAGGTATGGATACGTCATTGCAGACCATGCGACCGGCGCAGAGGTGGCGCGATCGCTCCAGGATGCAAGAGACATGCAGGATGTGGCAACAGAAGGGATCACGATCATAGAGTTTGACGTCCCAGGGCAGGGCACATACAGGTTTGACCTTGTAATGTACGGCCAGGGACGCGCCGGGCTCGACGTTGATGATGCGTATGCCGGGCTCGGATCAGGACTCTTGGAGTTTGGCGTCCTGGCACCTTCTGGCACACCTGGCACAGTGCCAACTGATCCGTCCCGGGATGCGGCCCTCGCAGATCCTGCAATACCCGGCTGGATAAAAGACTCTGTGGGGTGGTGGGCAGACGGAATCACGACTGATGCAGAGTTTGTATCCGCACTAGAGTTCCTCATAAGCGAGGACGTGATCAAGGTCGCAGCCCAGCGCGAGGCAGGCGCCGCAGACGGGGGCATACCAGGGTGGATAAAGGACTCCGCGGGGTGGTGGGCCGACGGAATCACGACTGATGCAGAGTTTGTCAACAGTCTAGAGTTTTTGATTCAAAAGGGTATAATAGTGGTAGGCGAGGCATGAGCGCCATGAGGGACATTAACGAGATCATGCCACGCGTTCCAAACATGAGGTGGGGCGCGCTGACAAACTACCGCCCGACGCCCAGGCGCGTGGCTGAGATGAGCAACATATTTCCTGCAAACGGCAAGTGGCACACGGTCTTTGACGAGGACGACCAGGTAATCATAGACGGCAAGCGCGTCTGGAAGAAAAACGCAGAGGCATGGACATGAAC
The DNA here is from genome assembly GCA_020027325.1 of Cenarchaeum sp. Classification (GTDB taxonomy): domain Archaea; phylum Thermoproteota; class Nitrososphaeria; order Nitrososphaerales; family Nitrosopumilaceae; genus JAHRAL01. The sequence continues at coordinate 2,321 of JAHRAL010000105.1, read as the reverse complement.
CGCGCACTCGGGATAGCCGTGCTGGCCCTTGCAATGGTGGCAATGTCTGCGGCACACATCCAGTATATAGCTGCGCATCCGCATCCAGAGGCCACCACGACGTATGTCCTGCTCGGCGGGGATATGGCACTCGAGCGCACGCAGCTGACGATGAGCATTGCGGCTGACAACACAATGCCGTGGGCCTTTGTAGAGGGCACGGTATCCAACCACGTCGAGCACCATCCTGTTATAGTAAAGATAGACGGCGCCGACGGCGATCCTGCAAGGTATGCACAGGTCGATGTGGCAGACGACGGCTCGTACGAGTACCGATTCAGGGTGCTAAGCGTCGATGACGGCCAGGTCATACGCGCCTTTGAGGGTGACTATGACGTGACGATATTCAAGGTCGTATACATCGACACAGACCACGCCCACGCCTAGAACCCGCGCAGGCCCTTTGGCCTGGACGTCTCTGGATGCTTTCTTGCCCACGATATTTTTTGCATTATGGCATCCTTTTCGTGCGGGAGCGTCCCGCCAAACATGTATGCGTTTGATCCGTGCGTTGCGCGAAAGACGACGTCGCTTTGCACATCGAGTCCGCCGACCAGCCGGTCCAGCTCGTCGAGTGCCTCCTCGTCTGAGAGTGCCTCAAAGGTTCCCTTGTATTTTGAGAGGAACTCGGACTTTATCCCGTTCTCCAGGTACAGTGTCAGCACGCCGACATAGTGCGGCGATGCGGCGCTGAGTACCTCGGCGGTTCCTGCGGCATGCTCTGTTGTGTACTTTTTGCCCCCGAGGCCCAGTATCACCATGCACGAGAGCGTGAACCGGGCGGCCTTTGCCTTTTTGCATGCGCGCACAATGGTGGCAGCGACTGCCCCCTTTGTCACGTGGCGGAGCACCACGTCAGAACCGCTCTCAATCCCAAGGTACAGCATGTCAAGGCCGGCATCATGGAGCGATGCTAGCTCGTCTGGCGTCTTTTTTAGGACGTTCATCGGCATTGCATAGCAGGCGATGCGCTCGAGTTTTGAAAACTTTGATCGGAGGTAGCAGACTATTTTTTCAAGGTATGCCGCATCAAGGTTTAGTGCGTCGCCGTCTGCAATAAAGACGCGTCTTGTGTCCGGCTCGGATTCAGCCATCATGTCAATTTCGGCGCGCACCTGCTCCCACGGCCTCTCTGAATATTCCTTGGACCTGTACATGTCGCAAAATGAGCACTCGTTGTAAGAGCACCCGAGTGTCGCCTGGATGATGAGCGAGCGGGCCTCGGACGGCGGGCGGTAGAGCGGATAGTCATAGCTGAGCATCAATGCTGTTGTGGGTGTGGGGGGTGGCGGTATTTCTTTTTAGTGGTGGGGGGTGTCTGTGTTCCTGAGGCGCGCCATGTCCGACTCTGGTCTGGATATGATTGTCGGAAGGGCGGAAATGAAGAACATTTCCGACGAGCCGTTTCAACTCTCCCCTGCCACCCATGTATTGTAGGCCGTGTTTCTTATAGTTTCCTTGTACACGCATGTATGAGGTTATGTACTCTTAGACCACCTAGTCAACTAGGCACTATCCCATAGATCCAACGGGAGTCTTTGGATAGAATTGTCGGAGGGGCGGAAATGAAGAACATTTCCGACGAGCCATCCGACTCTCCCCCGCCACCACATATTGCAGGCCGTATTTTTTATAGTTTTCAGAGCCGTGCACGTTGTGCCGTGCACGTTGCTGGGCCATGGACACGCTTGAAATTCAGATGTTTTGTACACGTGCCCAGCCTGCCCAGCACTCAATGTTCACGAAAAATCCCACATGCAAAACCCCGTCCGCCCCACCTGCACAATATAGATACGCCTTGTACGACTGGTCCGCACTCAGATGATTATGTTGGGGTCGTCCCGCATTTCCTGAAGCGTTTTTGCCAGTTTGGTGAGGTTTGTGCGCTTTTTGCTGTACTCTTTTTCATACTCTAAGACCATCTGTTTGCCCTCCTCTGGCAGGTCGTCGAATGGAAACCCATACCTGCGTAGACAAAACAGCTCTGCAGGTGTAAAGTACTCGTTCTCACAATTTTCTGCAAACGTGTTCTTTATCGTCCACTCATCTAATTTTGATCGTGGCCCATTTCCCGTTTGGACGGATGCGGATGATAGAGTTTTGCTCAAACCTTTTTCCCAACCTTATTGCGTCATCCTCCCTTATAAAGTGTACAGCGATCACAGTTAAGTCAAAAGTATGCTAAATCCACCTAAAGTATGCAGAATTAGGCCCAAAATACGCAAATACATCCTAAAAGTAAAGGAAGGCAAATAGAAACTGATCAATACAAGTGCGTTTCG
>JAHRAL010000095.1 GCA_020027325.1 Cenarchaeum sp. | reverse complement strand
TCCCAAAGCCGCCATTTGAGCTGGTAACTGGCTCGATTTGTGCCAATTGTGCGTGTTTTGGGTCGTCAGAATCGTGTCTACTTTTGACTTAACTGGATCACCAAATCCAAGCATCTCTTTCCAGCCTTGTTTATCCAGGTCCCAAAGAGGGGCTGTTCTGCCATCAGCATCATCACTCCATACACCCATTTCAGCGCGTCATTTGGAGAGATGTCGTAATTGTCGGTCACAGATATCAGGTGTATTGGTGAATCCGGCCGCAAGTTCTTGTCGCCTGCGACCAGCTCATCAAACAGTGCACCCGCATGGCCCGGTTTTGTGATGTCGTACATCCGGCCAGTCCTTGGATTATAGGTGAACGCATCCTGCTCTCCAATGGTCGCAATGACGCTGATCAGGTGTTTCATTATAACATCAAAGGAAGGCAACTCTGCGGATCCAGAGCCGGATTTGTATTTCACAAGAGATCACCGCACATCCCGTTGTATGCGGCATGTCCCCGATATATGTCGATGGTTGCAACGTCATTGTTGCCGGTGTTTACACCTTGATGGCAATCCCCGGCAGCAGGTCATGCTCCAGGTCTCACGATGATGCCTCGTCCACGGTGCATTTTCAGACCCCCAATAGCTTTTGCGCCCAGATTTTGCCAACAGGCGGCCCCATACCCGCACACGGCGCAACATCATATAACGGGGCAGGATATGCCTGCCGTCTGAGTTGCACACGACTGCCATAGCCGCACTGGTTCTTGTAGCAATCCTGGCCGCCGCGGTGCCTGCCGGCGCGCACGCGCACTCGCTGTTCAACTCGTCTGAAAAGTTTGTCGCCGGCCACCGCGTCCAGGTCTCGACGCTCCCAGAATTCCCCCAGATCGGCGAGCCCTCGCAGATCCTTTTCCGCATCACAGATGCGGACTTTGAAGAGCTCCCCGGCGTGATAATGGGGGTCCGCCTGCTCTACAATGATGCCGAGGTCTATACTGATGGGCCCAGGGTCGTCGAGGGCGCGCACGAGATAATCGAGTTTGTGTTTGAGGACTCTGGCAACCACATCATGCACGTGGACCTGTACGGTTTGGAGGGCGTGGACGCAGAAATCGTGACATACACGTTCAACATTGGCACGCAGAGCCCGTTTGGATACATCTTTTTTCTGAGCATAACGGCGGGTGCTGCCATGTTTTCACTGATTGTGGGATACATCTACCTGCCGGGCATCATCCGGCGGAGAAGGCTAGGCGCGGACTATGCGGAGCCCGAACACAAAGAGAACCGTGAGCAGGACCGAGACTAGGAGCACGATGCCGATTCCAAAGTGAATGGTGACTAGGACGGCCTGGAGCCGCAGGTCTATTACCAGTGCGCCGAGTCCAATCTGGGTGATTACAAATGCGGATGCCGCCGTGCTAGTAATCACTGCGCGGCCGACCTCGTCCCTGGACCTCCAGCATGCGACCATCGTAGCTATGATCAGGATTCCTGCAATCATTGCAATCACACGGTGAATCCACTCTACAAAATATTCTTCTGACGGTATCAGCCCGCCGGGGCAGAGCGGCCAGTCCGGACATACCAGGCCGAGGCCCGCAGCGGACACGTATCCGCCGATTACCATGAGAGAATAGAGGACGACTAGGGTGATGAGTGATAGCGGCTTTGCAATCATTGGCGGCTCATTCTACGATGAACTTGCCCTGCATTCCCTGTAGCGCGTGGCCTGGAACCGTGCAGATATAGTCGTACTCACCCGGCGGGCCGGCAGTAAACGTCACCTCGCCGGACTCGCCTCCGCGTAGCGGCGCTGTGACTGAGCCGATTTCAGAGTCCCATATCGTGCTGTTGAAATCGTTGGGATCGCTCACAACGCCAAATGAGTGAAACGAGCTGCCAACGTTTGTCGCACGCACCGTCACCCTGTCACCGGATCCGACGCGAATCTCGGGGTTGGCCTCCGGACCCTCTAGTGCGTTGAATCCAAGCGTGCGAAAGTCTTCAGACTCTACAAAGTCAAAGTTAAACTCGTGGGACTGGACGGGGCGGTCCGATGCCGGTGCGGGGGCCGGGGCTGACTCGTCGGCCTCTGACACTATGATCTCGCCGACCATTCCCTGTATGCGGTGGCCCGGAACGGTGCAAATGTAATAGTATGTGCCAGGTTCTGACGGGACAAACTGGGACTCGCCGGACTCGCCTGGCTTTAGCGGGTTTATCGCCGCTGCAATCTCTGTTCCCGGTATGACCCCTTCGAATCCCTCCTCGTCGGCCGTCACGCCAAACGAGTGGAATGACAGGCCGGCATTGTCGACTGTGAATACAATCCTGTCACCGACGTCGGCCTCGATTGTCGGGTTGCCTCCGGGCTCGCCGGGAAGGGCGTCGAATCCCAGGATGCGAAAGTCATCGGACTCTACAAAGCTGAGGTCTATGGGTATGCTCTTGCCGGTGGCCGACGGCTGCGCCGGTGCGGGGGCAGAGCCTGACATTTGGGCCACGACTGGCGCCGGCTGTGAGATCCAATAGTCCCACATTCCAAAAAATATCCCGCCGCCTGCAATGCAGATTCCAAGCATGATAACCATCATCCGGCCCACCCTGGCTGACGATGTCCTGTATATCGGGGGTGCTTGGGCGCTCATACCATTATCACACTAGTGCTGGGGGTTTTTCCTCTCGTATGGGTAGTAGTACTTTGCGCCCAGGTTCCACGGGTCGTTCATGTCGGCCTCTTTGCCCCTGGCGGCGCTGTACAGCATGTTTATGAGGAACAGGGCCATCGATACGCCGATTATCATCGCGCCGACCGTTGCAATCTGGTTCATTGCAATCCATTCGGGGATTGGCGGATAGTCGTACACGCGGCGCGGCATCCCAAAGAGGCCGAGCACGTGCTGGGTGAAAAAGACCATGACCGTGCCGACAAACGAGAGTACAAAGTGAATGTTGCCCAATTTCCTGTTGTACATGCGCCCCGTGACATACGGGAACATGTAGTAGAGGTATCCTACGGATCCAAAGAGTATGGTCCCCATTACAAAGAGGTGAAAGTGGCCTACGACCCAGTACGAGTCGTGTGTGACAAAGTCTAGCGGCATTGCACTGTTTACTACTCCGCCGGCACCCGCAGAAAAGAAGAGTGCGATTCCGCCAATGGCCCAGAGCATCGGGGTTGAAAACTTTATCCTCCCGCCCCACATTGTGGCTAGAAAGTTGAATACGTGCATTGCAGATGCGGGGACCGCTGCGAGCGTTCCGACCATAAAGACGGTCTTTTCTGTGAATGACAGGCCCGTTGCATACATGTGGTGCGCCCACGATGCAAAGCTGACGATCGACAGCAGGATGAATGCGATAATCCCCGAGGTGACGCTGAATATCGGCTTGCGCGAAAAGCGCGGTATAATCTCATACATCATTCCGATTGCGGGGATTACCAGGACATAGACCTCGGGGTGGAATGTAAACCAAAACAGGTGCGCATAAGCTATCGGGTCCCCGCCGACTGCGGGGTTGAAGAACCCGGACACGCCGAGCCTGTCAGTCAAGAGCATCAGGAGGGCGGCAGCAAACGTCGGGAGTGCGACGAGCACGATTAGAGACGATGAGAGAAACGACCATGCAAGCAGCGGCACCTTTGATATCGGCATGTCCGGGTGCTTGCATTTGAGAATCGTCACGATAAAGTTGATAGAGCCCAAGATTGAGGACACGCCGAGTATTTTGAGGCCAAATATCCACATGTCGGCTGCCGGCCCCGGCGCGCTGATTACAGAGTAGGGGGGCGTCGCATACCACGTAAAGTCGGCAAACCCAAGCCAGATGAGGGCGCCGGCAGGCGGTATCATCCAGAATGCGATTGCATTGAGCTTTGGGTATGCCATGTCCTTGTAGCGGACCATGATGGGCACAAAATAGTTGCCGACAGCAGACGCAAAGGGGAGTATGAACAGGAAGATGAGGGTGGTGCCGTGGACGGTAAATATGCGGTTAAACGTCATGGCATCAGTAATGATCTGCGCGCCCGGGAAAAAGAGCTCGGCGCGGATCGAGAGTGCGAGTGCGCCTCCCATGAACATGAATGCCAGTGATGTGATGAGGTAGAGGAGGCCGACGTCGGTGTGGTGCGTGGAAAACATTATCTGCCATATCGGGCGCGGGCGCGCCATTTCGAGGACCATCAGGCACCTGCCTCTGACACGTACAGCGTGCCGCGCATGTTGTAATGGATGAGGCCACAGTACTCGCGGCACTGGATGTCGTGCTCACCGGCCTCGGTCGGTGCAAACCAGACCGTGTTTACGCGGCCCGGAACCGCGTCTAGCAGCACGACATAGTCGTGGATATTGAACGAGTGGATGACATCCTTTGACGTAATCTCAAACTTGTAGGCTTTTCCTGCCTCGACATGGAGCTCGCCGATCTCCTTGGTTCCGTCCTCGTGCTCAAAGGTCCAAAACCACTGCTGGCCCGTCACCTTGATTAGCTTTGCATCTTCGGGAATGTGCTCTACGAGCCTCTCGATATTCCAGGCTTCTGCTCCCACCCAGCAAAGTAGAGCTACGACTACGCCGATATAGACCCATTCTGGCATGTTTGAGTGGCCGCTCACCACTCGCCGGCCTCCTCGTACTTGGTCCTCTTTGCCTTTGGATGCGACTCACGGAACCGCCAGCAGAGCCAGACGATAGTTCCAGAGACGACTGTGCCGATTGTAAATGCGACTGTCATCATGCGGAAAAAGAGGTTCCAGATTTCTGAGCGGCGGTCAAGGTACTCGCCGGGTTCGGCTGCCATGACGGGGAGGATTGGGAGCGATAGAGCGAGGGCTAGGGTTGCGTATGCTAGAATTCTCATAGTCATCGCTTATGCGTGCGCGACTCTGTGTTTAATATTTAACAGTTTAGTGTGATGGATCGCGTTTTGTCGGGTCTGTGGTGGCAACGGATGATCTGTCCCCGGATCAGGTCATGCCCTCCGTTTGCAGGCACGGCTTGGCAATACCTTTAAATCCAATATATCGGGTGGAGAGTCCGTTAATGGCCACAGTATCACGGTCTATAGAGATCAAGGTTCCGGTTGGGACTGTATTTACCTACTTTGCGCGCCCAGAGCACGTGTCTGACCAGATGACAGACAAGGGAGTCGGGATGACAGTCATTCCGATGGACATCAAGGAGGGCATGGGAGTCGGTACTACGTTTCGTATTATAGGTGATTTTGGCGGTAAAAGGCTTGAATGGGACTGTGAGACCACGGAATTTGAGCGTGAGAAACGGATTGCTGCCAAGCAGATAGAGGGGCCGTTTAAAAAATGGGAGATTGCAACAGAGTTTGAAGCTGTGGGTGAGTCAAAGTCTAGGGTGACGATGAGCGTTGATTATGACATGCCCTTTGGGCCTTTGGGGAGCATCCTTGACAAGGCAAAGTTTGCAAAGTCTGCCGAGCGGGGGATGGAGACTGCGCTGTTCAAGGTTCGCGGGCTGCTAGAGGGCAATGGGTCCATTCCGGTCTATATCACGCTTGACGCATACCAAAAACTGCTAGAGCAAAAGAAAAAGATGAACAATGTCCCCGTGTCTGTCGTGCTCAACTCGATATTGGAAAAGCATGCCAAGTCAGAGATTGCACAGCCTGCATAGCTCTTGCGGGGTTTTTAACCACACTTTAATAGAATCCATTGATGGTGCGTCCTGTCATTTGCGGGTCTATGGCTCAGCCAGGTAGAGCACCGGACTCTTAATCCGGCTGTCGAGGGTTCGAATCCCTCTAGACCCGCCATTACATTAGACATGTGTTCTAACACGCCAGTTGATTTTAGTCAAGATCTAATTATTCAATACTTGTTTCTGAAGGTTTTTCTGTGTGTGGCCTATAATGAGGTTGTCGAACGTTGGCTCAATAAAGTTTTATGAGCATACTCGTCTTCTGCAAGTTTCCCTACCTCATTCCATAATTGAGGAAAATCTGCTTGTGTTGAAATGGGGTGCTCGCCTACCCATTCTGCTTCCAAGAACTGACCATGACCTGCTTCAATAGTTCGTCGTGGATTTTTTGCTATGGTCGATTCATAAAATGTTCTACATGTGAAAGAAGTGGCATTAGGAATGATATCCTTCCAATGTTTCGCTACAGTAGATTCATTTTCGGTTGTAATAAAATTCCAGTAACCCAATCTAGGTTTGCCATAGCGAATCCATGCAGATTTTATTGCAGATTTAGCTTCAACATCTGTTTTTGGTGCACTATAGCCAAATACAGTTATTCCAAATGATCTACCAAGCCACTTTTTAAAATTCTCCCATTGCGCACTGGTAAATGAATCAGCATTATAATTTTTTTTCTTTATTGGAAACAACATTGTTGTATCTCGAAATGGTCTACGACATTGGGGACATCGTGTTCCAATATGCCCGATTCGTTTATCAGATACACAATGTCCGATGCTAACATTACCATGTAGAAATATAACAAATGGTGGTTTATAGAGAGACACATTTTGATCTCTGTTCATTGCCTGATTGTATAATCCTTGTTGATTTCTTGTCATTGCTTGAGATAACAATGGATCCCAGTTAAATGTTGCAATTACATCTTTATCTCTAAGTGACAAAACAAGATGATCATATACAGTTGGTTGATCAGGAATTTCTAATTTATTAAAATATTTCTTAATTGCATGTTTCAAATATTCAATTTTATCCACGTCATTTTTTTCATACAAATCATTATAAATATTTTCAAAATTTTGTTGAGGATCTAATCCCCATTCTTCAATTTTAGAACTTAGGCCAACAACTTCAACAAGATCATTCATTAATGGTAATTTTCGTCCGTTTTTATCTCCATGAGGACATGCAGCTCTACTTGCACCAGCTCCCAAAATGACTAAATGAGATCCAACTCCGCGTGCGGGAAGGAAATTTTCTGGCAATCGTAGCGTGGTTTATAATCCCATATATACATTTGATAGCTTCAATTGTACGAGGTCAGCACCCTTAGTGGCCAGCTTGGGCTCAAAAAACAGATGGCGACTATAGCCGCGATCATAAATCTTTGAGCAGGTTTGCAGGCGACCTGTAAATGTACGTGTACAGGTCAAGGTGTACAAACGACACTGTCCTATAGTATTCCGATATTGCAGTCCGGAAGTCTTGGACGGTTTTGTATACCACGGTTCCGAGCAGAGCCTGCTTGCCCTGGTTCCAGCACTGCTCCACCACGTTGAGGTATGGGGAACCCACCGGCAGGAGTATTAGCCTCACGTCCGGATGCGATTCGAGGTACTCCTCTACCTCCTTGGACGTGTGTACTGCCGACCGGTCGCACAATACGGCGACTTTGCCGAAACTGCGCCGCATTGCGTCAAGACATTTTATGAACTGCGCTGATTTGAACCTGCCCTTGAACGTCCTGAACAGCTGGTTGCCGTATTCGGTAACGCATCCGAACAATGCGACCCTGGCATGGTTGCCATAGTACGGCACGGTGCTTCTGGTTCCGACTTTCCCCCACACTGTCCTGTTGTATTCGTTCTGCACAAAGTACGCCTCGTCTGCTGCAATCAGGGTAAATCCGTCTTGTTTTAGCCTCGGAATCCTGACATTTTCCATGTGCCATTGCCACGCGTATACCTGTGTAGCGGTGGCATGGTTGATATGGACCGTCTGGGTCTTGCGAAGGGACATGCCATATCGGCGTAGAATCTTTCTGACCTGGCACATGCTCAGATCCACACCGGTGGCTTCCAGTATGACGTCATGGACCATCCTGGTGTCATAGCTTTCCTTGCTGATCTGATCCATTATTGTGCCAAGTTCCTTTGGTGCAATGTCGCCGGGACGTCCAGAGCGTGGAAGGTCACGGAGGCCGTCTATGCCGGCCTCCGTAAACCTTTTGATCCAGTTGCGTACGGAATTTTCACAGGAATCTACGATCTTTGCGACTGCCCGTACTTCCATGTCGTCCTCCAGCACCAGGCGAACCGCTAGAATTCTCTTGTAGATCTTT
>JAHRAL010000077.1 GCA_020027325.1 Cenarchaeum sp. | reverse complement strand
AAAGATGGCAAAGTATCACGGTACGAGTCCTGCCAAGTTTATCTTGTACATCAAGGAGATGGAATGGCGGTACAACAACCAGAACGGGGATACGTTCACACTCCTGATTGATTATGTTCTTAGACCTACCTACAAAAACTCATTAAAATGATGGAATTTGCTTGGGGGTGGCTCCTTTATAATCGCCTACAAATCTACGCCTATAAACACGAGTAGGTGGTATCCTGTATCATATTTGCACGATTAACAACGTATTTTATTCTGACATCGTTTCTGCCTTTTTGTCCGTAATTCATACCTACACCCACACAAAGTCCTTTTCAAAAATCTTCATAACCACCGGGATTCTGCCAGGATGTGATTTTTCAACCGAATTCATAACTTTGGCAAAATCCTTGCCACTACAGACGACCTTTTCATCTAGTACGGCTACCCACTTGCCGGCATATTTTTCGAGTTTTTTCATATTATTTTCCAAATAATCGTATTCTTTTGCTGTATCCCTTACCAGTGTTTCTATATCAACTTCCATTGTTATGTAATTATTCATACCACTATTTATAACTTTGACAAAAAGATCGCACAATTTGACTGACCGAGTCTTGCGGGTCTGGAACCCTAAACTGCGGCAGACGCCGGAACCGGCGCAGATGTGGCAAACTATTTTTACGGGGCTGTCACCGTGGGCCTATCGTGCATCTAGAAGAACGCATAGACTCGTATCCGGATTTTCCAAAAAAGGGGATTCTCTTTAGGGACTTTGGGCCGATCCTGCGCGATCCGCACGCAATGTCGCTTGCAGTCGACGGGTTTGTGCGCCATTTCAACCCCCGCGACGTCGACATGCTTGCCGGCATCGAGTCGCGTGGATTCGTCGTGGCAGCGGCGCTTGCAGCACGGATGGACAAGGGGATGGTAATGATCAGAAAAAAGGGCAAGCTCCCAGGCAAGACTGCCAGCGTGTCATACACGATAGAGTACGGAAAGGACACGATAGAGATCCAGTCCGGCTCGCTCAAAAAGGGCCAGCGCGTCCTGATATGCGACGACCTTCTTGCCACGGGCGGGACTGCAAAGGCCGCAGCAAAGCTGGTCGAAGGCGCCGGTGCCCGGGTTGCCGGCTTTGCAATAATCATCGAGCTCACCGGCCTTGGGGGAATAAAGAAAATATCCAAATACAACACAAAGGCGCTGGTCAGGTACTGATGGACGGCGAGCATGCAGAGATTGCAGTCATTGGCGGCACCGGAATGTATGACGCGCAGCTCCTCGATGACGTCTCCGAGGTCTCTATTGATACAAAGTACGGCGCGCCCTCGGACAAGATAACGATAGGCGAATTTATGGGGCGCAGGGTTGCGTTCCTTCCACGCCACGGGCGCGGCCACCGCATACTGCCGCACATGATCAACTATTGCGCAAACATTGACGCACTCGGGCAGCTAGGCGTAAAACGCATCATAGCCCCGTCCGCGGTGGGCAGCCTCCAGGAGGGGATCGCACCCGGCGACTTTGCACTGCCGTCGCAATTCATCGACTTTACAAAGACGCGCCGGGGATCGTTTTCAGAGGACGGCAGGATCATCCACATATCGGTAGCAGACCCGTTCTGCCCCGAGATGCAAAAGTGCACAATCGATGCCGCACGCAAGCAGGGCAAAAAGCTGCACGAGGACTGTACGTATGTGTGCATTGAGGGGCCCAGATTCTCCACTCGTGCAGAGTCCAAGCTCTTCCGCGGATGGGGCGCGCACATTATCGGCATGACGCTTGTCCCAGAGTGCCAGCTTGCACGCGAGGCAGAAATCTGCTACGCGTCCGTCTCAATGGTCACAGACTATGACGTGTGGGCAGACAAGCCGGTCAATGCAAGCGAGGTAAGGCAGCTGGTCTCCTCCAACGTCGAGTCGATGCGCAAGATGCTAGCCGGCATCATACAAGACACGCCCGAGTCGGCACAGTGCGCGTGCCAGTCTGCGCTCAAAGACGCCTCGCTCTAGTCGTCTAGAAAACTCTCTTTTTTGAGATTCTCCGGTATGCTCATCTCGCCCCTCAGTAGCCGCCGCTGGATCTCCATTGCAACGTCTTCTGGGTCGTGGCCCGCGCTGCGCAGCTTTGCCTGTACGCCGTCATCAAGCGTGGCACCAATGTTCTGCCCGCCGATTCTTCCAAACGCTATTGCAGTAAACGGGTATCTTGCGCCGTCAAGGCCAAACGTCCCCGTTATCTTTGCGGCCATCTGCGTGCCGTCCACGGCATCCACATGGACGCTAATGTTCAATTCCACGACCCGATATTTCGACGGCCTGATTGACGTGGTCATCGACCAGAAAGCTCCAGTGCTGCCCGTCGTCTGCCTTGTAGGACTCGACATCGAGGCGGATGACCTTTTCTTCGAGGCACTCGTGCTGGACGGCGCCGGACTCTGGCATCCTTACCAGCTTCCACTTGTCCTGGCCTTTTTGGAGCTTGCACACGACCACGCCCCACTTTTCATTCTGTGCTATCTTTGGCATTCCGATCGTGTCAGTTATTGACTCGATTCCAAGCCGCTTTTCCTCGCAAAAGCGGGTCGTGCACGCCGGGCAGCGCCAGACGTCTATGGAACCAATGGTCCTCTCATCGATGTTGATGTTGATCACGCCGTAATAGACGGGCTGGTGCTTGCACGAGTCGGCATCGCTGGACATCATTTGCCGCCTTTTGTTTTGTTGTATTTAGTTCTTGCACGGTCATAGTCCCTCTCGAGTGCCGAGCCCACATTGTCTATGGCAAAGTTCTGCCCCGGCGTCTGCCCGCGTTCCTGGCACGATCTCCGGTACATGTTTACAGACGAAAACCGCGGATGCATCGACTCGTACCTCCCCTCGCCATAGTCGATAAACCCGCCTAGTGCGACCAGGCGGTCTGCTGATTCCCGCGCAGCAGCATCGCCGATTCCAAGCCTTGCTGCGGCCTCTGATGCGCTCATTGCGCCGCTTGTGGCGATGAGCACGTAGAGCCTTGCCTGCTCGTCGCTAAGTCCGACCTCCCTTGTCAAGACCCCGGCAATGTCTTTGTGCTGGTCCACGCCGCCCAACTATTCCTTGGGGGCGTGCTTTGCGCTTATGACTTTTGCAATCTTAAACGATGCGACCATTGAGACGGCGTACACTATGGCGCTTGCCACTGCTGCGACGATCAGGTCGTCTGCAAAGTGCCACACGAGCATGAATGTTGCAAGTGATGGGAGGGTGACTACCATGCCGATTATCGAGCCCTTGTAGAGCAGCTCGCTTGTCTTGAGGCCAGAACCCCCGGGCTGTTTCATGCGCCGCGTCTGCCCCACATGGTAATAAAACAAGCGTGATATCGTACAGGAGGAGTGGTGCGGAAGGTGGGATTTGAACCCACGAACTCCTAAGAGATAAGGACCTGAACCTTACGCCGTTGACCGGGCTGGGCGACTCCCGCAACGGCGCACGGGCAAGTCTAGAATAAGTGCGTTTTTAACGCCAGTCCGCGCCGGGGCCGGAGTGGTGTCCACAGAGTACCGGATCATATACTGCAACGAATGCAAGCAGGTGCTGGGCCGGTACAACCGCAAGTACTTTACTGACGAGCGCATCGGCGAGGTGATACAGTCGCACCACCGCCCCCACGTCCGCGAGGGCCACGAGATTGAGCTCCTGCTTGAGCGCCGTGACTAGGACGACGAGTCGCGGAGTTTTTCGACCATGCGTTTTTGCTCCTTTGAGAGCTTGCGCGGGATGTCGACTAGCAGCCTTACCAAAATGTCACCCCTCCCGCGCCAGCTGTCGCTTGGAAGGCCGTGCCTGCTGATCGTAATCACGTCGCCGAACTGGCTTCCAGAGGGGACGTTTACCGTCTTTGCCCCCTCTATCATCGGAACCTCGATCTTGCACCCCAAAATGGCATCAGTCACGCTGATCCTCTTTTCACAGATGAGGTCTGCGCCGTCCCTCGTAAAGCCCTGGGTGTCAAGAATCCGTATTCGCAGTATCAGGTCGCCGTTCTGGCCGCCGGGCACATACTCGCCTTCGCCTGATACTGCATAATCCCCCTCTGTAATTCCGGGCGGGATCTTTCTGCTGATGTGGTGCACTCCGCCCTGCTTGCCGCTGCCCGAGCATTTCTTGCACCTGTCTGTAATTGTGTCGCCGGCGCCCCCGCACTCCCTGCACGGGTACATTGTGACAAACGATGCGAATCCTGACTGCCTTGACTGCCTTATGCGCCCGCTTCCGCCGCACGCACTGCACTGCTTGCGTGTTCCCCCGTTCCCGCCGCACCCGCTGCATGCGACGTCCTTTTGGATGTCGATCTCGACGTCCTTGCCGTGCAAAATGTCCGAATATGTTAGCTCGAGATCATACAGCATGTCGCGCCCCTGCCTGCCGGGGCCAGATCCGCCAAAGCCCGAGCTCCCAAAGAGGGTCTCAAATATCGAGCCGCCCATGCCAAACCCGCCGCCGCCCATGCTGAACCCGGCACCGCCAAAGATGTCCTCTGCGCTGTACTTTTCGTCGATTCCGGCATGCCCGTGCGCATCATACATTGAGCGCTTTTTTTCATCAGAGAGGACGGCGTATGCCTCTGATATCTCTTTGAAATGCTCGCCGGCGTCTTCGGACTTGTTCCGGTCAGGATGGAACTTTAGTGCCAGCTTTCTGTACTGGGACTTTATCTCAGAGGCGCCTGCATCCTTTGCCACCCCGAGCACCTCGTAATAGTCGCGCTTTGCACTCAACGCACTCTTGCCCCAAACGCGCCCTTGAATCCGGATACGCAGCCGTTCATGCCATAATTTGAAAAAAAGCCCTATATTAATTCGGCATGATTCGCCGGCGCATGGTCAGATTAATAGTAAAGCGCATGGCGCGGTGCCCCAGTGGACACGCGATTAAGAATAGCCGGGATTGCCGGCGCCGTCATTGTATCCATAGTCATACTGACCTCGCCGTCGCCCGGAATACAGCTCCCAGAGCCGTCGACATCGCTGGATGCCGGCAACGACGCAGTGGCAGTACTGGCAAGCGATCTTGACGAGCCCCGGGCCATTGCGGTATATGGCCCGCAGGTATTTGTCGCACTAAAGTCGGGCATGATCCTCGTCCTCGATGAAGGCGTCCTTTTGGAGACTCCGCTAGTCACCCTCCGCGCAGCAGACGCCCACGACGGGGGGCTGGTCGGAATCGCGCTCCACCCAGACTTTGATCACCGGCAGGCGCTTTATGCATACATGACATACCACGAGGGCGGCCAGCTCTGGAACCGCGTCATGGAGATACACATTAACGGCTCGCGTGCTGAAGACATCATCACGATACTAGACAGCATACCCGGCGCCGACTTTAGCAACGGAGGCGCAATCGCGTTTGGCCCCGACGGCAAGCTCTACGTTGGAACGGGTGCGACGTCCGAAACATCGCGCCTCTCACAGGACGCAGACTCGCTTGCAGGCAAGATACTCCGCATCAATGACGACGGAACAATACCCAGAGACAACCCCGTGCCGGGCTCTGCGATATACGCCTCGGGCCTCCATGATCCCGTGGGGATGGACTGGGATGCCGACGGCCGACTCGTCGTGGCAGATGCGGGCTCGACAAAGAACGACGAGATAAACATCATAGAGGCCGGTGCAAACTATGGCTGGCCCGATGAGCAGTGCTCTGGAGCCAAGCATACGGGTGCTGTCATGTGCTTTGATCCGGGCCTGGGATTCGGAGGCATTGCGTCATACCCCGGCGGCGTGCTTGCACGGGACGGCAGCCTGATAGTCGCATCGCTGCGCGCCCACGGGATATACGCACTCGATCCCGAGTCCGGCTCGCAGGACATTGTCCTCGGCGGCCTTGGGCGCATACGCGATGTCACAGTATCGCCTGACGGCTCGATATACGCAATAACGTCAAACACGGACAACCGCGGGTTTGGCGGCCCCGGAGATGACAGGCTCTTGCAGGTGTTGAGATAGGCATGGGATCATCAATTCCGGCATTTTATCAAAAGGATCGGAGGGGCCGGCTCGATGCGCTCCGAGCTGCCGCGGGTCTTGACGATGAAGACATTGCGACACTAGAGAGTGCGGGGGGGATAACGTTTGGCGAGGCAGACGCGATGATCGAGAACGCCGTTGGCACGTTCTCCTCGCCGCTTGGAATTGCAACCAACTTTGTAGTCAACGGCTCTGATGTCCTGGTCCCGATGGTCATCGAAGAGTCCTCAGTCGTTGCCGCTGCGTCAAAGGGTGCAAAAGCCGCACGCGCCGCAGGCGGGTTTGTCGCAGAGGCCGGCGCGCCGCACGTCATTGGCCAGATCCAGGTCGTGGGCGCCGTTGCCGGCGATGCAGAGTCGAGGGTTGCAGCCGGCACGCAGCGCATACTCGATGCGGCAAACGCAAAGAGCCGCACGCTGGCCGCGATGGGCCGCGGCGCCAGGTCAGTCTCGTGCCGCCGCATCACTGCCGATGACGGCGAACAGCTGGTAGTAGAGCTCGTTGTGGATTCGGGCGAGGCAATGGGTGCAAACATTACCAATTCAATGTGCGAGGCCGCAGCCCCAATAGTCGAAGAGCTGACAGGCGGGCGCGTGCTGCTGCGTATACTGTCAAACTATTCAGAGCAGAGGACCGTCAGGGTCACTGCCACGTTCCGGGGAAACGATGCGAGCACCGTCGATGACATGCTCCTTGCATACCAGCTTGCAAAGCACGACACGTACAGGGCAGTCACGCACAACAAGGGGATAATGAACGGCATAGTCGCAGTAGCTTCTGCCATGGGCCAGGACGTCCGCGCAATAGAGGCCGCCGCACACGCATACGCATCAAGGGGCGGGTCGTACTCGTCGCTGACCGCATGGTCAAAAAACGCCGACGGGAATCTTGCGGGATCGCTCGAGGTCCCGCTTGGAGTCGGAACCGTGGGCGGGATATCAAAGATACACCCAACCGTGCGCGTCTGCGCAAAGATCATGCATGCGACGTCCGCATCGGGCCTTGCGTGCATCATCGGTTCTGCGGGCCTTGCGCAAAACTATGCGGCAATGCATGCGCTCGTCACTACGGGAATCCAGGCAGGCCACATGAGGCTGCATGCCAAGAACCTGGCCATTGCCGCCGGCGCCACACTCGGGCAGGCATCCGATATTGCCGAGCAGATGATCCGCGAGTCCGACATTTCAGAGGCGCGTGCTCGCCAGATACTCGGGTCCTGATTGATGCGGATCAAGATCTTGCAATTGGATTCACCGTTAATTTAATACAAACATGTGTAGCCGTTGCGCGTGTGCGGAGATCGCCTAGCCTGGTAGGGCGTGGGATTGCTAATCCCATGCTCGCAAGAGCACGAGGGTTCAAATCCCTCTCTCCGCGCCATACACCCAAAGACCCGGGGGGCCTCGCCTCGATTAGACTTAATAGTGCGCCCGCCCAATATGCGCGCTATAATGGGCCGACGCAAGAGCCAAAAGATAGTCAGGACCAGCTCGCGCAACGTAACTACGGGAATGTGCCGCGAGTGCAAGACCATAGGCCGGATATACATAATCGGCCCGCCCGGCGAGGAGCGGGCAAAATGTCCGGCGTGCAACAAAGAGTTTGAGCTCTGAGCCGCAGGCGCCCTGCGCGTGCGCACACGACAAAACCATACGTTTTTAAGTAAATTTTGCAAAACGTGTTTCTGCAATGAGCAACCCTTCTGAGACAGTCTATGATCGCGTTGCGCGGCTAGAGGACGAAGTGGCCCTCCTGCGCACAGAGATTGACCGCCTAAAGGGCGCGGTGCGCAGCAAGATAGCCCGGCACGAAATCTCCCTGATAAAGGGCGGCCAGGACATTACCTCGATCATTGATTAGATCGGATCTGGCGTATCATCTCGATAATGTGATCAACGTCCTCGCCGTTTGGGTTTATCTCCAAATACCGGTTCAGATCCTCTAGCGCGCCGTCGCGATCCTGGAGGCGCGCCCGCAACAGCCCGGCATCGCGTATGTCCTCAGGCGAGTCCCTTGCAAGTGCCAGTGCCATCCGGGCGCACATCAGCGCCTTTTGGTGCGCGTACGAGTGCATGTACGAGTGCTTTAGGTTGCGCGCCATGCGGACTAGTATTCTTTCTGCGCTTGCAGCCTGGAGCATCTCTGGTGCAAGCTCTGAGCGGTGAAGGCCGCTGACCTCCAAGAGCGCGCCGAGATCGTCCTGCCCGAGGACCTTGCCGCCCACCAGCGGGTCGATGACCAGATCGCCGCACCTTGTCAGGACGCGCCCCGGAAAGCTCACAAGGCGCAGCTCCAGTCCGGCCCCGCAGCCGATCTCGGCGTACACCATTGAGATCGTTATGGCAATGCCGGTACGGGTGTCGATCACGTCGTTGAGAAAGTTGTTGCGCGGATCATAGTGGTCCTCAAAGTTGCCGGCAAACCCGCACTTGCCAAAGACGTACGATCCCAGCGCCTTGATCTTTGCAGCGGCATCAAGGCCGGCATCCAGGCCGAGCCTGAATGACTCGCCGAGTCCTGCCAGCTCTGCGACGTATCTTGCGACCTCGAGATCCGGGTACTCGAGCAGCTGTGCCATCTTGAGGCTCTTTTCGACCAGGCCGTAGCGCGGGTCAGTGGCTACTGACCCCCACTCTGCAAGAAACGGATCAAAGCCCGGCATCGCCGCTATGCACCGGCCGCGCCAATCCACGCCGCTGGGTTTTTGAGATCACGCGTCGTGGGTATCTGCCCCATAATCCTGGCAAAGGCTTCGTGGCCCATCTTTTCATACGCGGCTGCGACAAAGTCCCTCCCGATGCTCTTGCGGACCCTGTACGCGGACATGTCGGTTCCGATAAACGTCCGCAGGTACATCTCGAAATCCGGATCGCCGTCAAGGACGTGCCTTACTACAAACTCTGCCATGCCCTCCATCACGGTAAAGGCGGCATGGTGCGTCTGTATCGGGGCCAGCCACTCGCCGTATATCCTTGCAAGCTCTGGCACCGCATCCTGTATCTTTGGATCAATCTCGACATTGGTATAGACCATGACGTCCGGCCCCAGGACCTGTGCGACAAAGTTGTCCGGATTGAGCATAAAAAAGAGGTTTGCACGGCTTGCGATCTTGAAGTCCTCTGGCACCTGCTGGAGCTTTAGATAGTCGGTAAGCGAGGAGACCGTGGACTCGTCTAGCGAGATTATGATCTTTGCCAGCTCTTCGTTTAGCGAGTTGACCCTTACTACTGCATTGCGGTTTGCCTCCTCGAGTGCCGGCTGCATAGAGTGCACCGCCTCTTCTAGCACCGTCATCTTTAGTGCGCCCACGTACCCCGCACTGACCTGCGCGGAGCGCTCGGCGTACGGCTCACCCTGCTTGTAGAGTATTATCTGCGGATACCTAGAGAGGACAAACGAGTTGAGGTGTACTGCCGAGTCCATATAGTCGCCGTATGTAGTCGAGATCTTGGACAGGTACGACTTTGCATACGTAGAGTAGACGAGGAACTTTGCCATGTCGCGCTCGGCTAGCGCCGCAATCGCCGGCACGTCTGCTGCTGCCACCGCGGCAAAGAGGTCATCGACATATGCGCGCCCCGGACCTTCGGCATAGACCTTTTTTGCCTTTAGCGCCTTGAATCCGTCCAGCTCTGTGATTTTTACGGCGAGATCCCGGGGCGTCCTCATGTGCGTAAACTCCTCGGCGCGCCCGGCCATCTCGGGGAGGAGCCGCCGTGCAATCTCGCCGAGCGGCTCGAATGTAATTCCAAACGCGGGGTTGCCGGCTATCTCGTCTGCAATCCGCGCAATCTCTTTTTCCTCGGAGACCTCGACGGCTATCTGATCCAAGAGCGCCTCGGCAAACTCTTCTAGCTCGCTCATATCCGGCCCTGGGTGCAATGTCGTCTAAATTTAACGCTATTGAGCAATTGCCCAACCCTAGCACCAAAATAACTGCCCGTTGCGTGCATGGGACATGGCAAAAAGCAAGGATGCCACGGGCTCGACTGCGCCGACTGTGCGCCAGACACTCGATACGCCGCGGGTCAACTATTCGCTGCGCCGCGAAGTCGCATTCGTCGTCCTCGGCTCGCTTGCCGGCGCCATGTTCATGCATGCGTCGCTCATATACGACGATGCAGCCGGCGGGTCTGCATACCAGACTACGCTTCTTGTCATGGCACAGATCCTCGGCTCTGACATACTTGGCGTGGGATTCGCACTCCACATCGGCGTGGCCACGTGCATCGGAATAGCCGCCGGAGTCATACTCTACAAGGCATTTGGGATCAACTTTTCGCACATCCACGTGGGGTTTGGATACGGGGTCGCCGTCGGCCTGGTGGTCCTGGTAGTCTTTGCAATACCGGTCTCTAGCATTGTAATCGCACCGGCAGCGCAGAGGCTTGATCTTGCCATGCCCGAGATGGGTCCTGACGGATCGGGCCTGCCACTAGTGAGCATGGCCGTGGCGCACGTGATATGGGGTACCAGCGTCGGCATCATCGCATCGCTTTTGACCCGCAGCTTTGGGGCAAACTATCGCTGCCACAGGTGCGACATCGAGTTCTCAAAGCGGAGCACATACACAGCACACGTCTCGCACATACACAAGGGCGGCTCGGCGTCCCTCCGGCGCATACTCATACTCGGCGGCGGGTATGCCGGCGTCGGAGTCCTGAGGCGGCTCCAAAAAGAGTTCGAGGACGCAGCCGATGTCGGAATATCGATCGTAAGCGAGGACAATTATTTTCTGAGCACGCCGCTGCTAGCAGAGATGGCAACGGGGCACGTCGAGCCAAGGCACATATCGACGCCGATAAGGACGTTCTGCCGCCGCGCAAGGTACTACCATGCAAGCGTCGAGTCCATAGACCTGGAGAACCGCCGCGTCTCGATAAGCCATGTAATGGACGGGCGGAGCAGGGAGATGGACTATGACTATCTGGTGCTGGCACTCGGGGGCCGGACAAACTATCGCGGAAACAAGAGCATCGAGGATAATGCAATGACGATAAAGACGCTAGAGGACGCACTGGCGCTGCGCAACCGGATAATATCAATGCTAGAGAGCGCCGACCAGGAAGAGGACATCGAGCTCCAGTCGTCGATGACGACGTTTCTCATAGTCGGCGGGGGCTTTTCCGGGGTAGAGACTGCCGGCGCAATACACGAGTTTGTAACAGAGTCCGCGCAGCGCTATTACCGCAACATCGAGCCCTCTGGCATACGCGTGATACTGGTCTCTGCCATTGACGGCATACTCCCCGAGATCGGCGAGCTAGGCGCATATGCAGAGCGCACGATGCGCCGCCGCGGAATCGAGATACTGACAAAGACAAAGCTCGAGTCAGTGGGCCGCGACTCGGCCACGCTGCAAGACGGGACGGTGATACCTGCAATGACGACGGTCTGGGCCGGAGGCGTGCTTGCCTCGCCGGTAGTCGCAGCGCTGGATGCAGAGCACGGCCCCGGCGACAGGATTGCAGTCGACGAGTTCCTCCACCTCCGGGGGCACAAGGACGTCTATGCGCTTGGCGACTGTGCGCACCTGATTGACAAAAAGACCGGCAGGCCGTACCCGCCGACGGCGCAAAACGCAATACGCCAGGCCAAGGTTGCCGCATACAACATCACCGCATCGGCCAAGCGGCAGGCCGCGCCAAGGCCGTTTGAGTACTCGTCTGTCGGCTCGATGGCCGCCATCGGGGGCCGCAACGGCGTGGCGCAGATCTTTGGGATAAAGCTGACAGGAATCCTTGCGTGGATACTGTGGCGCAACTATTACCTCTCGCGCCTTCCAAGCGTTGAAAAGCGGATCAGGGTCGCAATAGACTGGCTCGTGGACATGTACGTGCCAAGCGATGTCACCCGGCTTGGAAACATACGCGAAAAGCGCGGCACCGGCTAGCGGTAGTTTGCGATTATCTTTTCAATGACGCGCTCGTGCTCGCGGCTCTTGCGGCGCGAGTACGCCTCCATTGCCTTGAGCGGCGTGTTTCCAAGCGAGCGCGCAATCCCGTTAAAGAGTAGCTTTTTGAAGACGTTTCCGCCGCCGGTCTTTGTCATGAACTTTTGGATGCCATACTTGAAGTTGTGCTGCCACGTCTTGTACATGACGCCGAGCTGCACCGGGCTTACCTCGTTGCCGATGTTGAAGAACTCGGACTTTTCGAGCAGGCCAATCGGCACAAACGTAAGCGGCGTGGCAGTAAACATCGAGTCGGGCTGCTCTTGCTCCAGCTCGGATAGGAGGCGTATGGTCTCCCACGAGTCCTCGGGGGTCTCGTCGTTGTCAAGCCCCATGATTAGCGTGAATGCGGGAATCCAATAGTTTTCGTTTAGCGTCTTTACGGACTCTTTTACGACCCAGTGCCATTCCGAGGGCGCATAGGGGGCAAGCTTGCGGTCTGCATACTTTTCAATCAGGCGCACGCTGCCAGTCTCTAGGCCGCACTGGACGCCGATGAGGTTGGACGCTGATGCGTTGATTATCCTCGAGAGGTTTGGGAGGAGCCTCTCGTCGGCTATGGCGCCGGCCAGCGTGCCGTGGGTGGGGTTTGTGTGCTCCACGCCGGTGGCCATTATGGCAGTAAAGAGCTCCTCGAGTGCCTCACGGTTTGGCGCCATGTCCTTTGTCGTCCTGGGATCCATCCCGTAGACGAATATGTCGTCGCTGTGGACCCACGCCGTGCGCATCCCGCCCTTTTTTATGTTGACCTCGATCTCTCGCGCCACCTTTTCTGGCGGATAATAGCGCAGCGAGCGCAGCGTGACGTCGCAGAACTTGCACCCGCGCCCGCACCCGCGCATGACTTCGATCATGCCGTGCATGCTCGGCTCGACAATGTCGGGGATGTCTTCTATCTCGGGCCTGTCCCAAAAGCTGACAAACCTGCCGTGGATCTTTTTTTGGTTGCGTTCAAACTCCTTGATGTTGACCTTGAAGCGATCCTGCTTTTTGAACGGATCCATGTTTTCAAACTTGCCGTCTATGAGGCCGTTAAAGAATAGGCCGGCATTGCCGTCGATCTCGGGGGCTATCCCGCCAAGCTCGCCCTCCAATATCGCATAGAGGCCAAACTCTTTGATCTTTTCTGGGTCATAGTTGTACTGCCACGTGCCGGACGCGCCTGCAATGACCTTGGCGTTGCTGCCGTTCTTTTTCTTTGCATCGTTTATCTTTTTGTGGAGCTCGCTGCAGTAGAACTCGTCATACGAGGTCTGCTTGCGCCCGTACGTAAAGGTCATCGTCACCGGACCCATTCCAAGCGGATCCATCTCGTACGTGCCGACGACTTCGGTCTCGGGTCCAATGAACTTGTCAACGTGGTCTGGGTGTGCGACCACGACGTCCTCGCGGGCAAACCCGTCCTTGAGGAGGCCGGCCTCGACCTTGCGCAGCCCGTACGGCGCAAAGTCTGCCACGCCGTTTGTGTTTGCTATGGGATTGCAGATAAAGTCAAAGAGGATCCGGGGCGTCACCTGGTTGCCTAGCACCTTGTACCAGAAACTGCCCTTGTCCCTGTGCGGGTCCAGCGCCGGCGCACAGCCAAAAAACGTTGCAAGCGAGATATTTCTATAGGGAGACATGAGCGTTCGGTCCGCAGTCAGGACTATTTTGGGATGGCTCATTCCAGTTATCGCACAGCACGCGAGCCAAGAATCGTTTTAAATCTTGCGGGGGTCTGATGATGTAAAATGCCAATTACATATTGTATTCAGTTGATAATATGGATAATTACTACGATTACTGTCATTATGCCGTCTATATCAGCCAAAATTACCGCGAAATCCGCCAGTACGCATATCGAACCGCGCCTGTGTCTAGTAAGGCGTGCTTTTGCCTGATTTTGACCTGTATGCGTACCCAAAATCGCCGCTTTTGGCCAGGTGATCGCCATCAAAGACGGTGCCGTCTGTGCATACGAGATGTGAGTCCATGCAGCAGCTGCCGCATATGCCTAGGCCGCACTTCATGACCCGCTCTATGCTTGCCTGCACAAAGACGCCGCGGCTGCGCGCCTCATCGACGACGCGCCTCATCATCAGCTCAGGCCCGCACGTATAGACCGCATCAAACCCGCCGTCCCCAAGACGCCGCGCCGCCTCGTCTGCAACGTTTCCTGCAACGCCCAGGGTGCCGTCATCAGTCGTCACAACAACGTCGAGCCTGTCTGGGCGCATCCTGGCCGCACGTTGCCCGAAAAAGACCTCGTCGCTTGTCCTTGCCCCCATGAGCAGCGTGATCTCTAGATCGTCTGGCGCCTGTGAGATGAGCCGCATGAGCGGGACCAGGCCGGTCCCCCCGCCAACAAGCAGGGCGCGGCCCCTGCGGATATCAAACGAATTTCCATACGGGCCCCTGACTCCTATCGCGCCGCCCACCGGCGTGTTGTAGAGCCCGGTCGACGTTGCACCATGAACCCTTACGGTAAATGCCGCATTGCCGCGAGTCTCGGACACCATGACGCTCATTGGAAGCTCGCCGATGCGCGGAACCCAGACCATTGCAAACTGGCCCGGACGCGACGAGGCAAGGATGTCGTCGGCAAACTCGAGCGTGCGCACAGTCGGCGTCTCGTCTGTCACGGAGAGTACCGTGCGCACAGAAGGCACGTTAGGATTTTGCTGCAAGACCCACCATCCCAGATATTGCCGAGTGCCCCTTTTGCTCCATGTATCTGCCAATCCCCGCGTTTACCTGTGAAAACACGCCGGTGCGCCCGCCTGACAGCGCGCTTCCGATCTGGACCGCAGACGCACCTGCAAGGATGAACTCTACTGCGTCCCTCCACGTGGAGATTCCGCCGCAGCCTATTATCGGAATCCCGCCGCGCTCGGCTATCTCGTAGACGCACCTGAGTGCTATCGGCTTTATCGGCGCGCCGGACAGCCCGCCAAACTTGTTGGAAAGTACGGGCACTGCCGTGTCTGCGTCTATGGCCATTGCGCGTATCGTGTTTATCGCCGTTATGGCGTCCGCACCCGCATCGACTGCCGCCGTTACGGTGTCCATATAGTTGGCGCTTCCAAGCCCGACCTTTGCCATAACGGGACTCGGCGTTGCGCGCTTTACTGCGCCGACTATGCGGCCGACCAGCTCCACATCGTCGCCGACCTCGAGGCCGACCTTTGCCACGTGCGGACACGACAGGTTGAGCTCATACCCTATCACGTTGCAGTCCTTGAACTCTGAGACCATCGCCTCAAAGTCCGGCTCGGCTGAGCCGACGAGGCTGACTATGACTGGGACGTCTGGCGATTTTTTGAGCATGCTTGCAAACTCTGCTGCGCCGGGGTTTGAGAGCCCGACTGCATTGAGCATGCCGCCGTTATCGGCGCCGATCACAGTCGGGTTTGCATACCCCTCCCACGGTTCCGTGCTGAGCGACTTTGTGACAACTGCGCCGGCACCCTCGCCGAGTATGCGCCCAAAGACCTCAGTCGAGATTCCGAGTATTCCGGAGGCTAGCATCGTGGGTGATTCCAGCTCTAGCGGGCCGACGTTTGTGCTCAGAGGTACGGGCATCGGTGGCCAATACGCAACCATTGCGATATAATAGTTGGCGGCATTCTCCCAAAATGCGCGGCGCAGGGGAGGCGCAGCTTGTGCACCCCCGGGTCGGCTCGCTAGCATTTTTAACAGAGCGGCGGCGCAGAATCTGCAATGCAGTCAGTTATGTTGACCGAGCTTGGAATCGCAGTATTTGAGGGCGGCAATTGCCTCAAGACGTTCCCGTTTGGTGACGCGGCTGCTGCATACATGGCAATAAAGCAGGGCGCCGGAGATCTTGACGGCCTTGTAGAGTATGCCGGCTCACTTGACACCGGGGTCGTGGTAAATGATGCCGCACTCTTGGATGCGCTGCGCTCAAGGTCGATTGAGGCGCAGCTTGCCGGCGAGGAAGAGATTGCAAAAATCCAGTCCGACAAGCCAAACGTTCTGGTCGGCGCGGGATTTGCATCAGACTATGACGATGCGGTCGCAAAGCTGCGCGAGTTTGCAATCGGGCTCTCGTCTGCAAAGGTGACAGAGATCTCGCAGAGCCCGGACATGCACATCATACAGGCGATTCGCACAATAGACGAGATTGACAAGACGATCAACGCATACAACTCGCGCCTCCGGGAGTGGTACGGCCTCCACTTTCCCGAGCTTGAAAACATTATCGACAGCATTACCGTGTATGCCAAAATTGCGCACATTGGAAGGCGCGCCGACATCTCTGCCGAGTCGTTGTCCGCTCTGGGGGTGGACGGATCGTCGGCCGAGATGGTCACCCTCCTTGTATCCAAGAGCCGTGGCGGGGACATTACCGATGAAAACCTTGCAATGGTGCAAAAGATTGCAGGCCACATAACAGAGCTGGCAGAGCAGCGCCGCGAGCTTGACTCACACATTACACGCGAGATGAACGCAACTGCACCAAACCTGTCTGTAATACTTGGAACGCTGATCGGCGCACGGATAATATCGCGCGCAGGAAGCCTGATGCGCCTCGCAAAGATGCCGGCAAGCAGCATACAGGTGCTGGGCGCAGAAAAGGCGCTCTTTCGCGCGCTAAAGACCGGTGCGCGGCCGCCAAAGCACGGCATGCTCTTTCAGCACCAGCTCGTCCACGTTGCGCCGCGCTGGCAGCGGGGCAAGATGGCGCGGGCCATAGCGTCCAAGGCCGCCATTGCTGCCAGGGTCGACATGTACGGCGGCGAGCTCAACAGGACGCTCCTTGAAAAACTCAACGTCAGGGTAAAAGAGATCGGATCCGAGACACAGCCGCCAAAGCCGCAGCGTGCGCCGCAGGAGCGCGACAATGCCCGCAGCCGGCCGCGGCGCGAGGGCGGCAGGCACAAAAAGCCGCAGAGAAGGTTTGACAAGAGATCAAAGATACGCACTCGTTGAGGACGAGGGCCAGCGGCGGCCGGCGACTGCAAACCTCGTACCCGGGCGCCAGGTATACGGTGAAAAGCTGGTCGCCCAAGACGGCACGGAGTGGCGCATATGGAACCCGTACAGGTCCAAGCTTGCAGCTGCAATATCAAAGGGGCTCGAGGACTTTGTGGTTGCCCCCGGCTCTACGGTCCTGTACCTTGGCGCCTCGACGGGGACCACTGTAAGCCACATCTCCGATATAGTGGGTCCCGGCGGTCGCGTATTTGCCGTCGAGCATACAAGCCGTGTTGCACGCGAGCTCCTAGAGCGCGTTGTAGCGCACCGTCCAAATATCACGCCGGTCATGCAGGACGCACGCTCGCCACGCGAGTACTTTTCCGTGTATGGCAAGGTCGATGTCGTCTATTCCGACATTGCGCAGGCTGATCAGACAGAGATTGCAATTGCCAACTGTACTGCGCACCTAAAGCCCGGCGGGACACTGATACTCATAATCAAGGCGCGCAGCATCGACGTGACGGGCTCCTCGGCGTCCATTATCGGCTCTGAAATAGCCAAGCTTGCACAGGACTTTGATGTCAGAGAGTCAATTGGCCTGGAGCCATACGACCGCGACCACTCCCTCGTCGTCGCGCAGATGCGCTAGGCAGGCCGTATATCCGGTGTATGGTCTCCCAGCTCTTGCGTGCAAACGCCGGCGGCGACTTGGTCCTCCTGGCGTGCTCCTCCAAGAACGCAACGCACTTTGGATCAGAGGGGTACCCGCTTCCGACATTGTGGCGCCTGCGAATCCTTGCAATTGCGCGATCACGCGTGACCTTTGCAATGATTGATGCAGCGGCCACTATGACAAAGCGCGAGTCCGCCTTGTGATACGACCTTATCTTTGCAGAGCACGGCTTGCTCAGCATGGACGAGACGCGCATTCCAAACCGCCTAAAGTTTACATCGCACGCATCGACATACGCGGTGTCTGGCAGCAGCCTTGATATCACTTTTGCCATGCGCTGCGCCTCTACATTGTTTAGCATGTGGCGGTAGACGTTTGAGTCAATTACGCTGGGGCGTATGCTCGTGGCAGTCCACCCGTCGGCAATCTCGATGATCTCTGAATAAAGCTCCTCGCGCCTCTGGGGGCTGAGAATCTTTGAATCCTGCACGCCGGCACGGGACAGCCTTCGAAGTTTCCTGCGCTCTATTGCGACTCCGGCGATAACTAGCGGACCGATAACGGATCCTCGGCCGGCATCATCGACGCCGCATACAAGCATTGGGTGTGTGGCGACTTTGATAATATAAAAAGTGACCAATCGCATGTTCTGCAAAGTTGGCGGGGGACAGGCACGGATCGCGATCTTTTCTCGATTGGATCACGGCCGATCTGCAAAAATATTTGATCCGACAAGTTCACATACTTTAGTTTCTAGGTCAGGGTAATGGCATACGGCAGGAAAAGCGGTTCTAAAAAGGCAAAGCCCACGGCAGTCAGCCTCTTTTCAGGCGCGGGGGGACTCGATCTGGGGGTTGCCCAGGCCGGCTTTGAGAACATTTGCCGTATAGAACGAGATGCAAACTGTGTGGAGACGTTGAAGCAAAACAACAAAAGGGCTCGAATAATCCAGGAAGACCTGCACAACATCAACCCCCGACGTTTGATGGGCGAGTTGGGGATCAAGAAGGGGGATTTGGATCTTATTCACGGGGGCCCGCCGTGCCAGCCGTTTTCACAGATGGGGCTCCATACGGGGATACTGCATAGTGACGGGGATGGCCTGTCCGAGTTTATACGATTCGTCAGGGCCATGCGGCCAAAAGCCATACTCTGCGAGCAAGTCGAGGGCCTGCTAAAGCACCGGGAGGTGTTTGACGATTTTCTCAAAACGTTAAAGCGCCTGGGATATGCCACATCATACAGCGTGATAAACTCCCTGGATGTGGGCGTGCCACAAGCCAGAAAAAGGCTATTCATCACAGGCATACGCGGGGATTCTAAAGGGCTCGAGCTTGTCCCAAAAAAACGCAAGGCAAAATCCGTGCAAGACGCACTGCTGGGACTCCCCTCCCCGGATCGGAACGGCGTCGAGGAGATTGAAAACCACATAGACTGCACGCCTAATCGGGACAAGGAGAGGATTTCATATGTTCGGGAGGGATCATGGCTTTCAAAATCAGACGCGCCAGAATCAATACGTGGCAAGTTGACGCGAAAAGACACTACAAAATACCGGAGGCTCGCACGTGATTCCCATTCACTGACATTGAGGTGCGGGGAGATTTTCTATCATTTTTCAGAAGATCGATACATCACGCCTCGGGAATGCATGCGCCTGCACGGGTACCCGGACAACTATGTCCTTGCAGGTCCGGTGCGCCGCAGAACCGGAATCGTCTCAAACCTGGATCAGCACAGGCAGGTGGCAAACTCGGTCCCCCCGCCCCTGGCAAAGCAGATCGCGACGGTCATCCGGGACAAGATATGCACGTAAAGGAACTATTTGGCATCAGCACCGCCGAAACCCGCAATCCAAACCTTGCAAAGGCGTACTGCCCCTTCATGGAGGACACCTGTGACGGGGGAGGCAACAGGCATATGGCAGACGTGACTCTTTCTGAAGAGACCAATTCCGTTAGATCTGCGTTTGACCACGGGGTAATCCGACAAGGGGTTGTGGCGTGCGGCATATGTTCTATAGGCGACAGATCCAC
Organism: Cenarchaeum sp.; assembly: GCA_020027325.1. Classification (GTDB taxonomy): domain Archaea; phylum Thermoproteota; class Nitrososphaeria; order Nitrososphaerales; family Nitrosopumilaceae; genus JAHRAL01. Next base: position 19,519 of record JAHRAL010000077.1, on the reverse strand, counting down.
GTGGATCGTCTGTCCTCGAAGATTGTTGACTTTTACAAGCAACGGATTTTCAAAGACTCAGAAAAATATTGTAGATGCATTGTACAAAATTGGCAATTTTGCCGTAGGTGATGCTATTGAGATTCTGTATGAGGTCAAAGTCTCGAATAAATCCAAAGACTCCCAGTTCAACTATACATTTGACTATGTTATGAGAGGGGCAAACACTTCAAAGTTTTTGATTGTAGAAGTGATGACATCGTCTACAAGCGGGGGCAGTAAAAGCAAGGGTACCGACATTCAGGTAGCCTTCCGCAAGGCAATAATGAATGTGGGGTCTGGTGAGAAAACCCCGAGTCCTGGAACCAACATCAGACAGGTATGGGCCCGCATGGCAAGCCAAATGATTGTAAAATCTCAGGCGGGTTTGAAATGGAACGGCCGAACTGTATGGGTGATAGAAAAGAACCTTGCCGATTATGTGCAGAAAAGTACGGGGCTTGACTTGAACGGTATGAGCAGCGAACCCGACGAGGTGAACATCCTCATCGTGGATCCGGCTTCTGGGGACGTGCGGCTTGCAGCTTGTCCGATTAACGGATCTGGTGATCACCATGTCCGTGCATTGGACATATTGCTGGCGCCGATGATTCCGGACAGGGACGTCTTTGATAAATCCCTGAATAGGAAAGAGCCCATTGTAAAATACACGATAATGTAAAAGTGCGGTAGAGATGTTAATCTGAGCCAAAGAATGACGGGATATGTGGAATCACATGTTGGATTACAAATTTTGCAAGTGAATCTACAGCGGGATGTTCGGCAGCTATATACACTAGCCTAAACTTGCTTCTTTTGGTAAATATGGGTATTTGAGTATGCTGGCAACTTCGTCTGGGATTATCCGACAATGCAACAAGCTTTTTCGTTGCTCTGCTCATCTTCCCAGTATAATAAAACATAATGCGTTCAGAATTATTTTGATGACGCAATGTATGCACAAGTATCCTGTCGGGTGCATGTTTTTCAAGTATCTTTATGATGTCATTGCGTACAGACGGGCCTGTAAATGAAATATCCACCAATGTCCCAATCAAGTCTGCCATGTCTTATCTTGCAGTCAATACTGCAATTTGGCGTACTTTTTTTGAAAACTTTGCAAATAACTCATCTGCGGCATTATTTGCGGCGCGCTCTGATGCAAACGACATTACACCATAATGATCTCCAAGCGACGTATCGTTTTTAGCAACGCGAAACCCGTTATCTTTCATATACGCTTGCACGGTATCACAATTGCCGGGTTTGCAATCTACAACAAATTTGTACCGACGTTTCTTGCTTGTAGCCATAACCAAGGCATCACTACCTAAAACATGCCTCCGTGCATTGGTACCGGGGAACGAATCATTGATCTTGTCATGCTGCTATTCAACAATCCGCCCAAGTTATGTTTCTTATATATATATGCAAGATTAGCAAGGTTTGCATGTCTAGTCACCATACCCGATCATTATTGGGTATCGGCATGGCTGTATGATTGTCCCTGATCGCAAATGCTGCCGTATCTGGCGCACTCTACAGAACCTGCCAACGCCTAGTTTATAATAATGCCATAATGTCTAGCACTCATGGACAAAGATGTCGATGAGGGACGCCACTCATACCAGCTGAAAAAGGAGTTTGTCATAAAGAGCATCGACTCGTCCGGTGACGGCTCGCCGCACGTCATAGTCTCGCTCTCCTCGGCAAAGGAGATGGAGAGCTCCCGCTCCTCGCCGTCGCCCCCAATGGGCGCCAAGGTCATGGGGTTTACAAACATGGGTGACATGATGAAGGATCTAAACAAGATGCTTGCAGGCAACGTGGGCAGCGGACTCACATCGATAAAGCTTGACATCCACGAGTACAAAAAGATGGGACTCGGCGTGGGCGACCGCGTCTTTCTCACAATGACAAAGGCCGAGACGCTCGGCGTCTAGCTCTCATCCCCCTATGGTGACTCTTTGAGCTTTTTCCAGTCTTCTAAAAAGACCTTGATTCCCTTGTCAGTCAGCGGATGCTTTAGCATCTTTCCAAGCACGTCGGGGGGAAGGGTCACCACGTCGGCCCCGAGCTTTGCTGCATCGACTACGTGCATCGGATGGCGGACGCTTGCAACCAAGACTTCTGCCTCGTATTCATAGTTTGAGAGGATCTCGATAATGTCCTCGATGAGCGTCATTCCGTCCTGGCTTGTGTCATCGAGCCTGCCGATAAACGGGCTGATGTACCGCGCACCGGACTTTGCAGCAAGTATCGCCTGGCTTGGCGAGAATACCAGCGTGACGTTTACTGGAATGTCTTCGGAGCTGAGCTTTTTGCACGCCTTTAGTCCGTCTGCCGTCATCGGGCACTTTACCACGACATTCTCGCCGTACCCGCGCAGTTTGCGGCCCTCTTCTACCATGCCGTTATAGTCAGTTGCAATAACCTCGAGGCTTACATCGCCGTCAATGAGATCGGTTATGGCCTTCATTGCCTTTTGCGGGTCGCCGCCCTCGCGGGAGAGCAGCGTGGGGTTTGTCGTTATTCCGTCGACGAGTCCCATGTCGTTGTACTCGCGTATGGCCTCTAGGTTTGCCGTGTCCAAGAATATCTTCATCTTGCACTCTTCCTTGCTTTGCGTACAGTGTCTGCTATATTAACCGGAGTAATCCCGTGCTTTTCTAGGAGCGAGGGGATCTCTGCGTCCCTGCACGACTCGCCAAAGGCGTCATTGACGCCCACCCTGTGGACGGGCACGGGGTGCGACTCGCCGACTGCCTCGGCGACAGCAGAGCCCATGCCGCCTAGCACGCTGTGCTCCTCGCATGTCACGATGCACCCCGTCTCGCGCGCAGCGGACTCGATTGTTGCAGTATCGAGCGGCTTTACAGAAAAGACGTCCAGCACGCGTGCCGATATGCCGTCGGCTGCCAGGAGCCTTGCGGCCTCGAGCGCCATGCTTACGGTTATCCCGCATGCCGCTATCGTACAGTCCGAACCCTCGCGCATCGTTATCGCACCGCCGACCTCGAACTCTTGGGACTTTGCGTGTACGATGGGCACCTTTGAGCGCGCCATCCTCATGTAAAACGGCCCGTACTCTGCTGCTATGGCACGCGTCAGGCCGGTTACTGCCACCGAGTCTGCCGGTATCAGGACGCGCATGTGCGGTATTGCGCGTATTATCGCAATGTCTTCTAGCTGCTGGTGCGATCCCCCGTCGGCACCGACTGTCAGCCCGCCGTGCGAGACTATGATCTTGACGTCCAGCCCGCGCTTTTGGCCTCGCGTGGGATATGCAACTGCGTTGCGTATCTGATCGACTGCCCTTCCCGGCAGGAATATCGCATACGTGCTCACAAACGCAGTCTTGCCGTATGCTGCAAGGCCCGCGCCGACTGAGACCAGGTTGGCCTCGGCAATTCCCACGTTGATGAACCTGTCGGGAAACTCTTTGCCAAACGCCGCAGTCTTTAGCGAGTCAGTCGTGTCCGCACCCAGAACCACGACAGAGTCGGACTTGCGTCCAAGCTCTACGAGCGCGCTACCATATGCTGTGCGCATGTCCCCCATTGCCTGCTCGCCGCTCATAGGACACCCGCCCCCTCTGCGAGCTTTGTCAGCTCGTCCCTTGTCTGCTCGTTTTTGTGAAGTGATATCCATTTTGAGGCCAGCTCCCCGCCCCCGAGCCTGCCTGCGCGCACCAAGAGCCTTGTCCTGCGCGCACGGGTTATGGATGCGGCAAACGCATCGACTGCGCGGCGTGTGTCTGGCTGGCCCATTATGGCGCCGCCCCCGACAAAGATCCTTGCGCCGTCCTCAAAGCATGCGCCGACATTGCCCGGTGTGACGCCGCCGTCGACCTCGACATCCCCTCCAAACCCGCCTTTTGTGAGCCTCTCGCAGACGCTGCGCGTCTTTTCATGCGAGGACTCGATGTACTTTTGGCCCGACTTGCCGGGCTCTACTGACATTACTATAACCTGGTCAAGCGTGCCTGCAAAGCGCATTGCCCACTCGGGAAGCTCGGTTGCGGGGTTTATTGCAAGGCCCGCACCTACACCGGACGAATGAAGCGAGTCGTGGATCTCGCCAAAGGAGGACTCGTCGCAGACCTCGGCATGGACGGTGATTATGTCCGCACCCGCATCGACGTACTCTGCAAGGTGGTCCAGCGGATCGTTGATCATCAGGTGTGCATCAAAGGGAAGGAGCGTCAGCGGGCGGAGCTCGGCAATCTTTGCGGCCCCAAACGTCGTTGCCGGCACGAACCTGCCGTCCATGACGTCTAGGTGCACATAGTCTGCCCCGCCCTCCTCGCACCGCCTTATCTCGCCGGCCAAGTCTGTCATGTCGCCTGCAATTATCGAGGGTGCAATCATTGCCTGCGATTCGAGCTCGTCAGATACCAGCGGCGCAATGCTCGGATCCGGTGCCTTGCCGTGCCATGCCGGATTGTCCGCCATGTGTTCGACGCCGTTGCCCTTTATGGTCCGCGCTATGATTATGGTCGGCACGCCGTGCGCAGCCTTTGAGCGCCTGATTGCATCGCTGAGCTGCTCTATCTTGTGGCCGTCTATCTCTAGGACGTTCCATCCAAAGGCGCGCCACTTGTCCCCGGTCCTCCACAGCGACTTGTCCGACCTTGACTTTGAGACGTCGGTTCCAACGGAGCCGCCGTCTAGCGGCATGACGTGCTCTGTGTACGAGTCCTGCTGGATGAAATTGCGGTCCATCACGACGGTCAGGTTGTCGACGCCATACTTTGCAGCAGTCATTGCGGCCTCCCATACCTGCCCCTCGTCGGACTCGCCGTCCCCGATTACAGTGTATGTGTGCGTGTCATGCGAATCCATCCTTGCACCCAGCGCGACGCCGATTGAAAACGACAGCCCGATTCCAAGCGAGCCGCCGCAGAACTCGACTCCCGGACACTTCCAGTCTGGATGCCCCTGGAGCCTGCTTCCAAACTTGCGCAGCGTGCTGATCTCTGACTCTTCAAAGTATCCGGCCACTGCCAGATTCGAGTAAAGCCCGGGTGCTGCATGGCCCTTTGAGAGGACGAGGCGGTCCCTGTCCTCCCAGAGCGGCCTTGACGGATCGTGGCGCATGTGTGAAAAGATTATCGTGCCGACAATCTCGGCCATAGACAACGAGCCGCCCGGGTGTCCCGACCCTGCAAGGGTTGTGGACTTTATGACCAGCTTGCGAGCACGCCTCACACACCGCCGTATCTTGCTGTAATTTGCACCCAACTATTGGCAGTAATCCGTATGTGTGGATAAAAGCTTATTGCGAAAATTTTAATCAAGTGTATGCGTATGGCAGCCCATGAATCTCGACGAGATCGAGCCCGTCGTCTTGTACGACAACCGCTGCAGCTCGTGCTCCTCGTTTGCCCGCCTCATCGACAGGATGTCCTCGCACAGGTTCTCGATGGTAGGCCACTATACGCGCCTCGGCCAAGAGATCTGTGCAGAGATCGGCGACGGCGCGACTGAGATGTTTTGGGTCATTGACGGCGGATATGCGCGTGGCGGCAGGGCGGGTCTTGGCGCGCTGATCCCACTGATGCTTGGGCGCAGGCCCGCCGTGCAGGGTAGGATAGAGATCAATGACAACGTATGCGATGACAGCTGCGGTGGGCCACGCGCCGTAATGTATCGCTCGTGCAGTGCGCTTACGCGCAGCCGCACACTGCGCCTCGGCGTGCGTACAGCCTAAATAACGAGCACTATTGCCGTACCGTGTGAAGATTGCACTCGATCACAGCCGTCCGTCTGCTGCAAGGGCAGACGCGTTGTGCGTCTTTGCAACAGAGTCACCCGTGCGCGTATACTCTGTGGACGGATTAAGCCCTGACCTTGTGCTTGCAATCAAGAGGGCCGCCAGGGACGGGTGTGCAAAGGACGGCAAGGTCACGTCGATTGACACGCTTGCCAAGATCCGTGCCACGCGTATAGTAATCGCGGGCCTTGGCAAAAAATCAAAGATCAACGCCGACACGCTGCGCAACGCGGCAGGACGCGCCGCACAAAAGGCCCAGAGCCTTGAGGCCCACAAGATTGCAATCACTGTCCCAAGGGGAATCTCTTTTAGCGACGCCGAGACTGCCGCACAGCTAGTCGAGGGCGCACGCTTGGCACTGTACAAGTTTGACAGGTCTGCCAAGGCCGAGACTCCCAGTGTGAGCTCTATTGGCATACTGCACCACACGCCGGCAGTAGCCGCCGCAGTAAAGTCGGCTGCCACAATTGCGGACTCTGTGGTCTTTGCGCGCGATCTGGCAAACATGCCCCCAAACGAGTGTACGCCCGAGACCCTTGCGCGCACGGCACGCACGCTGGGCAGAAACGTATCGTGCCGTATAATGGCAAAATCCGAGCTTGCGCGCCGCGGCTTTGGCGGAATAATCGCCGTGGGCAGTGCAAGCTATAACGAGCCGAGGCTCATAGTAACGGAGTACAAGGGGGCGCCGCGCTCAAAGCGCCCAGTCCTCCTTGTCGGCAAGGCCGTGACATTTGACACGGGGGGAATATCGCTAAAGCCCGGTGAGCGCATGGACGAGATGAAGTTTGACAAGTGCGGCGGGTGTGCGGTTTTGGGCATAATGAGGGCCGTATCGAGGCTTGGCATACGCGACAACGTCGTGGGAATCGTACCTGCCGTTGAAAACATGCCCGGCGGCGGCGCGTACAGGCCCGGCGACATTGTAAAGCTGTACAGCAAAAAGACCGCCGAGATACTAAACACCGATGCCGAGGGCCGGCTGATACTTGCCGACGCACTCTCTTACGGCGAGACCACGTACCGGCCGCGTGCAATAATCGACATGGCCACGCTTACCGGCGCATGCATTGTCGCACTGGGGGCAAGCACTGCGGGCCTTGTCAGCACGAGTGACCGGCTGGCCGAATCGCTAGAGTCGGCATCTGCAAAGACGGCAGAACGCGTGTGGCGGCTTCCGATTGACGACGATTACATGGCAATGATTGATTCCAAGATTGCCGACATGAAAAACATGGGGATCGGCAGGACTGCTGGCACGATAACTGCTGCTGCATTCCTGCGCAACGCGGTAAGTGGCACGCCCTGGGCGCACATTGACATTGCGGGTCCTGCATGGACGCAGACTGGGACAGTCGAGCGTTCATACAACCCCGGCGGCGCCACGGGATTTGGCGTGCGCCTCGTTACAAACTTTCTGGCCGGCTAGTAGCCGCGGCTGTTGCGGTCCGGCTTGCCAACTGTCGGGTTGCGCCACCCGTGCTTTTCCATCAAGTGGTTGAGAAGCCTGATGTCGCCGTCAAGATCCTCGCCGCATATGGCGCACTTGCTCATGGACGTGCGCACGCAACACTTGGCTATATAGAAAACGCCAGCACTGTTGCTTCCCAAGGGCTCTCGCACCTTAGTAGCACAACAGCGATGCTGGGTTTGACTTCCAAGTTCGGAACGGGATTGGGTCGCACCCCAGCTCTATGACCGGCTTGGCGCATGGGTCGGCCAATGGCGTTATTAACGTAGCGTCGCCGCATAATACGGTCATGGGCTGTCTGTTAGCTTGACGGGTGTTAGTAACTGACACGCATCGACTAGGAGGGACAAAACACTCCATTACCGCCTACATGCGTGCCGAGCAGGGGCCAACCTTGCTCCTTCCACAATATGTTCATACTGGCATCCACGTCTCGATTGACGTATTCCTCACACGGACTGTGCCATTCGACCCTTTCCGTACATCATTCTGTAAGTCGGCAGAACCTTGGTATGGAATGGACCTGATCATGTTCAGGGCCGTTTCATTTATGGCAGTCCGACCAATACCCCGTTAGACATGGCTACTATTATCAAAGCAAATATCGGCGTAAATACTAAAAATCTAAGATACGTCTTGTTTATGACATATAACACACTGCCAAATATTGACATGCCGATTATCACCATGCCAACAACAAATCCTGTGGGTCGTTCATAACGCATATCTGCAAAATAGAAATGTTCTGTCGATACCACGGCAAGTAACACGGCTAGAATCAACATCAAAGCCGCAACAGCACATCTTGCTGCAATCAAAAGAGAAAAACCTATGCCGTTAAACACAAGTAATCTCCCCATATGCGTGATTGATCATATTCTGGAACATTGCCTCGAGGTGCGAGATTTTATCAACAGCACACATGTATTTGTCGGTTAAATCGACCAGCTCCCTGCGCAGTATGGTCGCCTCTGAGTCAGGCATGCCTCAGGTGCGGGTTTGACCGTACATAGATCTGAGTGTTCAACATGTTTTGAGTAATCGATCAGGGTCTACCCTCTGATACATATCGTGCTTAGAATAAGATCAATATGTCACGTGGTTATTATTGTGGGATGAAAGGTTTACCGAGTTTGGTAATATTAAAATGAAAAGGATCGTCTCTATCAAGAATGAAACACCGCGGAGATCAAAGCGAATAGGTTAAAATACGATACATTTGGGGTCATAAATGGGGGGCAGTGTTTACATTGGCAATGCAGGTAGAAGGACAATCAAAGATAGATCATATTCATACGCCACCACTCAAAATTCAGGGCATAAAAACAAAGCTGGTTAACTTCATCGTATCAAAAGCACATTGGGATGGTTCTGGTAGATGGGTAGAACCATTCCTTGGATCAGGTGTGGTATTATTCAACATAAATCCACGTAATGCATTAGTCACAGATTCCAACATACACATCATAAAGTTTTACAAGAACATACAACAAGGAAAAATATCATCGAAACGTGTCCGTGATTATTTAGAAAAAGAAGGAATGAAGTTAATGAAAGTGGGTGAATCTCATTATTACGAAGTTAGAGATCGATTCAATCAAGACTGGGAATCACTAGATTTTCTCTTTCTTAACCGTGCAGGATTCAATGGGTTGATGCGTTTTAATTCAAAAGGCAAGTATAACGTTCCATTCTGCCGTAAACCTGAGAGATTTTCAAAATCATACATAACCAAAATTTGTAATCAAGTTGCATGGATCAGTAAAATTATCCCAAACACAAAAACATGGAATTTTCGAGCATGTGATTGGAAAGAAGCTCTACACAACTTAAAACGTGGAGACTTTCTTTATCTCGACCCACCGTATTATGGTCGTCACACAAATTACTATGATGTCTGGACATATGATGACATAAGTGATTTGTCAGACTTTTTACATAGCACAAAATCTAAATTTGCATTATCTCTATGGTACGAAAATCAATATAGGAAAAATGACGATGTACGGGAGTTTTTCTCCGACTTTAAAATTTACAAATATGAGCATTTTTATCATCTAGGCTCTACTGAATCACTGCGTAATAGTATTGTCGAATCTTTGATTGTAAATAAATAAATTATTTTTGGTTTTCTAATTTTTTTGTGATTTTTCTTGAGGATTTTTTATAAATTCTTTCATTTTTGCTTCATTACGTTCTTTATCATGTCTAGTTTTTCTTCATAATATTTGTGCCAAAATTCTACAAATTCATCATTGTTGGCAAATACTGAATCTGATTCCACTAAACGGTTTATGTCTGTTATTGAGCCTATATTTTTGGTGTTGGGATCGGCATGACCACCAGTACGAAATTCGGGGAAAATCCGTATTTAAGCAAACTCTCCAAACGAATTGTCGACAGAACCGCCAGCACCCCCGTCCACAGTCGCGGATCTTTGCGCCCACAGTATCTTTCGTGACTAGGGTTTGGCATGGACGACCCCGTGCGCGCAGATACAGCAACGTGCTAATATACGGCAGAGCCTCATACGCGACGTAATGAACGTGCGGTTTGCCATACCAAAGGGAAGCCTTGAGGACTCTACGTTCCAGCTCTTGGAGCGCTCGTGGACCCGTGTCCGCCGCAAGGATCGAACCTACCACGTCTACCTTGATGATCCCGGGATAACCGTAAAGATGCTGCGCCCCCAAGAGATACCGACGCTCGTAGCCGAGGGACTCTATGACGTCGGGATTACTGGCAACGACTGGATAAGCGAGGCGTCGGCCGACGTTGATGAGCTCCTTGACCTAGAGTACGGACGCGTCCGGCTGGTCACCGCGTTTCCATCCTCGCACTATTCGGGGCTTGATGCAATGATTGCAGACTATGCGCGCAAAAAAAGGATACTCCGCATATCGACCGAGTACCTCACGACGACTGCGCGTTTCATAAAGTCGTGCCCGTCTTACAAGAAAAGGTTTGGCGCAAAAGAGCCGCTGATCATAACACCGTGGCTCCGCACCGGGACAAACAAGGACGTCCAGATCCACCTGTCATTTGGCGCAACAGAGGCAAAGCCGCCAGAAGACGTCGATGCGATACTCGATGTCACAGAGACGGGGACAACCCTGGCGCAGAACAAGCTAAAGATAGGCGACGACGTCCTGGTATCGACTGCGCACCTGATAGCAAACAAGCGCGCAGTACGCGACATCAAAAAGCGCGAGAAAATATTCGACATTGTCACGCTGCTGAGGGGCGCAGTCCACGGCAAGAAATACCTGCACATCTATCTCAACGTGGAGGAAAAGAACCTGGCCAAGCTCCTCCGGGTAATCCCCTCGCTCAAGCAGCCCACGATCAGCCCGCTGTCTGCGCCCGGATGGTACGGACTCAACACCATAGTCCCCAAGACCGAGTACCACTCGTTCATTCCAAAGCTCCGCCGGCTTGCACAGGGGCTTGTGGTCCACGAGCCAAGGCAGATACTCGAGCTCGAAGAGATCAGCCGCGCCGAGACGCGCTATACCAAGCGTGCGCCACTGAAGCGACCGGCCCGCACCACACGCGCCAAAAAGAGGCGATAGCAGCCGTGAGGACGCTAGTTGCTGCTCGCAAGGTGGCCAACGTTGCAGGCTTTGCCGCCGACATAAAGTCCAGCCGCATAACTGATGCGATAAGACAGGATGCTGCCTCGATCATAGCCCGGGTAAGGAGGAGGGGTGATGCGGCAGTCCTGGATTATGAAAAAAAGTTTGGTGATGCGCGACCTGCTCACCTGCGTGTCACACCTGCCCAGATCCGCGCCGCACGCAGCCGCGTATCCAGAAAAGAGATTGCAGCCATACGGACAGTTGCCCGGCGCCTGGCAGCAGCAGAAAACGCGACAAAAAGAACCCTCCGCCCGACGCAGTTGCGCGAGGGGGGGATGCGGGTGAGGCGCGAGTTTGTCCCTATATCGAGTGTGGGATGCTATGTGCCGGGCGCCAGTGCACGCTATCCAAGCTCTGCTGTAATGTCCATAGTTCCTGCGCGCATTGCCGGCGTAAAGCGCATTGCAGTGGCCTCGCCGCCGGGCCCCGACGGCCGGGTTGATCCGCTGACACTGACTGCCGCTGACATGTGCGGTGCAACCGAGATATACTGCATGGGCGGCGCGCACGCAATTGCGGCGCTGGCCTACGGCACGCGCACGGTAAAACGCGTGGACAAGATCGTCGGCCCCGGCGGTGCATACATCGAGGCCGCAAAGCTGATCGTATCGCAGACCGTGGGCATTGACATGACTGCCGGACCCACGGAGCTTGGCATAGTTGCCGATTCGTCCGCATCGCCGCACCACATTGCACTGGACATGATATCCCAGTCAGAGCACGGCGTGCACTCTGCGTGCTTTATGGCAACAGACTCGGCAAGGCTTGCAGCTGCCGTGTCCGCAAACCTTGATGCGCTCTGCGCGGCCAGTCCGCGCTCGGGCATTGTGCGCAAAAGCCTTTCTAAAAACGCGTTTCTTGCAGTATGCAGGTCGCGCCGTGAGGCAATCGAGCTTGTGGATCTCTTGGCGCCCGAGCACGTACAGGTAATGACCCGCAATCCTGCGCGTGATGCGCGGCTCGTACGCAATGCGGGGCTCTTGCTGCTGGGCGCAACACCCTCGTCTGCCAGCGACTATGTGCTCGGATCAAACCACATACTCCCGACCCGGCGCGGCGGGCGCATCCGCGGCCCGCTCTCCGTGCTGGACTTTGTCAAAATGCGCGCAACGGCAGAGGCTAGCACCGGCGAGCTGCGCCGCATGATGCCGCACATTGACACGCTTGCAAACGCAGAGGGCCTCGTCGGGCACGCCGAGGCAGTAAGGGCGAGGCTATGACTGCACGCAAGGGCCTTGAGGCGCGCATAAGGGAGCTCTCAAGGCTCGCTCCCTACGAGGCCGCGGCTCACACGGACAACCCTGCAACAAGGCTTGACACAAACGAAAACCTGATCATACCAAAAAGCGTGGCCCAGGGCGCACTCGCCGCTGCGCGCCGCGAGTCCGACGTCCGCCAGTACCCAGAGACCGGGACGCGCCGCCTCCGTGAATCGCTGGCAAAGCTGGTCGGCACCGGCCCCAACAATGTAATTGTCGGAAACGGATCCGACCAGATACTGGACTTTGTGCTCGCGCACCTGCTGGGCCGCGGCTCCACGGTGCTCGTCACCGATCCCACGTTTTCATTCTTTGAGGCGCGGTGCGCGCTGCACGGAATCAAGATGAAAAGGATCCCATTCTCTGACAAGATGACAGTCGATGTCGACGAGCTCGAATCCGCATCAACGGATGCCGACATGATCTACCTTGATTCGCCAAACAACCCAACAGGGTTCCAGTTTCCCGAGCGCAGGCTGCGCCGCCTCATAAGGTCATTTGAGCGCCTTGTCATAGTTGATGAGGCGTACGCAGAGTTTGGGAGATACTCGCTTGCAACAATGCCAAAGTCCCAGCAAAACCTCATAGTGACAAGGACGCTCTCAAAGTCGTTTGGACTTGCAGGACTCCGGGTCGGCTATGCCGTCGCCCCGCGGGCAGTTGCCGACGTCTTTAACCGCGTAATCCAGTACCCGTACCCCATAAGCACGGTATCAGTCGAGGCGGCCCTTGCAATGCTGCAACAGCCGCGCCTTGATTCGGCACGTGCCGCAATCAGGACGACAAAGGAGGAGCGCACGCGCATAATCGACGGGCTCGCAATGCACGGGACAATCAAGACGTTTGATTCGGCTGCAAACTTTGTCCTCTTTGATGCGGGCAGCGCGTACAGGCGAATCTATACGGCGCTCTTGGAGCAGGGAATATCGGTGCGCATGATTGGCAGGGTTGGTGCCAGAAAGGGGTGCATACGCGTGACCGTGGGCTCGCGCGAGATGAACTCGCGCTTTTTGCTGGCTATACGTGATCTTTTAGACTAGACTGTTTTGGGGGCTCGCCGCCGCCGTCCCCGCCGGACTCTGGGAGCAGCTCGGACTCTTGCTTTGTCAGGATCTCCTCGTATGCCGGCTTTTTTTTCTTGCCTGCAAGCTCTGTGCAAAACTGTGCGATGAGGGGGAGGTACTTTTGGTACATGTTTGCGCGCTTTCGCGCACTTTCTGCCTTGCCCTTTTTTGACATATACACTGCAATCTTGCGCAGCAGGTACTGGAGGGCCAGGCGGATCTCGCGCTCGATCTCTACCCTGTCTGCAACGTTTTCCTTGCCGACTGTCTTGTATGGGATCCGCGTGGAGCAGATGTGCGAGACTATGACCAGCGGCGGGTCGCCCTTTATCTTGTAGCGCGGCCAGTCGATGTCGCCGATCACCTTTAGGACCACGTCGCTTCCCTCGTCGTACAGGAGCGGTATGCGGTTTGCAAACCTATAGACCTTGAGCCCCTCGCTTGGGACATCGCCGCCGTATGCCAGTCCAAGCTCGATTACAAACGGAAACCCCGAGTATGCAGACGCCGGGCGCTGGACCGTCACGCAAAAGTCCGGGTTGAGCGACCTCCTTATCCCGTTCTCAAAGGGCTTTGTCCCAAGCGGCGCCAGGCACGTGGGGTCCGGCGGCCTGAAATCTGTAAACTTTTGGAGCATGTCGCTCAGCTTTACAAGGTCGGCATTTGACATGCTCCCAAGCCGCGTCTCTGGCTTGAATCCGGCATAGAGTGAAAACTTTTCGGCAGTCTTTGCGCCTATCCTCTGGAAGCGCTTTGTGAGCAGCGTTGCAAGCGTCTCGCCCTGGACTATGCGCGCCAGCTGCTTGTGGTATGTGCTCTCGGGATCAAGGGGGACGACCGTGGATTTTGAGCTTACCCTGTCCGTGTATGTCAGCTCGTTGCGCGCAATGTTGATCTCGTCTATGCGGAGCCTTTCGAGCCTGTCGGGCTCTACTTCCAAAAAGTGGACGAGTGCGACTATGATCCGCACGTTGCGCGTCAGATCCTTCCACCTGCGCGGTGCTGCCTTTAGGATCGACTTTCTTGTCACCGACTTTTCCTTTATCCTCAGCTCGCTTTTGAGCCTGGCGAGCATCTTTTGGTCCATCTTTGGGATGTCTGCCATGCTCTCGACTGTCATGCGGCGTATCGTCTCGACGTCGACCCCGTAAGGGTGGGGCATGACTGTTGTCGGCGGCGCGGGCATGCTCTTCATTATGCGCGTGTATGAGAATTTTTTGCCCTTTGGATCCTCAAAGGAGATGCTTGCATACGGGGTAATGAGCGCGGTCTTGTACACATAGTCGCGTATCTTGGCACCGGCCTTGTTATAGTCGCCTTCCAGGTTTATGCTCACCCTGAGTCCTGTGGACCTGGCAGGTGATGTCGTGTGCTTTTGTATGACGGGCTTGTTCTTTTGTATGTCTAGGAGCATCTCAAACTCGTCGCGCACCTTGCCGTCAGTCGAGGACCTGATGTGGACCGGCTTGTTTGTCGTTATCTGCCCATAGAGTATGGCCATTGTGGCGCCTAGCCCAAACATCCCCCTTGTCTGCTGGAGGACAAACTTGGACCCATACAGGACGGTGCCGAATGCGAGTGGGACGTGGTTTGAGGGTATCCCGGGGCCGTTGTCTGACACCGTCAGGACATAGTGCTTTGGATCCTGCTTTTCGGGATCGACTGCCTTTATCGACATGTGCACGGACGGGAGTATGCCGTTGCGGTCGCACGCATCAAGGGCGTTTTCCACAAACTCCCTGACTGCGGTGTATAGCGAGCGCGTCGGGTTGCTGAATCCTGCCAGGTCGCGGTTCCTGTAAAAGAACTCGCTTGGAGATATCTGGTCAAAGGACGCCGGGCTAGACATCCTGATCTTCCCACAGCTTTAGGCGCTCTAGTTTCTGGCGCCGGCGCGCCGACTCTAGCCGGCGATAGACGGAGCCGTGCATGCTCCCGTTGGAGAGTGCGTTTATTGCATTGACTGCGACCCTGATCTTTTCGGGGGCCCCGATCACTGCCACCGTCCGCCCATACACCGATATCTGCGTCTCGCTCAGCTCCTCCATATTGCGCCTTGCCCTCCCGCTTTGGCCGATTATTCTGCCTTTAACCCTTTCAATCTGGCTGCGTGACTTGCCGACAATCTCGCGCAGGTCCATGATGTGGAGCGCCCCCCCGTCCATGATATGCATGGCAGAGTCCGGCGAGAACCCCCTTCCAATCGCCATGACGATCTCGATTGCCTTAAACGGCTCTGATGTCTCGCCGGTAATCTCGCCATAGACCCTCACCTCGCCTGAGGCGCCGTCCACCTCGATGCTCACAGAGCACGCCTTTTCGATCCTCGCCTTTGCCTTGCCTGACTTGCCTACAAGCGAGCCCACCCTCTCCGTTGGAATCCTGACTATTTTTTCAAAGCTCATTGCGTTATTCTCGCTAGCACATCCCTGGGGTTTTTGACCTCGTGTCCATGCCTGACAAAAAAGTCCGTCACGTTGCTAATATCTCTTTTGAGAAACGCAAGCGAGGAGGGATGGCGCAGGTCGACTGCCGATCCGAGGTCAAAGACCGTGACGCCCCCGCCCGTCCTAAACAGGTTGTACCCCGAGAGATCCGAGTGGACCAGCGACGCCTTGGAGTACAGGGACTCTATTATCGCAATCGTCTCCTCGTACTCGGAGTATGTTGCGCGTACCTTGTTAAGCGTGGGGGCACAGACCCCGCCTTGGCCTACAAAGCTCATTGCAAGGACGTTCTTGTCTACTGCAATGGGTTCGGGAACGCAGATGCCGGCAGAATGTGCGCCGCTTAGGTTCTTGAACTCTTTTTGCGCCCATGCGTACACCATGTTGCGCGTCCCGCCCCGGATGTTTTTGAACCGCGGATCGCCTTCCATGTATGATGCGCGCCTCTTAAAGTTTGAAGTGCTGACAAGATAGACCTTTAGCGCCACGTCTGCGCCGTCCTTGCCCGTTGCCCAGAACACGACGGACTCTTTTCCCGCACTGACCACGCCGTTGACGCGCAAAAGTATGCCCGACTTTATCATCCCGTATATTGCGTGCACCGTCGTACGATCAAGGACCTCGTTGACCACCTTGTGCCCCTTGAACCCGTCATCGACGCGCTGGCCGTGTCTTGTGCCAAGCGCGTTGTCAAGTGCCTGCTCTAGTGCGTCAACGTCGCGGTCCTGCGCCTGGTGCGCCATTGGGATCAAAAGTCCCTTGGAATATGCCCGCCGTTTTTGAGGCCGTCGACTTGGGCAAGCGTAAACCTCCAGACAATGTCCCCCCGCTCCTCGGCCTTGAAGTCCCAGGGTGCGATTATCACAATGTCATTGTCCCTTATCCATATGCGGCGCTTTAGCTTGCCCCTTATGCGCCCGCGCCTGGTAATGTCGTCCATGCACTTTACGAGCACCTGGTCGCTGCCCAGGAGCTTGATGACGCGCCCGAGCAGCTCACCCTCCTCGGGCAGCCTGATCTTTTTGAGCGCGCTTTCATTGAGAACCTTTCTCTTTCCCATCTGACCGACGTTGAGGTGTTTTGTATATAATTGTGTATCATGTTTTGAAAACCAGCAAAAACGGAACGCCGCCTATTGTTTTAACGCCGCTCTTGATGCCGACGTCCATCTCAAGCGACAGCGAGACTATATTCTTGCCAATCATGTTTATGATGTGCGACTCTGCGAGCAGCTTTCTGGCTTCGGCCTCGCCGACAACCCTGTCCTCATAGTACTTTCCTACGTTCATGGCAAGGTTGCCCCCCCTTACCGTCTTGCCCAAGAGCTCGAGATCACAGATGTTGAGAAGCAAGCTGTCCTCATAGTTTGTAACCCTGACAGAAAACTTGCTCATGCATACTTGCCTTTCAGGGTGGACTTTGCGCCGCACGCCTCGCACACGAGAAAGGATATCCTGTTCTCCTTGGTCACACGCGTGTCAGGACTCTGGCATGTGGGACACACGACATAATCGTGGAGGTATATCTGGAAGAGCCGCGTAAAGTCGTCCGGGTCGCGCTTTCCTGCAAACATTGCCTTTTCACCGAGGCGCTCGGCGGGGACTGCAAACTCTTTGGCCAGGTACTGGAGTATCTTGTCGGGTTCGCGTCTGAGCACCTTGGGAAACTCTGCAAAGTTGCGGAGGAACGTCTTTTGGCCCTCCCACATGACGTCGACTGTGGGCAGCTCCAGCCTGGCGACCTCCTTGTGCGAATCGTCTGAGAGCTTGTCGCGTATGCGCTCTAGCAGCGTGACATAGTCGGTGCGGGCCATACGCAACCCGGCATGTATTGCCTATAATTGGCTTTTGCCAACGTTTGGTAAACGAGCAGAAATCTTATGGCTTTCCAATGCGAAAGACGTTGGTGCCGCATTTGGGGCAAGTGCCCTTTACTGCCGGCCTGCCGTTCTTTAGCTTGGTCTCCTTGGGATCCTTTATCTCCCTTTTCTCCCTGCACTTTACACAGTACGCTTGTGTCATTATGGCACACCGCACGGCTAATGATATTTAGAAAGAGCGTGTTAAGATTATTTTACCCCACGATATAGCCGCGATTGCGCATATCGGCCAGATTGCCCCGGAAAGATTCCATCAATTATATACGACTCTGGGATCGGCGATCCGTTGAGCTCAAAAAAGGGGATTGTGGCAACCGTTGGGATACTGGGCCTGATAACAGCTGCGAGCTTTGTCATATGGGCGCTGCCCCAGGGAAGCTTTGAGACGCAGATCCTCGTCACCGACTATTCGCAGCACCTCGCCAATATAGACGAGCAGCGCAGCGCAATGGCCGATGCAGTGTCCGCACAGTTTGCCGGCGTCCTGGACGGGACCGTCGATCCGCAGACCCACGTCGAGTCATCTAGGGAGTCATCGGTAATCATAAAGCGCCAGATTGCAGACCTGCTGCGAAGCGGCGCCGGCCCGGAGTGGCATGCAAGCTATGGAATGTATGTAGAGTCACTCCGATCCCTTGACGAGTATGTCGGCGAGACAGTTGTAGCTGCCAAGCTTGCAGAGTCCGGCCAAGAGCCGGACAACCTGGACAAGCTCCGTGCCGCACTAGAATCATCTCATGCGCGTGCTGCTGACTCGATTGCAGCACTACCCTGAACGACGCTTGTAAAACCCATATCCCCCGTGAATACGGACAAGAATTCTTAAAAAGAAATTTGGCATACATGATACATGTCACAGGGCCCCGAGAGCATAACCAAGGACATCAAGGCGGCAAATGCCAACAAGATACTTGTCATGTGCATAGACCGCGACGACGATGTGGGGGACAAGGCCGGAATAAAGACCCCGGTAATGGGGCGCAACGCGTGTCTAGAGGCCGCGCAGCGCCTGGCACTAGAAGATCCAGAGGATGCGGACTCTAATGCAATATACTATGCGATAAAGACATACGAGGATCTGATCAGCCGCGGATACGACGCCGAAGTCGCAGTGCTGGCCGGCGACAGCAACCGCGGGTTTCGCGCCGATGAAAAGATAATCGCCGAGACGCGTGCGGTGCTAGAAAAGTTTCCAGCAACTGGATCTGTAATAGTGTCTGACGGCGAGGATGATGAGGCCGTAATCCCGGTGGTCCAAAACATACTCCCCGTGGTCTCGGTCCAGCGCGTTGTCATGAAGGTGAGCCGCACAATCGAGCACTCGTATGCCGTGTTTGGCAAGTATTTCAAGATGATAATGTACGATGCAAGGTATTCCAAGTTCTTCCTCGGGGTGCCCGGAACCCTGCTACTAATAACGGGGATTGCGGCCATGTTTGGGTATACGACAGAGATCTTTTCGGTCCTCATTATCATCCTTGCCAGCGCGCTAATCATCCGCGCCTTTGACATAGACACGGCGTGGCTCAACTGGACCAAGCCCGAACCCTCGGCGCTGGTCCGGCTCTTTACAATGATAACCGGAATCGTGCTAATCGTCGCCTCGGTAGCTGCTGGAATAACTGCCGTCTCTGAGGACGGAGTCGACCTGTCTGTCATCCTTACAGAACCGTCTGCAATAGGCCAGCTCATGGCCGGCACCATCCCGATACTCTGGGTGGGCGTGGGCGTCATGCTCGGGGGCATTATGATCAGCCACATACTGGATGGTGCGCGCCGCGAGATAAGCGACACCCTGCGCCTGATAGCACTCGGCGCGCTGTATCCGACGCTTGCCCAGTTTACAAACGTCCTTGCCCACGGCGAGAGCGTGTTCACACTCATCCTCCCGCTGTTCATAGGGCTTGCAATCACGGTCGTGTCCGTGATAATTTTATTCAGCAGGTACAAGCGCCAGCGGGGCCCAGT
>JAHRAL010000040.1 GCA_020027325.1 Cenarchaeum sp. | reverse complement strand
CCCATGTTAAAGTGCGCCGGAGCATGCCTCGGATCTGCTGCGACTGCGGCCCTGTACGACTCTAGTGCGTCCTCGATGTTGCCTAGCTCTGCGAGTGCGATGGCCTTGTTATTCAGTGCACGGACCTCGCCGGGAGATATTGCAAGCGCCGCATCAAAGCACGTTATCGCATCAGTGTACTTTTTGATCTGGTTGAGTGCGATGCCTCGGTCGCACAGTGCACGGACGTTGCCGGGTTCGTTTTTGAGTAGGCGGCCCAGGAGCATGGCGGCGGCCTTTGCGTTTCCTGTACGCATCATCTCCCTTGCCTGGTGTGCCAAGTCACGCGAGTCGATTCTAGAGAATATCAAGCCCGCGCACCCAGCGTTGATGAGAACCGTTCTGCCGCCTCTGTCAGCCTGCCAATGTCTGCGCGTGTGTGCGCAGCAGAGACTGCGCCCAGCTTGCCTGGCAGAAAGAATATCCCGTCGCGTGCAATCATTTCAAAGTGAAACCTTGACAAAAGCCCCGTATCGCAGCGTGATGCGTCTGCCGGGCTTGTCACCCCGTCCATATTGCGCACAAAGTGGGGCATGAAAAGCGATCCGGCCCCCGTGGCTGTGACGCGCCCATCAAAGGCGCGCTCTAGGCTGTTGCGCGCCTCCCCCCCGAGGCGCTCCAGCCTCGGATAGAGTGCCTTTTGCGACTTTATCGTCTGTAGCGTTGCAAGTCCGGCTGACATTGATGCCGGATTTGCAGAAAACGTCCCGCCGCCGACATACGATCTTTCTGACTTTGAGAATCTTGACGTGTCGGCCACACCCATTACCTCGCTGCGCCCGCACATTGCGCCAATCGGCATGCCGCCGCCGATTATCTTTCCCAGCGTCACTATATCGGGATCAAGGCGCATCATCGGATACATGCAGCCGTACCTGAACCGGAATCCTGTTACAATCTCGTCTAGTATGAACAGTGCGCCGGACTTTGATGCAAACTCTTCTAGGCCGCGGAGATAGTCCTGCTCTGCTGGGATGCATCCGCCGCCGCCTAAAAGCGGCTCGACTACGATGCATGCAAGATCCTTTTGCACTTTTTGCAGTATGTCCAGTGCGCCCCCTAGATCATTGTATGGTATCGAGACGATATTTTTCTCGTTTGGAACCCCGCGAGACTCTGAACCAAACGGCCAGTTGACAGTCTTTAGCAGGTCCGACGCATACCCGTGCCACCCGCCGTCGACTTTGACAACGGTCTTTTTCTTTGTGTATGTGCGCGCAATCCGCGCCGCATACATTACTGCCTCGGTTCCAGAGCTGACATAGCGGATCTTTTGTGCTGCGCGCACGGACTTTGCAATCTCTTGGCTGAGCCTGATTGAGGGCTCGCTTACTGTCCCGTGCATCCACCCGCGCCCAAGCTGCGACTCTATTGCGCTCTTTACGCGTGTCGGGCGGTGGCCGAGTATGAGCGACCAGTGGCCCATCCAATAGTCCGTGTAGGCGTTTGCATCCACGTCGGTTATCCTCTGCGCTCTTGCGGATCTTGTGACAAACGGGTAGGGGTCAAAATGGCGGATGTTGTGGTGTACGCCGTTTACATGCAGCCTTGCAGACTCTGCATGGAGACGTCTGGAGTTCGGCGTCTTTTTTCTGTATGCTGCCACTGCGGCCCTGTATGACACGATCCACCGGGGCTGTGGCTCCTCAATTTATAGCGACACATGGGTAAAATGCCACTTTTTGCTAGGATCCACCGTGATCGACGGTATCTTTGGCGGCTTTTTTCATATGTGATGTCATATTGGATATTATGGTCGGCGCCCACTGTGCTGGTGCGCGTTTCACTGGTACTATCATGCTTTGATTTTGGTAATGAGTGGTGCTTTTCACATTGCCCTGCAAACATTCGTTCATGTGTTGTTCGTTTTATCGTCGCTTTTCTGATCAATAGCCCGGAAAAGCAAAATTCACCCATTCACCGTCAATATTGTCATCCTACTTTTTGCCTCCAGATTGTGTCTGCCTGTTGCATGTCATTACACAAACCAAAAACTACTCGACTTGCAAGCTCGTGCTCTTGTCCGTGGCAGCGGTGAATCGAACATTCCAGATCGCATGTGTAAAGTTATCTAAAGCTGGTCATAAACAGCGGTATGGTATGTAGCAAAAGATCATCCGACTTGCAAGTCGTATTTTTAGGTGTATTGACTTGCCAATTTAATATCCATCGTGCTTGACACATAAACGAAATAAAGCGGTTCGCCATGCGAATTATTAATCTTGGTTCTTGAAATTTTCGTCACATTCGTGTATAATTTGATTTTTGAGCCGTCATCCAAAACATACTCGTTAAATTCCTGAGATATGGTGTCATAACGCATATCGTCTTTGTCTACTGCCTTTGCCATGTCTTCCTGTGTCACGCGCTCATCATTTTTGGCGCCGCATAAGGCCGGTTCGGCATGAATAACTGTAAACGGTTGCGTATCAATAGAGAAACGGGGTTTATTGTTTTCCATTTCCCTGCGAATCTGTTTCAATACAGTTCGTGTCTTTAAGACAGATCCATCAGATATTTCATATTTGTTCCACGGTTCTTTGATTATCTCAAACTCTTTTGATCTTGTTTTGGACATTACTCGTTTTCCGTAATCTCGTTCTGTTTATGGGAAAAAGAACTAAGCCTACTACAAACCACTTCAAATGAAACGTCGTCGTCATCACTTAGGTTGCTGAGACGCCTAGTGGGGGTTGTACTGGACCTTGCCTCATCATCTTCTTGACTCAATACCATATTTTACACGTCTGTCAAATAAATAGTTGCCGTTTAGATCTCGGTTCTCGGTTCTCGACTAGGCCAACACCTGGGAATACTGCCGCATCTGCTGTGATCGCCACGTGATCGTTGCATCTTTGGCGGATTTTTGAGATGTTGTGCCTATTGGTTTATATCCACTTTGGATGGTCGATCCCCCAATGCGCGACGCAAGAGCGGCGCCTATGGGGAAGTGTGGCAGTGTGCCACGTTGTGATCTATGGGCCTCCAGTCTCGCATACAAGAATGAGGATCCGACCTCGCAGTCGGATCTGAGCATGTGAAGACAAGTGCATCCGTCCAATTCAGTTTAAGGTAAACTTTCATTAAAAAAAATTCAGAATCCGGTTGATCCTGCCGGACCTGACTGCTATCGGATTGATATTAAGCCATGTGAGTCTTTGCAGCAATGCAAGGCAAACGGCTCAGTAACACGTAGTCAACCTAACTTGTAGATGGGGATAACCTCGGGAAACTGAGAATAATACCCAATAGATCACAATGCCTGGAACGGTTTGTGGTTCAAATGATTTTTCGCTGCAGGATGGGACTGCGGCCTATCAGCTTGTTGGTGAGGTAATGGCCCACCAAGGCGATAACAGGTACGGGCTCTGAGAGGAGAAGCCCGGAGATGGGTACTGAGACACTGACCCAGGCCCTATGGGGCGCAGCAGGCGAGAAAACTTTGCAATGTGCGAAAGCACGACAAGGTTAATCCGAGTGGTTTCTGCTAAAGAAACCTTTTGTCAGTCCTAAAAGCACTGGCGAATAAGGGGTGGGCAAGTTCTGGTGTCAGCCGCCGCGGTAAAACCAGCACCTCAAGTGGTCAGGAGGATTATTGGGCCTAAAGCATCCGTAGCCTGTCCTGTAAGTTTTCGGTTAAATCTACACGCTCAACGTGTAGGCCGCCGGGAATACTGCAAGACTAGGGAGTGGGAGAGGTAGACGGTACTCCGTAGGAAGGGGTAAAATCCTGTGATCTATGGATGACCACCTGTGGCGAAGGCGGTCTACTAGAACATGTCCGACGGTGAGGGATGAAAGCTGGGGGAGCAAACCGGATTAGATACCCGGGTAGTCCCAGCTGTAAACTATGCAAACTCGGTGATGCATTGGCTTTTGCCAATGCAGTGTCGCAGGGAAGCCGTTAAGTTTGCCGCCTGGGAAGTACGTACGCAAGTATGAAACTTAAAGGAATTGGCGGGGGAGCACCACAAGGGGTGAAGCCTGCGGTTCAATTGGAGTCAACGCCAGAAATCTTACCCGGAGCGACAGCAGAATGAAGGTCAGGCTGAAGACCTTACTAGACAAGCTGAGAGGTGGTGCATGGCCGTCGCCAGCTCGTGCCGTGAGATGTCCTGTTAAGTCAGGTAACGAGCGAGACCCTTGCCTCTAGTTGCCACCATTGCTCTCCGGAGCAGTGGGGCGAATTAGCGGGACCGCCGCAGTTAATGCGGAGGAAGGAAAGGGCAACGGCAGGTCAGTATGCCCCGAATCTCTGGGGCCACACGCGGGCTGCAATGGTAGTGACAATGGGTATCCAAACCCGAAAGGGGGAGGCAATCCTCAAACGCTACCACAGTTATGACTGAGGGCTGCAACTCGCCCTCACGAATATGGAATCCCTAGTAACTGCGTGTCATTACCGCGCGGTGAATACGTCCCTGCTCCTTGCACACACCGCCCGTCGTTTCATCGAAGTTTGCCTTTAGCGAGGTGATGTCTAATTGGCGTTATCGAACTTGAGGTAAGCAACGAGGGAAAAGTCGTAACAAGGTGACCGTAGGGGAACCTGCGGTCGGATCACCTCCTTAGAACAGAATTGTGCGCGGTTGCACACAAGTCTTCACAGCATTGATGCAGTACGTCACCAACGTGGCGTATGAAGGATGTAGTGGGTGCCCTCCCGAGGGCACTTGCGATGATCGTCGTGCATGGTCGTGTAATATGTGGCTGAATATGCCGGTGTAAAGACGCCAATAGGTGGATTGCTAGGCTTGAGGAGAGATGAAGGACGTGACAAGCTGCGAAAAGCTCGGGGTAGGCGCACGTATCCTATGATCCCGAGATGTCCGAATGGGTATCCTATCCTTTGGATACTCCGTCGCATAGGTGGCGGAGGTCGAACCGTGGGAATTGAAGCATCTTAGTACCACGTGGAAGAGAAATCAACAGAGATTTCCCAAGTAGCGGCGAGCGAAACGGAAACAGCCTAAACTGAATCCCTTGTGGAGATGTGGTGTTTTGGCATGGAGACATGGTATTCTAGAATACAGTCGGAGTGTCCTGAAAAGTTCCGGCAGAGCGGGTGAAACCCCCATAGACAAAGTAGTATAGAGCCTATCCATGCCCGAGTAGCTGTCCTTGGTAGTGGGCAGTGAATATGGGTGAAAGTAGCATCCAAGGCTAAATATCTCTCAAGACCGATAGTGGACTAGTATCGTGAGAGAAAACTGAAAAGTACCCCGGAAGGGGGGTGAAAAGTGCATGAAACCTATTGGTTACAGACGTGCATGGCATCAAAGACGGTCTTTCCGGACCGGACGTTCCAGCAATGGGGCAGAAAGTCTGGAGCTCAGACCGTCAGTGTCATGCGTTCCGTCTCGAAACACGGACCAGGGAGCTTGCTGTCATGGCGAGTCTAAGCCTTTCAAAGGTGGAGACAAAGGGAAACCGAATTCTCGCAGACATTGTCGAGGAGAAGCGTGTGAAAGTGCGTAGAGTCATGGCGGTAAGGCTAGAAGCCAGTCGATCTATCCCTGAGCAAGATGAAGGTGGGCGAAAGCCCACTGGAGGTCTGAAGCAGTACTGACGTGCAAATCGTTTGTGTGACTTGGGGATAGGGGTCAAAAACCAATCTAGACTGGCGCTCGCTAGTTCCAATCGAAGCGTCTCGCAGGGCGTGCTCTGTGGAGATTGTGTTTCCGGTAGAGCACTGATAAGGCGGCGCGGGGAGTAAAATCCTCACCGCCCATTCAAACTCCGAACGGATATACATCATAGAAGCAGGGACACGGGCTCATCTGACGTAAGGTTGATGGCCGAAAGGGGTTTAACCCAGACTAGAGTTAAGGTCCCCAAATCTTTGCTAAGTGTCAAGCGGAAGCGCGTGTTTGTGCCAAGACAGCAGGAAGGTAAGCTCAGAAGCAGCTATCCTTCAAAAAGTGTGTAACAACTTACCTGCCGAGTGCAAGCGCCGCAAAAATGGACGGGGCTAAAGCAAAGTACCGATACTCTAGATAATCATCGAGAGACGATTTATGGTAGATTGGCGTAGTGATTGGGAAGAAGCAGGGCGGTGACGTCCTGTGGACCGGTTTCTATTGCAGATCCTGGTGGCAGTAACAGCATAGTATGGTGAGAATCCATACCACCTAAAGCGTAAGGGTTTCCAGGCAATGCGTTATCAGCCTGGAGTTAGTCGGTCCTAAGGGTCGCCTCAACAGAGCGACTCGAATGGTAAACTGGTTAATATTCCAGTACCGCGCAGCAAGCGCCCGAACCGCATGGTTAGCTTTCAGATAGGGTGAGTATAACCGTCGTTATATCCAACTGTTCGAGGGCCGGGGAGTGTCGTAATGACGAGAACCGGCCCGAGGCAGGAATGGCTTTGCGTTAGCAGAGTTCTCCCGAATCTAAGAGACCGTGAAATGCCATGCGGCTAGCAAGCTGCGCGTCCGTACCCAGAACCGACACAGGTACGCTGGCTTAGAAAGCTAAGGTGCTACGGGTATAACGTATGGCGAGGGAATTCGGCAAATTAGTCCTGTAGCTTCGGTATAAGGGATGCCTGCCGTCTTCGTGAAGAGCGGGGGTGGCAGGTTGCAATGACTAGGGGGTCTCGACTGTTTAATAAAAACACAGGCGACTGCTAGTCCGAAAGGATTTGTATAGTCGCTGAATCCTGGCCGGTGCTGGTACCTAAAACTTGGGTTCAACCGAGCTAAGGGCCAGTTAACGCCGGGAGTAACTCTGACTCTCTTAAGGTAGCCAAATGCCTTGTCGGGTAAGTTCCGACGCGCATGAATGGAACAACGAGGGCCCCACTGTCCCCGCCTACAACCCGGTGAAGCCACATAAGGTGGACGAACAGTCCATCATCTTCCATCGGGGAGAGAAGACCCCGTGGAGTTTTACTGCAGCTTGTGCTTGTGGTATAGTAAGAATTGCACAGCGTATCTGGGAGCCATGCCCGCACCCTTCCGGGGGTGCGGGAAGCGCCGATGTAACACCAGACTTTTCTTGCAGTATTGCTTATCTGACGCGAGTCGGAGACATGTGCAGGTGGGCAGTTCGGCTGGGGCGGCACCCCTTTGAAAAGATATCAAAGGGGCCCAAAGTTTAGTTCAAGCGGGTCAGAAATCCGCTGAAGAGGGCAAAGCCACAAACTAGACTGACTGGATTTCCAAACGCACGGAATTCAGAGACGAAAGTCTGGCTTAGCGATCCTTCGTGTGCCCACTATTGGGGCTCGGAGGTGACAGAAAAATTACCCCAGGGATAACAGGCTCGTCGCGGGCGAGAGCTCCTATCGACCCCGCGGTTTGGTACCTCGATGTCGGCTTTTCCTATCCTGGTCCTGCAGCAGGGGCCAAGGGT
>JAHRAL010000002.1 GCA_020027325.1 Cenarchaeum sp. | reverse complement strand
ATTACCCCTGTTTCGTGTAGTCATTGAATTATGTCAAAAATCATGATCTTTAGCTTTTTCGGTTCGATGCGCTCATGATCATTAAGTTTTACTCAAGATTTCCGCCATCGTTCGTGGACAGAGCCGGCGATCTTCATTATCATAGTAGGCGATCTGCCCATTGCCCGATCTTAAATACTGCCATGCTAGACGTATCTGCCGAGCTATGATTTTTGGCAAAATAACCATCATTCGTGCTGGACACCCAAATTTGGGACATGACCCTCAGACGCCAGTTCACGCGTATCAGGCTAGGCCCGTGCACAAGTTATCTGAATTCCATGCGTTCGCCTAGCCTGATACGTTCACGCACGAGATAGTTTGTTATAGACGGTATGTTTGCGCGTATGCTCAGTTGAGCTATCTGGAACTATACACCGGCAGCGGATCACGCGTAGAGAGCGGTGAGGGCACTCCCAGAACCGCGGTCTTTGGGGTTCCCTTTGACTCTACGCACTCGTACAGGCCCGGTACTCGCTTTGGTCCAGATGCAATACGCGAGTCCTTTAACAACATCGAGGTCTTTCATCCCGGTCTCGGGGTGGACTTGGAGAACACACCCATAGCCGACTATGGCAACATTACGCCCACGGTAGTTGCAGACGAGATGCTAAAGATGGTCGGCAGGACTACTGCCGAGCTATTGGCAAAGGATCTCGGCATCATCATGCTAGGCGGCGAGCACCTCATCACACTTGGAAGCTATATGCAGACGCCAAAGAATACGGCGTATGTAGTCTTTGATGCACACTATGACCTGAGGGACTCGTATGCAGGAGCTCACAACAGCCACGCATCATACCTGCGCAGAATTGCAGAAAAGAGGGGAGGCCAGGACATCATCCATGTAGGCGCACGCGCCTTTGTAGCCGACGAGCTTGCATACCTCAACGAGAGCAGTATAACTGCGATAACTGATGCCGATATACGGGACGGGCGGAGCTCAAAGCTTTTGGCAGACGCCCTTTCCACATACGACACCGCATATGTCAGCTTTGATCTGGATGTGCTGGACCCCGCATTTGCCCCAGGAATAGGAAACCCAGAGGCGTGCGGCATTACATCAAGGGAGCTCTTTTCAATGATCGATTCATTGGCCGAGACGCGCATCATATGTGCAGACATTGTAGAACTCAACCCCAGCTGCGATACGGGTGCAACGGCGGCGCTTGCAGCAAAGATAATGTCAGTTATAGTTGCAATGCAGACAAGGCACTAGGAGCCCATCATGCCGACCATCTTTGGCGGCTCGCGGTACTCTTTGGTTATGATCAGGCCCTCGTTTGCAGTGACGACGACCATCTCCATCGCATTGTTGGCAGGCGGGGAGACGATCATGTTCTGCCCCGCTTCAAGCTCGCCTATGTGAAGCGTGTCGCCGCCTCCAAAGTTTACAATGACGCCGGTCAGATCGCCGCTCCCGACGTTGTGTATGCTTACCCGCGCAGTCGTAAACAGGTTCTGCTTGTCAATGAGGGGGTCAATTCGCATCGCATACTCTTGTGTTGCAATCAGCTCGCCGCCAATGTTCACAGTAAGGACTAGGGAGATGACGGCTATCGTGCCAAACCCCGTTGCAAGCAGCGCGGTATACTTTTTCATGGACCAGTATGCGCACACGATTTTATTAAGCGTCACGGGCCCGTGCACGCCTGACGGCAGGCAGAGCCCAAAAAAGAGATATTAATCCGCCCCGCGCCCTGCTTGCCATGTCAGAGCGCACAATGCCGGTATGTTGCACAGAGGAGCAACACCGCATCATTACCGAGTACGCCAAGAGGCGCGGTATGACCAGCACGAGCCAGCTCATCGAAGAGCTGCTAGACTAGAGCCAACGCTTTTTACCCCTTTTTTGTCATGGCAGACCGTGAGGGAGTGTAATGACCGGCCTCTTTTCTAAAAAGCCCACAGTCTGCGCGGTCTGTGGCAAGCAGACAAAGCATGCACACAAGCCAAAGCGCGAGTGGGGCATAAGCGGCCGGCTCTGCGGGGACTGCCATGTTGACAAGACAAAGGCATACTATGACTCGATGACGCAGCAAGCGTGTGTAACCTGCGGACAGGTAAGGCACATACACGACCTGTGGGAGCCCCACTGGAAGTGGAATATGGAGGGGCTTTTGTGCAAGTCATGCTTTGACAAAAAGGGCCAGGACTTTGAGAACGCACGGACAAGGTGCGCGCTCTGCGGCACAAAGATGGGGTTTATCCGCTACAATCCAAAGCCAAAATGGAAGGTAACAGGACAGCTGTGCAAGGAATGTTGGGACTCACAAAAGCGCCAAAACGGCTGAGCAGGCTATACGGCCCTTACAGACTTTACTACCGGCGGCCGATTCTTTACAAAGACGCGAAAGCCGCAGATGCATTTTATCTCTGGCAGGCGCTCCAACTCGACAGCAGATACGTCTGTTGCACACCGAAGGCAAGAGTAGATGACGTCAAACTTTTCAGGCGTCTCAAATTGCGGGGCAGGTGCGTCGACATCTGGCGCGTCGGCTACCGGTGCATCAACGGCTGGCGCATCGGCGGTCGGTACGTCGGGGTCGGCTTGCGCATCTACCATGTGGCGCGCCCCCCATCAGACAATTTAAGCGATGCGCAGACTGTCACTTTAGCACCAGCTCAATGTACACGTCATCAGGCATCTTTAGCCGCATGAGCTGTCGTATCGCCTTGTCATCAGCACCAATGTCCATGACCCGGCGGTGCATTCGCATCTCCCATTTCTCGTACGTCTCGGTTCCGCTGCCGCACGGGGACTTGCGGGTGGCAATGTGGAGTCGCTTGACTGGCAGCGGCGTCGGGCCCTTTATGCGGACCCCAGTCTTGTCGCCGATTCCCCGAATCTCGGCGCATACGGAATCTAGCTTTTTGAGATCAGAACTAGTGAGTTTGACTCTGGCTGATTGTGTCATAAGGCAGCATCCATCACGGGGTGTGCTCTTCGGTAATCTCTTTAACGACGCCGGCAGCTATTGTCGCACCCATGTCGCGCAGCGCAAATCGGCCCATTTCAGGATACGCCTCAAACGTCTCGATCGGCGTGGGTCTGACCGGCCTGATCTTGACTATCGCAGAGTCGCCGACCTTTAGGAACTTTGGGTTCTCCTCGTCAACGGCGCCCGTGGCCGGGTTTATCTTTGAGACAAAGGCGGTGACGGTGGCTGCAACCTGCGCCGTGTGGCAGTGCATTACGGGCGTGTATCCCGGAGAGATTGCAGTCGGGTGGTGGATGACGATGATCTGTGCCTTGAACTCTTTGGCAACTGTCGGCGGGTCGCTGGGTGAACCCATGACGTCGCCGCGCTTTATGTCATTTTTCTCGATTCCGCGCAGGTTGAATCCGATATTGTCGCCGGCCTGTGCAGACGCTAGCTGCGTGTGGTGGGTCTCTATTGACTTTATCTCACCGGTTGCGCCAGACGGCATTACGACAACCTTGTCTGCTGGCTTCATTGAACCGGTCTCTACACGTCCCACAGGAACGGTTCCGACACCCGTTATTGAATAGACGTCCTGGATCGGGACACGTAGCGGCTTGTTGATTGGCTTTTCCTCGACCTTGAAGTCATCAAACGACTCCAAGAGCGTCTTGCCGCTGTACCACGACATGTTTTCAGACTTCTTTACCAGATTGTCACCCTTCCATCCAGACACTGGAATGAACGGGACCTGATCAACCTTGTATCCTACCGACTGGCAGAGCTTTGAGCCCTTTTCCTTTACCGCATTGTATGCGTCTTCCTTGTACTCTACTGCATCCATCTTGTTGACGGCCACGATGAGCTGCTTGACTCCCAGGGTCTTCAAGAGGAATGCGTGCTCGCGTGCCTGACCGCCCGGGGCGATTGCAGTGTCAGTCTCACCCTCCTTTGCAGAGAGGACCAGAATGGCACAGTCGGCCTCGGATGCTCCGGTAATCATGTTCTTGATAAAGTCGCGGTGGCCCGGGGCATCGATCAGCGTGAAAAAGTACTTTGGCGTCTCAAATTTCTGGAATGCAAGGTCGATTGTGATTCCGCGCTCCCGCTCGTCCTTTATGTTGTCCATGACCCACGCGTACTTGAAGGTGTCACCCTTGCCGGTCTTTTCGGACTCTTCGGCGTGCTGTGCAATCGTGCGCTCATCGACTACGCCCAAGTCCATCAGAAAGTGGCCCATTGTGGTGGACTTGCCGTTGTCGATGTGACCCGTAACTATGAGGTTAAGGTGGTCTTTTGTAGCCAATTCAGAGCTCGCACACTTTAGGGGGTTTATTACCCTTTTGACGAGCCACTGGCTCGGAAACTATGTGTCATACAGAAAGCAACATTGTTCTCAAAACCATAGATCAACATAAATCAGACAATATGGGATGTGCGGCTGATGATTACCGTTTCGGCGATTAAAGCAGATGTCGGGGGCATCGGGGGCCACACAAGGCCAAGTGACGGGCTGCTCAAGGCCGTCAGGGGCGCCATAGACGGGGCCGACTTTGTCCGGGACAGCTATGTCGGATATTGTGGGGACGACGTTCACATAATAATGTCGCACGAGCGCGGGGTCGACAATACGGACGTTCACAGCCTGGCATGGGGCGCCTTTGAGGCAGGAACCGACGTGGCCAAAAAGGAGGGACTGTACGGCGCGGGCCAGGACCTGCTAAAGGACTCGTTTTCTGGAAACATAAAGGGCATGGGGCCCGGGGTCGCAGAGTTGGAGTTCGAAGAGAGGCCAAACGAAGCGTTTGTTGTATTTGCGGCAGACAAGACGGAGCCGGGCGCGTTCAACTATCCGCTCTACAGGTTGTTTGTAGACAGCCTCAGCAACACGGGGCTGATTGTAAACAAGTCGCTTGCCGCCGGGGTTGTCATAAACATAATGGACGTAGAGGAGGCAAAGATTGCAAAGCTCAGCCTCTGGGAGGAAAAGCCCGAGATAGAGGCCGCGCTAATGTATCCCGGGAGGTATGTCATCTCGTCAGTCGAGACAAAAAAAGGCGAGCCGATACTTGCCGCGTCAACTGACCGACTTCACAACATTGCAGGAACGTACGTCGGCAAGGATGATCCCATATGCATGATCCGCACGCAAAAAAACTTTCCTGCAACCGAGGAGGCCGGAAGCGTCTTTAACAACCCGCACTATGTGGCAGGCAACACGCGGGGGAGCCACAACATGCCGCTCATGCCAGTAAAATTAAACACCCCTGCCAGCATTAACTTTTGCATACCCATAGTGTCATCGCTGGTCTTTAGCATGCACGATGGCAGGCTGACCGGACCCTTTGACGGGTTCTCGACTCCGGACTGGGACCATATCCGCAATATTGCCACCAAAAAGGCACTCGCCATGCGAAGCCAGGGGTTTGTCCACCCCGCAACCCTGGTGCCATCAGAGCTCGAATATGCA
Organism: Cenarchaeum sp.; assembly: GCA_020027325.1. GTDB lineage: Archaea > Thermoproteota > Nitrososphaeria > Nitrososphaerales > Nitrosopumilaceae > JAHRAL01. Next base: position 233 of record JAHRAL010000002.1, on the reverse strand, counting down.
GAGGGCTACAAGGCCATCATGGCCAGCGTCGATGCCAAGATGGCCCCCATAAAGGAGACAGGCACGGCATCGAGGCGCACCAGCTATGAAGACCCCGACTAGACAGGCATCCATGAACAGGTTGTGGATAAAGATTAAAACAAACTTGTCCATATACCAGACAGCATGCGCGAGTTCAGCTATGGGACACTTGTGGCGTCGATTCTCCTAGTGACTGCGTTTGGATATATGCT
>JAHRAL010000047.1 GCA_020027325.1 Cenarchaeum sp. | reverse complement strand
ATCTAAACCCATCAGAATTGGGGGAAACGGGGCCAAATATGGCGGGGGTGGGCCAATGAGTCTGAGTTGGGCTGTGCTGGATAGGTTGGCGCCGCCCGACAGACTTGAACTGTCGACCAACGGATTAACAGTCCGACGCTCTACCACGCTGAGCTAGGGCGGCAACACACACGATAACCATTGTGAGTTGCGATTTAATCCTTGCGCCATGCCGGACAGGTCAATTGTCAGTGTGCGTGCCAAGACTCTTTGAGGTTATGCGCGAATAGGCTTCAAGATACCGCCGTGTCATTTTCTCTATTATCCCGTTTGGGATGGCCGGGGGTGTAGGGGCCGCGCCTGCTGCACGCTCGCGCTCAAAGCGGGCCTTGTGTCCCTCGGAGCTCAGCCAGTCTCGCAGTATCTGCTTGTCAAATGTGTCCTGTGTTTTGTCTGGCGCATACAGGTCCAGGGGCCACAGGCGGTGCTCATCGGGCCCAATAGAGTCGCCAAGAACAATCTCGCCGTCAAGAATTCCAAACTCTAGCTTCAAATCCGCCATGATAAACCCCGCAGATCTTGCAGTGTCTGCCATCTTTTTGTAGATGTCAAGCGTGATGCGCTCTAGTCGGTCATACTCTGATTCACTTACAAGGTTCATGCGTACTGCCTCGCTGCGGTCCACAGGCATGTCGTGCTCGGACTTTGTAGTGGGATCAAAGATTGGCCTTGGCAACAAGGCTGCAATACGCGAATCGTCTAGATCCAGTGTGGCCTTGCCGGCCAGATACCGGTCATACAGGCTTCCGTACAAGTAACCACGCGCAACGCACTCGAGTGGGATCATTTCCATCTTTTTTACAATAATGTCCGTATCAGACACCTTTTCTACAAAGTGGTGCGGCACACCAAGGGACTCGAACCAATACTCTGCAAATGCACACAGTACCTCTCCCTTGCGCGGTATCTCTTGGGCAAATTTTACGTCATACGCAGACACTCTGTCGCTAAAATGAAATCGCAGGCGTCCGTCACCTGCATCATAGATGTCTTTGACCTTGCCGGAGGCAACCGGTTCCATGTATGGCGTGAATAAAATGGTGTGATTTAACTGATCACAGTCTAAGAGTCGTACATTCATCATTCTTTTTGACAGGTGTCAAAGGTGGACCTGATGTTAGCCGATAATGCCCATCAGATCAAGGATCATTCAGAACGATGCAGGTACGGAAAACGAGGCAAACCATTTCTTGACCGTGCATCATACCTGGACATTCCATGAAACCCTAGGAACCTTGACCATCTTGAACGATCAGCATGTTAAAGTTTCCCACGCTCTCATCTAGAGATACCTCGATTGCCTCCTTCATATTCGCCATTATCTCACCATATGTCTCACCCTGCGAATATGCGTGCAATTCTTCACACTTGCCTATAAAGCCACCATCAACCCTGTCAGTGGTTATGACGACTGTGTATGTCTTCTTTTGTAGTCCGGAACTCATAACACGGTATTGATCCAAGCAGTATTAAAAATATGGCTACATTTAGGCTCTGCCCACAAATAATGGCAGAAATTTGGAGTAAATTTTAATTAACGAGATCTACTTAAACCAAAAAAGGTACCTATTCAGAACAGATTACCCGATAGTGTGAACTTTGGATCGTATCTATACTATGGGGGTACTTTAACATAAACCGACGTAATGTGTAAACAAAACTATGGATGACAACTCCTGAATGATTCTAGATGGCGGATCCATGATTCTGGAAGTTTGTGTTGTCGTGCTCCTTCGATGATCAGATTGAGGTAGTCTTGGTGTGGTTGAACAAAGCAACATTTTTTCACAACAGTATACGTATACACGTCATCAGATAAATATAGTTGTTTGTATGCATTTGACAACACACCTTCCTTTTCATCCAAAATGGGCCAGTCGTTCGAGTTCACGTCAAATATGACTCCCCAACAGAAACTCTTCTCGTCTTTGATTATGTCGGCGACACCGCCTTTTCGATTATCTGTGTGTCTAGTAAATCCAAGTCTGTAGTCATCCAAACGCTTTGGCATTGGATTTTGAAGGTTTACTTGCCACTCATCCAAATCATTTTGATTTAGATTGGAACCATAGGCAAAATATCTCTTGGTCATGTTGTCTTGCTACTAAACTGAGGCTGTGGTATATGAGATTTACTGTTTTTCTTCAATTATTGTATGCGGAAATGTGTATACAAGAGTACCTTGTATTGCAAGTACCCAAATTTCGAAACCCCCCGATGTTTGCCAGATCGCCAGTATCTTGGGACTGTGATTATGGGCCCTTTAAATCTCATCATAAACCCCACTCTAAGCTCATCAGCAAAATCCAACCCAACAACCAAGATGTTGTAGAATCATCCTACGAAATGTTGATAAGTGGTACGCCGAACCCACCGGCACATGGCGGATTTTGAGATCGATTCGGCGCGCACGATATACCTGTTTTTGCATGGCCGGATGGACATACGCGACAAGGCAACTGCGGTGCTGACAAATGCCGGATTCTCGGCTTCAAAGATAACGTTGGCCGATCCTGCAAAGGTGGGCGAGATAGGCGACTATATGGCAATGCTCTGGATGCCCCCAAACCCTGATCATATCAAGATTCAAAAAATAACCAGCGTCGAGCCAGTCGAACCCCAAGGCATGATAGGTCTGTGGAAGGGGGTTAAAAAAGACGACTTGGGCACGCTGCCGCTATAGTACCGGCAGACCCCAGAGTTTCACATCCCTGCTGCATTGTGACAGGTTTGCAATCCGATAATCCGGATGGTGCCATGACACGGCACACGGTTTGTGTATGATGTGTGTCATTATGTAATCCTAATCGGGTCGCCAGAGCTGTCCCATGCACAAATGTCGTCATTTTCGTACGGGAATGCCACGATTACAGAGACCAGCCCGAAAAAATTGTGCAAGTCGGTGACAGACGGCTTGGCCGATCCGCTTGGGTGGGAGTGAAACATCCCGATATAGCTCTTGTCATGGGGCAAAAACGAGTGCGGGAATCCGGCAAAAGTCGGCCCGCTGTGGGAGAACGGCGGCACGACAAGCCCATCGACTGTGATCGCCCCGTCCTTTGACTTTCCACGCAGTACCAGGATGGCCTCGTTTGGATGCCGCATCTTGCTGTATGAGAGTATCCCGTCACGTACATCGTCATTAATCGAGATTGTCCGCTCGGGCGGTGGCGGGCGTTTTTTGGAAAATATTTTCATGTCTCCTCACTTATCGTGTATACAATGTTTGTCACTGCGCGTAGCCTGGCCTCTATATCCTGCAGCGTTGCGGGAACGGCGGCCTTGGCCGAATCGCACTCTGCATCGATCTCGCGCATTCGCGACTCTAGTAGTGCAATCTTTTCCTTGGAGTTCTCTAGTGTCGCGTTTTGTGCATCAAGCAACGAGTGATCAAACTCTTTGAGCGAGGATTTTTGCGAGTCCATTTTTTCCACGTGTTCTGCAATCTGGGCATAAAACCCGTCAATATCAGAGATGACGGCATCAACCTGCTCCTGTGACTTTGCCGAGTCCTTGACAGAGATGGAGTTTGATGCTATCGCCTTTCGGACATGCTCTAAAATCATCACGATACGGGCAGAGCCCGTCCCAAACAATGCGCCGGCCGGACTCTGGAGCATTGTCTGCATGGTGGCCTTGGCGGCCTTGTCAAGCGAGGAGACATAGACGTACTTTGATAGCGGGCGTGAAATTCTTGCAAACGAGTCGTCGATCCTGCGCGTAAGCTGCCTCTTTTGCCCGTCTAGATCCTCGATTGATTCGAGGACTTTTTTGTATGCGGCATGCTCGGAGGATGCAAGAATCTCGGCAATCTTTGCACTAGATGATGCAGATACGTCGTTGTGCGAATCTATCTGCTTTTTCATATCTGTTATCTTTGCACTACTCTGATCAATGGTTGCGTGCATAGAGTTTAGGCGTGCGACCTTTGCTGAGAGCTGTGCGGTGGTATTTTCAAATGACTCGTGCTCTTTGAGCGACTTTGTAAGCTCGTCGCGTGTATCGTCTAGCTCTGAGAGCGTGCGCTTTAGCTGCGTGGCGTGCTTTTTTGCAAATATGTGTATGACCCGGGTCTGTCGTCCTAGGACATCGCCGATCATCTTTAGTATCCTGTGCATCTCGCGGTTTACAGACGCAATATCGTCGTATTCGGCTACAACCAAGGCATTGCCGCCGGCCGTCTTTTTTATCGTCGATATTACTTGGTTCTTGCCGGTCTCTACAATCGCGCTAATGTGCCGGTCAGTCTCTGACTCTGTCAGCGTCTCGTTCTCTAGCGTGTGTGCAATCTGGAGCATTTCCTCTAGCCTCTGGCGTACCTGCGGCAGCGACTCCCTGTATTCGGCCACAAGTGTCGTACGCCGTTGCTCCACGAGATCCTCGAGCGCAGAATCAATGTCTTTTAGCGCAATCTTTCGGCGTACGGGGACGTCTGCATGCTGCGCTTTTGCCTGCTTTTTGCCCCATCCAAACACCATTGTGATGGACATGCCCGCAAGGGCGTTTTATGCGTTTTTGATTATTTAATATGGTTGGGGACGTCGTCCCATGCGTAATGCACGGCACCGCTCGCAGACATTATAGTGGATGTGCCTCATCATATACAGACATTCATGCTAGCACCGTGCGTGTCTGGGACATTGTCTGCAAGGTAATGGAGCTAGAGTCGTGGGTTAGCGGCGTGACAAAGACACGCCCTGTCGGGCGCATCACCGGCGGCGTGGGTGCGCAGCGCAAGATAGAGTTTGATGACGGGAGTGTTGTCAGCGAGATCATAACGGGCTGGAAGGACCAGAGTTATTTTTCATACATAATGCTAGACGGCCTGCCGCTCTGCGCGTACCATGCAACAATAGCACTAAAGCCCCGGCCCGGCGGCATCACACGCGTTGTCTGGCACTCATACTTTGTAGCCAAGGCGACAACGCAGCCGGGTTTTGCACAGGTCAGAGGGGCAATGAACCGCCTATACAAGACGTCACTTGCCAGGCTAAAGCGCATAGTCGAGGACACCTGACACCGGCGCGTCCGGGCAGTCTGCACAGTTATAACATCGTCGCACCCATTGCCAGACATGCAGTATTTTTCAGCACTCAGGACGGGCCAGCGCCGAACAGCAAAGGCTGTGAGCTATCTTAATGCCATAACCAACGACTCTGGGCTGCCGGCCCTTGCGTTGCGCGACACAAAGACTTCGTCGTGGGAGCCCGTGGGAGAAGAGACGCTCTATGCGTTTATCTCTGATGCCCCGGGGTTTGTCTTGGCCGAAAAGTCCGGATACGTCCTTGCCCTAGTCGACAAGCACGGGATTGCAAAGGCGATTGCACAAAACGTCTCTGGGGACCAAAAGGCAGAGATAACCAAGAAACTCGAGCTAGACGGGATTGCAGAGTTTACAGGCAACGTCATCCTGCCGGTCTAGGGCCTGCGGCTTTGGGCAAGTTTTAGATATAGTCGCAGGGTGTGCCGGTCTATGGCAAACCACCAGCGCGAGATAGAGGTCTCGGGACACATCGTTGACTCGATGATCCTCGCCAAGGTCTTTGATGCCGTAATGGATATGGGCGGCGAGTTTGAGGTGCTGGAGATTGACGTCGGGCGCCGCAAAAAGGACAAGAGCCATGCCCGCCTCATGGTAAGTGCCAAGACCCAGGCAAAGCTAGAGCGCATACTAGAGGCCATATACCGCTACGGGGCCACATCAAAGGAGATCAATGATGCAAAGACCCGGCCCGCCCCGAGGGACATGGTAATGCCTGCTGACTTTTACAGTACCACCAACAACAAGACGCAGGTAAGGGTCGGCGGCGCGTGGGTCGATGTGGCCAACCCCATGATGGACAAGTGCATCGTGCTAAAGGGGCGCCGTGCTACGTGCGTTCCCATCCGCAACGTGAGGCGCGGGGACAGGATTGTAGTCGGCGAGTCCGGCGTCCAGATAACCCCGCTAGAGCGCCCGCGCGAGGGGGTGAATGTATTCGAGTTTATGGGCAACAGCAGCTCTAGTGAGCGCCCGACGCGCCACATTGCAAGGCACATTGCAGCAGACATTCTAGAGATCAAAAAACGCAGGGGCAAGATAGTCCTGGTAGGAGGCCCTGCAATCGTGCACACTGGGGCGGCGGACTCTGTTGCGTATCTGGTTCGTGCAGGATTGATCGATGCCGTTCTTGCAGGCAACGCCCTGGCAGTCCATGATATAGAGTATGCCACGATGGGCACGTCGCTTGGGATGAACGTGCGCGACGGCACGCTGGCAGTCCGCGGGCACCGAAACCACATGGATGCGATAAACTCTGTGTTTGCCGCAGGCTCTTTTGCAAGGATGGTCGCATCAAAAAAGCTAAAGCGCGGGATCGTCTACGAGTGCGTCAAAAAGGGGGTTCCGCTTGTGCTTGCATCATCAATCAGGGACGACGGGCCCCTGCCCGGAGTGATTACAGACGTCATGGAGGCGCAAAGGCAGTACAGGAAGGCACTAGAGGGGGCAGACATGGTGCTCATGGTCTCAACCATGCTCCACTCTATTGCGACAGGCAACATGCTTCCTGCAAACGTAAAGGTGGTAGTCATCGACATCAACCAGCCCACGGTCACAAAGCTCATGGATCGCGGGACATGGCAGGCCCTTGGAATAGTGACAGATGTCGGCGCGTTTTTGCCACTCGTTGCCGGCGAGATAAAGCGGATCAGATAGGGCATTTCACAGTAATAGTCTGTATAGCTTTTGGAATACCCGTACTATAGATACGAACTAAAGTTCATGCAACCGGGTATAACCATTCCTGCACAGGAACGTCCTCAAATCCAGGTTGACTCTTGTGATCCGGCAGTATTCTGAGACTGCCTTTTTCAACAGATCCCACGTCTCATAGTATGATACAAGAAGATGTCTCTTTCACATCTTCCATGTGGGCTCCACGACGTTCAACTGCGGTGCCCTCTTTGGAAGCGGAAGCAGTACGACGTTCCCCCCCCCCCCAACACAGACAGTACTGACAAGTACGATTTCAAATAAAAATAAACTACAAAAACCATTGATATATGGCGAATGCGCCCAAGATAAGCCCAATAATGGCGCCGATCAGGGTGCTGACATTTATCAAAATATCCAATACATTTTGAGATCTGCGTCTGTTTATTATGGTAATCCCGAGGTCGGGATGTTTCTTTCTAAACCCATTTACTCTTTTTTTGAATGTCTTTTTGTCGTCAATGTGTAAATCACAATATCCCTGTGGAATATTTCCAGCCATACCATATTCCAGATCTGGGAATTTACAGTTTTTGCCTAGACATTTATCAAGTGAATCAAGCTCATCATCGTTGAGCACGCGGCCAGTTACAAGGAACAGCATGTTCGGAGACTTCCTTATAGGAAATCTAAATGACCGAAACCAAGACTTGCTGTACCTTTACTCCGCATGACTTGAGGATCTGCTCCCCTTTTGCTTGGATGTCTTTCTTTTCAATATCACTAACCATTACAAGATCACTGTCTGGTGAGTTTGGGGTTTCTTTCAAAAGAACAAAGCCCAATTCCGACAACGATTTTATGACGTCTGGGCAAACCTCTTGACTTGCACACATGATCTTCCACTGCGTTTTCATGTGCTGTAGACACCCCGATCCATAATATACCTTGGTGTCATTATCGCATTTTGGGACGACAGGTCGCAGAATTCGCACAAAATCCTAAAAAACATTGACTACAATTCCGCTCCTGCCAGACAAAATTTGAGCGAACTCATGTCCAAGCACTAGCACTATGGGTCATAATAACTTGATTCCCTGTACGTATAATGCCCCCCTCTTCCGGGCAGGTTATCTAGTCGCATGAACTTTGGATCGTATCTATACTATCGGACAACAAGGTTCTGTCTGAATTTGATGGCGTTCCTGTTTCGTACAGATTACCCACACGCATGAACTTTGGATCGTATCTATATGACTAGACCTTGCAGCTCTAGCATTATTCCAGCATACACACCGCCTTCATGCTCCTTGAGCAAATAGCTTAGTTTGTGTTC
>JAHRAL010000030.1 GCA_020027325.1 Cenarchaeum sp. | reverse complement strand
GATTGCTAAAATCCGACCCAGCACCCCGACGCAAGCATTTTTAACCTTTTTTTGAAAAGGGCGCCAAATATGGGAACAGTCAGCGCAAAGGCCGTCGAGGACTCGCTCAGGCAGTGCATGGACCCCGAGATTCCGATAAACATTGTAGACATGGGCCTCATATACGGCATCGACGTCGATGATGCCAACAATGTCAACGTCAAGATGACAATGACGACGCGGGGCTGCCCGCTCCATGACACGCTCGTCCAGGATGCGACGCGCTATATCAAAAAGGTGGGCGGCGTCGGCGAGGTCAAAGTCGACGTTGTGTGGGAACCCCCGTGGAGCATGGAGCGCATGTCAAAGGAGGCCCGCGAGACGCTAAAGGGAATGGGCAACGCCAACACGCCGGCACCCATAGACTATGAGCGCGCACTCCCACAGGGCACCGGCAAGCTCGTAAAGCAGGAGGACGGCTCGCTTGCCCTGATCAACGACCACGACCAGGCGTTCATGGTGAACCAGGCCATAGTCGACTTTTGGAAGTCGTGCAACGGGGCGCGAAAGATAACAGAGCTCGTGGATCTCTTTGCAAAGAGCACCGGATACGAGCGCGGCCAGATCGAAAAGGAGGTCATCCAGCTCATCGAGCAGCTCCGCGGAGGCGGGCTGATCAACATTGCAGGTGCACCCGACGCACCAAACGTGGATCTAAAGCTGGGCAGCTCATAAACAGTGTCCCGCCTAGGACACGTACGGTGTGACGACTTTTTGCGACATCTTTAGGTCCTTTTGCTCGCGGACCTTTTTGACTGCGTCCTCAAAGTTGCGCATTGTGACACGCGCCTTTTCAGAGTCCTTTTCGACGGTCTTTACATCTGGGTGCGTATCAAGGTACTCGTGTATGACTATGGAGACTGCCGTGTTGGATATTGAGGCCACGTCAGCCCCGCTCATCCCGTCAGTCATCTCGGCTATCTTGTCCAAGTCGACGTGCTCGGGGTCGGCCTTGTCAGTCACTGCGGGGATGTCCTTCATGTTTATCTCTAGTATGCACTTTCGGCTCGACTTGTCGGGGTGGCCGATCTGGATGATCTTGTCAAACCTGCCCGGGCGCAGGAGCGCCGAGTCAATCATGTCGACGCGGTTGGTCGCGGCCAGGACCACGACGCCGTGAAGGTTCTCCATCCCGTCCAGCTCGGTCAAGAGCTGCGAGACGACGCGCTCTGTGACGGCAGTCTCGCCGCCGACGCCGCGAGACGGGGCTATCGAGTCAATCTCGTCAAAGAATATCACGCACGGTGATGCCTGCCGCGCACGGCGGAATATCTCGCGGATTCCGCGCTCGGACTCGCCGACCCACTTTGATAGCAGCTCGGGGCCGCGGACAGAGACAAAGTTTGCCTCGCTCTGCGTGGCGACGGCCTTTGCAAGGAGCGTCTTGCCCGTCCCGCTCGGGCCGTGCAAGAGTATTCCGCGGGGCATCTTGTGGCCGAGCTTGTCATAGAGTGCCGGATACTTCATAGGCCACTCGATTGCCTCCTGTAGATCGCGCTTTACCTCTGTGAGTCCGCCGACGTTCTCCCACTGGACGTCCGGATTCTCGATGAATACCTCGCGCATCCCCGACGGCGTCACCTCGACTATGGCCTTTTGAAAGTCATCGCCGTTGACTGTGAGCTTGTCCAAGGTCTTGGCTGAGAGCTTTTCGGCCTCCATGTTGATCTCGGGCAGCAGCCGCCTGAGGCACTTCATTGCGGCCTCTTTGCACAGGTACTCTAGGTCCGCACCCACATAGCCGTGGCTGATCCCGGCAATCTTGTCCACATTGACGTCGTCAGTCAGCGGCATGTTGCGCGTGTGGATTGAGAGAATGTCCTTGCGGCCCTTTTTGTTTGGGACCTTTATCTCGATCTCGCGATCAAACCTTCCCGGGCGGCGCAGCGCAGGATCTATTGCGTTTGGCCTGTTTGTTGCAGATATGACGATGACCTTGCCCCGTGCCTCTAGGCCGTCCATGAGCGAGAGCATCTGCGAGACTACCCTGCGCTCGACCTCGCCTGTGACCTCTTCGCGCTTTGGTGCAATCGAGTCAATCTCGTCGATGAATATTATCGACGGTGACTTTTCACGCGCCTCTTTGAATATCTCGCGCAGCCGGGCTTCGGACTCGCCGTAAAACTTGCTCATAATCTCCGGGCCCGAGATGCTGATAAAGTGCGCATTGCTCTCGTTGGCAACTGCCTTTGCAAGTAGCGTCTTGCCGGTTCCCGGCGGGCCGTATAGCAGCACGCCCTTTGGCGCCTCGATTCCGAGTTTTTCAAATATCTCTGGGTGGCGCAGCGGGAGCTCGATCATCTCGCGCACCTTTTTGATCTCGTCTGTCAGCCCGCCAATGTCCTCGTATGTGACCTGCGGGACGCCGCGGAGCGTCTCACCCTTTTCTGCAATGTGGAATACGGTCTTTTGTGCAACGAGTATTGCGTCAGCTGCCGGGGTGACATTTACGACCTGGAACGTCAGGCGGCCGCCAAAGTACGGGACCATGACATTGTCCCCCTTTATCAGCGGGACCGACTCGAGTGCGTCGGCCAGGTACCTCTCGTCTATGGGGGGTATTGCCTCAAGCGGGGCTACGACGACCTTGTCGGCAGGAACCGCGTTTATCTTTTTGACTGCAATGGCATCGCCGATTGCAATGCCGGAATTGTTCCGCCCAAGCCCGTCGATGCGGATTATTCCCTTGCCCTCGTCTGACGGATAGAGCGGGAGGCACTTTGCAACCGTGCGCCTCTTGCCCTTTATCTCGATGACGTCCCCTGTTGAGGCGCCGATGTTGTCCATCGAGTCATAATCAAGCCTGGCCACGCCCCGGCCCACGTCGCGTGTATATGCCTCGAGCACTTTGAGGTTTATTGCCTGGCCCATGGAGTGGTGTTTTCAGTCTTTATTTTTATAGTTTTGTCAGAATTCACGGCGCGGGCAAGCTGGCGGCCCCGTTTTCCCACAAGCTTAAAATCCGCATGATCTGGTGTGCGCTCATGGGTAAGAGGCCCCTTGTCAGAAGGCGCGGGAGAGGCGGAATGCAGTTCCGGGCCGCAAAGACGCACAAGATTGCAGCTGCCAAATACCCCGACTTTGCGCTATCTGAGAGCCACACCGGCAAGGTAGTCGACCTGGTGCACGAGAGCGGCCGCGATGCGCCACTGGCAAGAGTAGAGTTTGACAACGGGCGGACCTCGTACGTCCCGGCAGTCCTTGGGACAAAAAAGGGGGACGTCCTGAGCTTTGGCCTTGATGCAAAGTCCGAGGACGGCAATGTAATCAGCATACAAAACATTCCCGACGGAACCACGGTCTGCAATATAGAGCGCAGGTATGGCGATGGCGGCATGTTTGTAAAGTCGGCAGGTGCGAATGCGACGATATTCTCCCACGGAGAAGAGGGCGTAATCGTAAAGCTCCCGTCAGGCAAACGCACCACGCTGAACCCAAAGAACCGCGCCATGATCGGGACCCTGGCAGGAGGCGGTGCCGGCGAGCGCCCGTACATGAGTGCCGGCAACAAGTGGCGCAAGTTCAGATCGCGCGGGCGCAAGTATCCGATTGTCCGCGGAGTGGCACAGGCCGCATACGTCCACCCCCACGGTGGCGGAAGGCACCAGCACGTCGGTCAGAGCTCGACCGTATCACGTGATGCGCCGCCCGGTGCCAAGGTCGGCAGCATTGCCGCAAGAAAGACCGGCAGGGCCAGGATCAAGGACCGCAGATAGGAATACTGCGCGTGCGATTCCCAAGGCTAATTAACACGTGGGGTCATTGACGAGTTATGACAGAAAGGCGTGTACACATACGCGTTAGCGGCCTGGTCCAGGGCGTATACTACCGGCTGACCATGCAAAAGACCGCGTCCATACACGGAGTCAACGGGTGGGTGCGCAACCTAGAGGACGGCGACGTAGAGGCCGTAATCGAAGGCGAGTCGGACAATGTCGGGCGCGTAATAGAGTGGTGCCGCCAGGGCCCCGACGAGGCGCGTGTTGATGATGTAAAGATTGACGACCAAGAGCCCGAGGGCGGGTTCTCGTCGTTTGACATACGCGACTAGACGCGTGCGTATGCAGCAGCTATTGCATCGCGTGCAGCACCAGTATCTGCGCCGGTGCGGACCTCGATGAGGGTCGGCTCGCGCCTCCTCCCCTCGTTGACCTTTACCATGACTGTGCCGTTATCAGCTGAAATGTCTGCAAACCACCGCATCGCCATCGACCTGCCAAAGACCACCCTGTGGGCCCTGACATGCTCGACTGTATTGTCCCCAAGGCCGAGACAGAACCTGCGCAGCTCGGACAGCGTGTTGCGCGCAGGTCCGGCAACAGCTGCAAGATCTGCAAATGATCGTTGCGGCTGCCCTGCAAAGACGTCCATGCGTGTGCGCACCGTCCATACCCAAATAAATTATGGTAGCAGATCCGGCGGTCCTGCCATAACCCGATGGCCCCATCTCAAGGCATACAAAATCCACCACGTTGACGGGGAAGCGTGGATGCTCCGACTTAGGGCTGCTCCCTCCCGGACCTGACCCATTTCGACGGTTCGCACGTAGTGTGTGCCCCTTCAGGCGACGCTCGCGCTGCAACCACCCGCCCCGGCGTGGCTTCACATCCGTACGCCAAGCGGGAACCACCAGACTATGGGTTTACCCACCAGTTACTGGCCTCTGCTTATAGCCGGTTTCAGAATGGGGCACGGCTAGCACCCCAGCCCTCCCTGCTACCGCCATGGCGGGGGCACTGGTGGTATATTTGCATTAAGAATGCGCCGTGCGTATGAGGCCGCCTGTTCGCAGAGACAGAATTTATATCCCACCCATACGGCATATTTGTTAATGACAGGCATCGTGTTCTGCAAGTATGCCAAAATTGACGGTGTGGTGTGGTCATCATGCCTTTAATGTGTCAGATTAAATTCGCAAATGTTCGTGC
>JAHRAL010000017.1 GCA_020027325.1 Cenarchaeum sp. | reverse complement strand
AGCTCAAAGTGCTCGGTATGTGGCAAAAAGCTAGCCGAAGAGGGCCGAATGGTGCGGTGCATGTGCGGACTGTACGTCGACCGAGACGTCAATGCCAGCAGGAACGTGCTGGCCAAAGGGGCAATGTTCTCCCCGGCTCGGCACGCAGGTGAAGCGATGGTGGGGTGCGCGGTCACTCCTAGTCGATGCGTGTCAGTTCCTAACATCCGTTAGTGGACAGCAACAACGGTTTTAAGTGGGTTGGCAAGCGGTTTTGTACAAATGATAAGCGAATCAGACATGCTAGTCCTAATAAAGAATGCCCGGGAGGCAGCAGGCGCCCGCAAGTTCAGGCAGTCACTGGAGATGATTGTCGTATTTCGTGACATTGATGTCAAAAAGGGCTTTGCACTAAACGAGGTCGTCCAGCTCCCGCATTCTGGCTCGCCGGCAGCCGTGTGCGTCATGGCGTCCGGAGACATGGGCTTGAAGGCAAAGGATGCAAAGGCCGACAAGGTAATCGACATCAACGAGCTCAACCAGCTTGGCGACAACAAGCGCGAGTCCCGCAAGTTTGTAAACAAGTACGACTTTTTCCTTGCAGACACAAAGCTGATGCCTACGGTCGGCAAAGTGCTAGGACAGATACTCGGACCCCGCGGCAAGATGCCCACGCCAGTGCCGTTTAACGCGTCCATCGAGTCGTTCCTTGAGCGGTTTCGCGCATCAACCCTGATCCGACTGCGAAACTCGCTGTCCCTGTCGTGCAAGATTGGTGATGAGTCCATGGAAGACTCTGCGCTTGCCTCCAACGCCCTGGCAATTCTTGGCTCTGTTGAGAAAAAGCTGCCCAACGGGGAAAAGAACATCAAAAAGATCATGATAAAGACAACTATGGGCAAGGCGGTCCATCTGGTAGCAAAGGTAAAGTGAGATGTATGAAAACCGCCAGTCATGGCCAGACAACAAAACCCAGATGTACTCGCAGCTACAAGAGATGCCGACAAAGTACGGCGTAGTGGCGCTAGTAAAGCTGGAAAAGGTGCGCGCATCGCAGATGCTCACGTTGCGAAAAAAGCTCCGAGACGAGGTAAAGTTTGTCAGCATCAAGAACAAGGTCAGCAAAAAGGCGTTTGCCGCGCTTGAGCTGCCCGGAATCCGGGACATGTCCGAGCAGATCGTGGGGCAGTGCATGCTAATGTTTACAAACATGTCCCCGTTCAAGCTCAACGTCCTTTTGGCAAAGAACAAGATAATGCTAGAGGCACGCGGGGGGGACAAGGCCAGCATCGACGTTATCGTGCCTGCAAAGAACACCGGCGTGGCCCCGGGACCCATGCTCACAGAATTCAAGGAGGCAAAGATACCGACAAAGATTGACCAGGGCACGATATGGATAACAAAGGACACGGTAGCTGCAAAGCGCGGCGAGACGATCTCTGCAAAGCTTGCAGCCCTCCTTGGCAAGCTCGAGATAAAACCAGTAGAGGCCGGCGTCGAGCTTGCAGGTGCGCTAGAGGCAGGCGTCATCTATACGCGTGACGATCTATACATTGACGTCGAGGCGTTCAGAGAAGAGATTGGCCGGGCGCACCAGGAGGCAGTATCGCTTAGTATCGAGGCCGGATACATTACGCCTGAAAACGTTGCAACGCTGCTTGCACGCGCAGCGCGCAGTGCAGAGTCCGTTGCATCCGAGTCCGGATACGTCTCGCCTGACACCGTTGAGAGTGTGATACAGCGGGCCGACTCTGCGGCACGCGGGCTTGCCAGCTCTGCCAAGCAGTACACGCCGGCATAGGCCACGCTATAATACTAAAAAATTCCAGTTTGGAAAAATACGATCCTATCCGAACAGTGATGACAGACCTTCGATTGCCTGCTCTTCGGACTTTGCATCCTTTTTGGCCTCTTCCTTTGCACTACCGCCCTTTTTGGCATCTCCTGCCGGTGCGTCAGCGGCCGCCGCAGGTGCTGCAGCTACTGCCGCCACGGGGGCGCTCTTTACTGCCTCGTCAATATTCACATCAGCTAGCGCCGCAATGAGCGACTTTACCTGTGCGTCATTGACCTCGGCACCCGATGCCTTTATCACGCTTGAAACATTCTCCTCGCTCACATCCTTCTTTAATTTGTGCAGGAGAAGTGCTGCATAGACGTATTCCATTTCAATGCGGTGCCATGACTGCTTTATATAAAACTATGCGAGGGTTTGGCAATCAGTTTAGGATCTTGAGGCTCCTGCATACCGAATACAAATTCTTTCTGAGGTTCTTGTCTAGCAGGGTCTCCATCTTTTGGCGCAGGCGGACCTTGGCGCGGTCCTGCTCTGAGCCCTTTGGCAGCGAGAGGACCTCGTTTAAGAGTTCGGGGAGCGACTCGCGGACCCACCCGTCAAGTATTGCATAGTCGCGTGGCGATATGACGTGAATGTCCTCGTTTACATCAAATACGCCAGAATACCTCTCGTGCTCCACCCTGTATATGAGGGCAAACACACAGCTCTCGGGTGTGGGCTCGGCAAGTATCTCCTTTGAGCGAGCTCCTGCCTTGCCCTGGGACACCTTGTTGTACAGCCCGACGGGGTTTATCATGACCCCTGCAACGCCGACCCTTGCGCCCTCAATGCCAGTTGCCACGCCAATTACAAACTTTGTCATCTCCTTGGCCCGTACCCTGACAAACACGTGTGCACCCTCGACTAGTGAGCGCTTTTTGGTAAACACGGTGCAGGCGGTACCTGTGTTTGTATTTAATCCATCGCTGCCATCTCAGCGCATAATGCCTGCCGGTACTGCCGGATATGGCAGGCCCCAAATTGGTCCGGCGGCCTGAACTCTTGTTGATGGGGTCTTGCAACGGCGTGCGGGCCGATGGACAGAAAGGCCGTGTCCGCCATACCGTGACTGCAATCAGAGGTCGCATTCAACACAATTTCTTAATACGGGCCCCGTGTTGCGTTGTGTATGGACAAGGCGGCACTCTTGGCAAAGTTCTCCCAGGATCCCGACTCGTACTATCGGGTCAAACTCTTTGAAGACCAGGGATTTGAGCGCAAAAAATGTACAAAGTGCCCGAGATACTTTTGGAGCCAGGACCCGCTCAAGGAGGTGTGCCCGGACGACGACGTCGATGATGCATACTCGTTTATCGGCAACCCGCCGACGTCCAAGCGCCTTGACTATGCTGCGGCCTGGAGGCAGGTCGAGTCGTTCTTTGTGGACGCCGGCCACGAATCAGTAAGCCGGTACCCCGTTGTAAGCCGGTGGCGCGAGGATCTCTACTTTACCATCGCCTCTGTTGTCAACTTTCAGCGCGTGACGGACTCTGGAATCGAGTTTGTGTTTCCTGCCCCCTCTGTCATTGTCCCGCAGACGTGCCTCCGGTTCAACGACGTTGGAAACGTCGGCATAACTGGGCGCCACTTTTCGAGCTTTTGCATGATAGGCCAGCTCAGCGTGCCAGACGACGGGGGGTACTGGAAGGACGAGTGCATTGATCTTGACTACAAGATGCTCACAGACACACTCGGCATTCCAAAAAAGCAGATTACATTTGTTGAGGACGTGTGGTCCGGCGGCGGCTCGTTTGGCTCCTCGCTTGAATACTTTGTCGGGGGGCTGGAGCTTGGCAACGCCGTATTTACAGAGTTTCAGGGAAGCCTGGAGAAGAGCCGGCAGCTAGAGCACCGCGTAATCGACATGGGTGCAGGACTAGAACGGTTTGCGTGGGTGACGATGGGGACACCGACTGCGTATGACTGTTGTTTTGGACCCATAGTTTCGCACATGACAGATGCTGCCGGGGTGGAACTGGACAACCGTGTACTCTGTGATTACTTTGGGGCTATCGGACGCAACATGACGCGTCAGGGTATCTCTGATGCGCGGGCCGGCGCACTCTTGTCGTGTACCGGGGTCACAAAGTCGTTTGAGGCCGACGTCATTGCCCCGCTGGAGAGGATATACCTGATAGCCGACCACCTTCGTACACTTGCGTTTGCAATAACTGACGGCGCGCTTCCAAGCAACGTGGGGGGCGGGTACAACCTCCGCGTTCTCTTGCGGCGCATGATGGCACAGTTTGTACACCTACGGGGCAGCCACGACATTGACGAGCTAGTAGACCTGCACGTCAAATACCTGTCTGGCACGTATCCAGAGCTTGGCGAGGCAGCCTCGGAGATCAAGGAGATAATCGGCATAGAGACCGGCAGGTATTCAGAGATGCGCACTAGGGTCGAATCGATTGCAACAAAGATGCGCGCATCCAAGTCCGCACCCACAGTCGACGAGCTGGTAACGCTGTACGAGTCCGACGGCGTCCCGCCGGACTATCTAAAAGAGATCGGCGCCATAAGAGAGATCCCCCAAGAGTTCTATGGGCGCATTGACCAGCTTCACCAGCCAGCAGC
Organism: Cenarchaeum sp.; assembly: GCA_020027325.1. Classification (GTDB taxonomy): domain Archaea; phylum Thermoproteota; class Nitrososphaeria; order Nitrososphaerales; family Nitrosopumilaceae; genus JAHRAL01. The sequence goes on along the minus strand of JAHRAL010000017.1, from coordinate 30,165 downwards.
CCAGAAAATCCCAGAGCAAAATGCCGAGCTTGCGGGCCTGCAAAGGACGGAGCCGCTCTTTTACGGAGATGACCCGCACGAGTTTGATGCACGCGTCATGCGTGCAGGCGGGGACTATGTCGTCTTGGATCGCACATCGTTTTATGCGCGAAGCGGGGGACAAGAGCCTGATTCTGGAACCATCGGCGGGTTCCGGGTCATAGACGTCACCGTGCACGCAGGAATAATCATCCACAAACTAGATGGCGGGGCTCCCGAGGAGGGGCAGACTGTAAAGTGCATGGTCGACTCTGCCCGGCGCAGCGCCATAACTATACACCACACGTGCACGCACATACTCAACTCGTCTGCACGTCAGGTTCTTGGGTCGTGGGTCTGGCAGCACTCTGCATTCAAGGATGAAAAGTATGCCCGCCTTGACATTACACACCACTCCGCTCTGACTGCAAAACAGGTCTCAGAGATAGAATCGCTTGCAAACTCGATAGTGCGCAAGAACCTGCCGGTGACAGTCTCTTCGTATTCTCGCCGCGATGCAGAGTCCAAGTTTGGATTCCGCATATACCAGGGCGGAGTCGTGCCAGTCAAGACTGTCAGAATTGTAAGCGTGGGCGACTTTGATGTCGAGGCGTGCGGCGGGACGCACACAGAGAGAACCGGCCAGATCGGGCTGGTAAAGATAATGCGCACAGAGCGCATACAAGACGGCACAATCCGGCTCGTCTTTGCAGCCGGCGATGCGGCCATATCGTACATACAGGGACAGGACCAGAGCCTAGAGCGGGTCGGTGCCGCACTGGGTGCCGACAGGCAAAAGATCGCCGAGTCCGTAGAGAGGACGCTTGCAAATGCAGAGTTGCTGCGCACCAGGACCAAAAGCCTGATCCGACGCTCATCAGAGCCGGCAGCAGCAGCGGCAGTGGGTGCTGCCAAAAAGATTGGCAACATCATGCTCTATGCAACAATCGATGACGAGCTGGATTCCGAATACCACATAGCGGTGGGCTCAAAGGCGATACTAGTCGAGCCGAGGCTTGTCTACCTTGCACTGATCAACGAGGACTCGCGCATACGAATCGTGGCATACTCGGGCGCAGACGCCTCTGGCAAGATGAGTGCAGGCACCCTCGTCCGCGAGACTGCCGCCGTCCTTGGCGGCTCTGGCGGTGGAAACGAGCGCTTTGGGCAGGGAGGGGGGACCGATGCCTCCAAGATGCGCGATGCCATAAGGCGGGCCGAGGAGATTGCCTCCGGGTAGGCGAGTGGGGCAATGACTGACTGGGCAAAACTGGAATCAAAGTGGCAGCAGCGCTGGCGCGCCACCGAGTTTGTCAAAGTCGATCATGCGCGCAACAAAAAGTTCATCACAGTTGCATACCCGTACCCAAACTCACCGCAACACATCGGACACGGGCGCACATACACGCTGGCCGACGTCCATGCGCGCTTTGAGCGGATGCACGGCAACAACGTGCTCTTTCCCATGGCATTCCACTATACGGGAACCCCGATACTTGGAATGGCAGAAAGGATAGAATCAGGCGATGCTGACATTATCAACAGCATTGTGGACATTTACGGCGTGCCCCGGGACGTTGTGGCGACATTTGCGGATCCGGTAAAGATTGCCAGCTATTTTCACAAGGAGATAAAGTCCGGGATGATCGAGATGGGCTACTCGATAGACTGGAGCGGAGAGTTTACGACAATTGATCCGGCGTATCAAAAGTTCATTGAATGGCAGGTCCGCCTACTGCGCGACCACAAGATGATCGTCCAGGGGTCACACCCGGTGGGATGGTGCGCACGCGACAAAAACCCCGTCTCGCAGCACGACACGCTTGGGGACGTCGAGCCTGCCTTTGTAGAGTATGTGATTGTGCGCGCAGAGCTTGACGACGGCCGCATACTGCCTGCTGCAACAATGCGCCCAGAAACAATCTATGGCGTGACAAACATGTGGGTCAATCCAGACATTGACTATTACCCGGTAAGGGTCCAGGATAAGACGTGGCTTGTAAGCTCTGAATGCGCCGACAAGATGGACCACCTTGCATGTGGTGCGCGCCGCCCCGACGGCGGCACTCCCGTGCGCGGCTCGGATCTTGTGGGACACAATGCCAAGATACCGGGAATAGGGAGAACGGTGCCGGTACTTTTGGCAGGCTTTGTGCGCGGTGAGACAGGCACGGGCGCAGTAATGTCGGTGCCCGCGCATGCGCCCTATGACTATCAGGCCCTTGAGGACCTCAAAAAACGCAACGACGGCGAGCCATCAACGACGGTAGCCGGGATTGCCCCCATTCAGATAATGTCCTCTGGCGGGTCATCCGGGCAGTGCCCTGCTGAAAAGATTGTCCGCGAGTCCGGCATCGCCGACCAGCTTGACCCGAGGCTTGATGAGATTACAAAAAAAGTCTATGCTGACGAGTACCGGAATTCTGTAATGCTTGATAATGCTGGCGTGTTTGCCGGGATGCGCGCATCTACTGCAAAGACAGAGTCGGCAAAATGGCTTGCAGGCATCCAGACCGGCCGCCCGCAGGTAATGTACGAGTTCTCAAACGCGCCGGTACACTGTAGGTGCGGGGAGCAGTGCGTAGTCCACATACTTGACAACCAGTGGTTCTTGGACTATTCAAACCCAGAGTGGAAAGAGATTGCAAAAGAGTGTCTTGAGGGAATCGAGATCGTGCCCTCTGACATGCGCCCCGAGTTTGACTATGTGTTTGGGTGGCTGCGCGAGCGTGCGTGTGCAAGGCAGACGGGGCTTGGAACAAGGCTTCCGTGGGATTCGGAATGGACAGTAGAGAGCTTGTCTGACTCTGTCATATACATGGCATACTATGTCATCTCGCGTTTTGTCAACGCCGCCAAGATAAAGCCTGAATCGCTTGGCGACCGGTTTTTTGACTATGTCTTTTTTGGTCAGGGCGATGCGGCAGGTACTGCCTCAATGTGCGGCATGGATTCTGGCACGCTAGACGAGATCCGGGACGCCTTTTCCTATTTCTATCCGGTTGACTCTAGGCATTCGGGCCGGGACCTTGTCCCAAACCACCTGTCATTTTTCATATTCAACCACGCCATGATATTTCCCAAGGAGCACTGGCCAAGGCAGATAATCGTCAACGGCTCTGTCATGATGGACGGCAAAAAGATGTCAAAATCCATGAGCAATACAGTGCCTCTCAGGCAGGCCATACACAAGTATGGCGCAGACCCCATACGCCTGGCAATACTGATGTCTGCTGAGCTGCTCCAGGATGCAGAGTTCAAGTTTGAGCATGTCCGCGCCTCCTCATCAAAACTAGAGTCGATGATGCGTGAATGCGCACACCTCTCCGGGTCCGGCCGGGACGGTGCCGAGTCCGGCATTGACCTGTGGCTTGGGGCAAGAATGCGCGAGATATCCTCCGAGGTAAGTGATCTGATCAAAAAGATGCGCATGCGCGAGGCGCTTGGAAAGATACTCTCTGACATTGATTCTGCGCTTGCATGGCATGCACACCGGAGTCCTGATGCAAAAAACCATGGCGCACTGCGTGCGGCCTGGTCTGTGCGCGCCGCACTCTTGTCCCCATTTGCGCCGCATGTCGCCGATGAAATGTGGGAGATGCTTGGCAACGACGGTGCCGCTTCTAGTTCTGCATGGCCGGAGACTCTGTGCGCCGGCGACTCGGTTCTCTTGTGCTCCGAGTCCCTGCTAGAGTCTGCCATCCGGGACATTCAGAGGATCCTTGATCTGACAAAGATCACCCCGTCCCAGATAACACTCTATGTTGCAAGCAGCGACAAGCTAGTTGCATATCGGGCAATGCTAGGTGCAGCGCAAAAGGGTGGGGCAGACCTCTCTTCTATAATGCGCATGCTAGGCGAGTCCGAGCAGACTGCGGGCATCCGACGCAATGCAGATTATGTAAAACGCGCACTAGTCGACATTTTATCCACCACGTCTAGGGACAAAAAAGTACGGCTTGATGCTGCCGAGCTTGACGAGGCGACTCTGTACAGCTCTGCACTGGCCGGCCTAGTCCGGGACAAGTTTGGCGTTGGCCTGACGGTCTATTCTGAATCTGATCCCGAGATCGCTGATCCAAAGAACAAGGCAAAGGCGGCACGTCCGTTCAAGCCTGCGATACTCATTACTTGAGATTCGAGTCAGACATTGCATTGGGCTAGGCGCTGTTTGATTGTCCAAAACATGAAGGAGGATTATGAATACGGGGTGCCCTAGGTTGCAATACTGTGGCAGATTTAAATACGCCATACCCAGTTGCCGGCCTGACCGCGCTTGGCTGGCAATGATCCGTTTCTTAATGCAACCAAACAGGTTAATGACGCATGCGACATTCTTGGGATAAGGGACAAGGGCATACGCCAATACCTTGCAACCCCCAACCGCGTGGCTCGGGTAAAGATACCCGTCAGGATGGACAACGGCAAGATGCGCGTCTTTATCGGCTTTCGCTCGCAGCACAACAATGACCGCGGGCCCTACAAGGGCGGCATACGATACTTTGATCCAGAGGGTGGAGTCGAGTACATGGAGCGCGAGGTCATGGCGCTGTCGTCATGGATGACGTGGAAGTGTGCCGTAGTCGACGTCCCGCTTGGTGGGGGAAAGGGCGCGATATTTGTAAACCCCAAAAAGGAAAAGCTAAGCGCCGGCGAGCTTGAGCGCCTCACACGCGGTTTTGCATACGCGATATCAGAGATAATCGGCCCAGAAAAAGACATTCCGGCCCCCGACGTCTACACCACGGGCCGCGAGATGACGCAGATAATGGACACGTTCTCAAAGATGAACAACAACAGGCGCCTCTTGGGGGTCATTACCGGCAAGCCGATACCCATGGGCGGCTCGCTTGCACGCAACGTTGCAACCGGACTTGGAACCGCGCACTGTGTGCGAGAGGCGGCCCGTGTACTAAAGATAAAGATGCGCGGAGCAACCGTGGCGTTGCAGGGATTTGGAAACGCGGCGATATTTGCAGGCGAGTACCTTGAAAAGCAGGGAGCAAAGATCATCGCAGTAAGTGACTCGCGTGGCTCGATATCAATTCCACGGGGCGCAAAGATGGCAAAGATCGAGGAATGGAAACAGAAAAAGGGCACCGTAGTCGGCCTTCCGGGAAGCAAAAAGATTACGACGCAGGATCTATTGACCACAAAGTGCACCATCCTGATACCGGCAGCTCTTGAAAACCAGATCGACAAGAAAATCGCCGCAAAACTGCGTTGCCGTATAATCGGCGAGGCGGCCAACGGCCCCACTCTGCCTGATGCGGACCCAGTGATCTACCGCAAAAAGATAATGGTGGTCCCCGACATTCTAGCAAACTCTGGGGGCGTGTGTATATCGTACCTGGAATGGGTGCAAAACAACATGGGCTACTATTGGACCTTTGATGATGTTGCCTCAAAGATGGAGGCGCAGATTGTGCGCGGATTCCGCGACACGCACGCACTATCCAAAAAGCACAAGATCGACATGCGAAAGGCCGCAATGGTGCTTGCAGTGGGGCGCGTCCTAGAAGCCTTTGAGCACCGCGGCGTATGGCCGTAGGGTTGCCGTCCGGGTGCTGCATGTCGCAGAACTAGACAATGTCAGTTATTCTCATCCTCCAAAACTCGCCGCTCGAAGGGCCCGGCCTGCTTGGCAGCCTGCTCCGGGACGACGGGTTTGATCTGCATACGGTTGATGCCAGGCACGGCAAGTTTCCATCCGAAATGTTTGACGGGTTGGTTGTCCTTGGCGGTCCGCAGAGTGCAAACGACGATTTGGGGTACCTCGGCTCAGAGCAGGAAATACTGCGCCGGTATGTTGGCGCCGACCTGCCTGTCATCGGAGTGTGCCTTGGTGCACAGCTGCTAGCACGTGCATGCGGCGCCAGTGTTTATCGCGGCAAGGTTCCCGAGATCGGGCTGTATGGGAATATTTTTCCCAACCCCGACGATGCGCTAATGTCGGGCCTCTCTGCCCCATTTGAGGCGTTTCACTGGCATTCTGATACGTTTGATCTTCCAAAGGATGCTGTGCGGCTGGCGTACTCTGCGTCGTATGAAAACCAGGCGTTTCGGATAGGCCGTGCGGTGGGGCTCCAGTTCCACCTAGAGGTGGGGCAGGGGATGGTTGACTCGTGGGTGGGTGCTGCCGGTCACGAGATAAGGCGCAAGATGGGCATCGATCCCGGCGTCATATCCGAAAAGGCAGGCCCGAGGATGCCTGCGATACGCGCCAACATGCAGAGGTTTTATTCAAACCTAAAGACAGAGTTCTTGCTCTAGACATGGCTCGATCATTCTGGTGTCCTTTGTTTTTGGTCGGGTTTTTGCATACTTTGGGTATGACCTGCGATCTGTCTATATAGAGCAGGGCGTGCTATATACTCGATGAAGGGTGAGACTCGCAAGATCCAGTTTACCGGCAAGTCGTCATACATTGTCTCGCTCCCAAAACCGTGGGTCGAGCAGATGGGCCTCAAGCGGGGCGACCCGATCATTGTCTCACAGCGCGGCACATCATCGATGCTCATATCACTGCCCCACGAGCGCGCAACCGGTGATACTGCAAACAGCTCCGAGATTACCGTGAGCATCAAGAGAAGGGATGCACCGGCAGTCACCGTCCGCAAGATAATATCGCTCTATCTCCAGGGGTACTCGACGATACACGTCACGTGGGGGGATTCACCCATTGGCGCAACACAGCGTGCGGCCATAAAGGACACGGTCCGGCACACACTGATGGGTGCAGAAATAATATCAGACTCTAGCCGCGGAATCACGATCCAGATCCTCGTGGACACGCTTGCACTATCCGTCTCTGGTGCGTTCAAGCGCATGCTCCACCTCTCAAAGTCGATGCTCGCCGATGCGATGACTGCCGTTGAGAACAACGACACCGGCCTGGCACGCGACGTCATCAACACCGATGACGAGGTCGACAGGTTTGGATTCTATATAATCCGCCAGCTAAAGATTGCAGTCGATGACGAGGGCGTGCTGCGCGAGCTTGGGATCGGAAACGCACGCAACTGTCTGGACTACCGCCTGGTCGTCAAGAGCATCGAGCGCGCCGGCGACCACGCAGTCGCAGTGGCACGGATTCTCATCGAGGTTGACAGCGGAATAAACAAAAAGCTTGCCGACAGGCTCCGGCCAATGGCAGAATATGCCTCGCGCACGCTTGATGACTCGTGTCTGGCGCTTTTTACGCAGGACTATGCGTTAGCAGAGAGGACCGTCGGCACCGGCGACCTGGCAAAGCTGGAAAAGTCGGTCCTAGAGTCAGCACAAAAGGCTAGGACCGAGGAGAGCTATCGCGCACGGAGGATGGCAGAAGACATTAGGCGCATAGCAGAGTATGCAAGCGACATATCCGAAGTCGTCCTAAACATGAACATAGAGCGCGTCACGTCGCTTGCAACCCGCAGTGCATAGGTGGGGCAGCTGAACCGCCAACTCTGTGCAATACTGGTCTCTGGAACATCAAGGTCGGATCTTGACGAGGCGGTGCTGCTGTGTGAGTCTGCCGGATACCAAGTGACAAAAAAGATCATGCACTCGCTGAACCCGACCTCAAAGTACGGGATGGGCGGGGGGCTCGTTGAGAGCATTGGCGAGTCGGTGAGCCGGCTGCACCCGGACGTCGTCGTCTATAACGCAATGCTGAGGCCAAGCCAAAACTATAACCTTGCATCACAGCTAAAGATCAAGATTCTTGACCGTACCGCACTGATCCTGGAAATATTCGAGCTTCGGGCATCAAGTGACGAGTCGCGCCAGCAGGTGCGTCTAGCACAGCTCCGGTATGAAATGCTGCACGCAAGAGAAAAGGTGCGCCTCTCAAAGATGGGCGAGCAGCCCGGATTCATGGGAATAGGCAAGTTCGAAGTCGACGTATACTATAACGACATACGCCACCGCATGGAGTCGGTCCGCGCAAAGCTCCGGACTAGTGCAAAGCGGCGCGAGCTGCACCGCACGTCGCGCCGGCGCACCGGACTTTGCACGGTCTCGCTTGCGGGGTACACGTCGTCTGGCAAGACCACGCTATTTAATGCGCTTACGGGTGAGGACAAGGAGCGCAGCGAGGATCTCTTTACGACGCTTGCGACCACCGTCCGGCGCACCACGTTTGGCAGCACCGACCACCTCATATCTGACACTGTCGGCTTTATCAGCAACCTCCCTGCATTCATGATTGAGGCATTCAAGTCCACGCTCGAAGAGATGACCCATGCAGATGCGATAATCCTAGTCGTCGATGCAAGCGACCCTGTCCCGCTTGCAAAATCAAAGATGGCAGACTGTAAAAGGACGCTTGCCGAGCTTGATGTCGAGCCTGCAAGGATCATCGTCGCGCTAAACAAGGCGGATCTGGTGGCCCCAGAAGAGCTTGACCTGCTAGCCGAGTCCGTTTTGGATGATGCCGCGCAGGCCGTGCGAATATCCGCATCCACCGGCGACGGGCTGGACTCTTTAAAGCAGAGGCTTTCTGCGGTAATTGGGGGCAACGACACATGACAATAAGCGTGCTGCGAATAGGACAGCGCATAGTCCGCGACGACCGTGTCACGACGCATGCGGCCCTCGTCGCTAGGGCGTTTGGCGCCTCTAGGATCTATATGAGCGACATCAACCCCGACATTGTACGGACTGTCCGGGACGTCTGCAAGACCTGGGGCGGCAGCTTTGAGGTCGAGCCGACAGATTCCTGGCGCGACATACTGTGTGATGCAAAGGAGCGCGGCCAGACAATAGTCCACCTAACGATGTACGGCTCGAGGATCGGCGATGTCGCAGACGAGATTGCCGCAAACGACTCTGTCCTGATAGTCATCGGCGCGCAAAAGGTCCCCCGTGATGTCTATGACATTGCCGACTATAACGTGGCAGTTGGAAGCCAGCCACACTCGGAAATTGCAGCACTGGCAGTCGCGCTTGACCGGATACAGCACGGCCGCCAGTTCGACTCCGAGTTCCCTGACGCTGCGCGAAAAATCGTGCCCACAGAGCACGGCAAGCAGGTCCTCTGATAATACCCACGCCGAATTCCTGCGGGGGTGGACACCATACCGCGCATACCGATGATATACTTTAAAACTCCCAACAATTGCCACGCTCACATGCACTCTGGATACGTGCTGCTCAACTGCGACTTGGGTGCCGAAGAGTATGTCCTCGACGAGATATCGAGAATCCCCGGCGTAAAGAGCGCACGACTGACGTTTGGCGCATACGATATAATCGCCGAGATCCGGACAGAGACCACCGAGGAGTTTGAGCGCACAGTCGCCACGAGGATTAGAAAGCTCACGCGTGTGGTCTCTACCATAACGCTCAACGTCATAAGCGGGGAATAGGATGACGGATGCAAAGATCGAGTACACGGGAACCGTCTGGGCCATAAACCATAACAACCCTCAGCCGCTCGTGGATCACGCCCTCAAAAAGCTTCACGACCATGGCATAGTAGATGGCGACATCGTGCTTACCGACGCGCCTACCGACATCAACGTGGGCGAGATTGTAGTCGAGATATGGCCGCACCACCTGGACGTCGGCCGAGTCCGAACAATCCGCAACGACTCTTTTATCAGCGGCACCGAGATGATAATCGACCTCGTTACGGACGAGCACGGGAACTATATCGACTGATCTTGAACTACAAGGCAAAGCTGGCAATAGCCGCAATTGCAATAGGCGCAGTGGTTGTGGCCGCATCATACAACCACACCGTGCGCGAGGAGACGCGGGTTGCAGGACTGATGTTTGGAAACACCATCCTAGACATACACGAGTCGCTCAAGGCGGCCCAGGACGCACTCGCACTCAAGACCCGGACGTGGGAGACAGGGGGCATCGGCGACGGGGAGATGCTGGGGCATTACGACGGGCACCTAGAGAGGATGGATTCGATAATTGCAAGATACGATTCACTGGACCCGCCGCCGGGCTTTGAGGCAGCAGTCAAGCTCTTGGTCCTGTCAGCCGAGTCGCAGAGGCAGAGCGACGAACAATATGCATTGTGGATAATGAACCGTGATGACTCGTACAAGCTCCGCTCAGACGAGCTCCTCCAGGACGCATTCGAGTACGAGTCCGAGGGCTTGGCCGCGTTTAGTGCCGCAAAGCTCGGACTGCCAGGCTAGAGCAGGCCGAGCTCTTCGAGGCGGTCAAGCATCGGGCGCACGGCATCGACCAGATCAGTAGCCCTTAGTGCCACGCCGCCCCCAAACGACACCTGAAACGTAATGCTGAGCATGTCGTGATCGGTGTGCGATATCCGGACGTCGTTGTCCTGGCATCCGGGCCAAGAGTCTGCAAACGCGCGCCAGCGCCCGGCACGCTCTGCGATACTGGCAAGCTGCCCCTCCAGCGTGCGCACATTGGCGCTGTAATCGGTGTCAAATATCCCAAACTTTAGCATCGGAACCGTCAAAAACCCGCCGCGGACAGTCTGCGCGGCCCTTATCATGGCGTCTATCTTTTCCTGGGCCTGCTCGTCGTCCTCGCCTATGCCATAGTACGGGTCGATATACCCCACAATGTTCTTTTTTGGGTCGAATATGCGAAAGTACCCCTCGCTCTCCTCTGCTGTCCACATGCAGGCACTTCCACGACGCGCCGTATTTTAAGTCGAGTCCGCAGGACTGCCGCGGCGAGTTCGTTTTAATATGCAGGCCGATTCTGCAATGCCATGAGCCCCGACGACGTCCAAATGCGCGACATACTGGCAACCAAAGAGTACCTCATGCGCCGGGCCGAAGAGTGCCAGACAGAACTCGATCACATGCAGAGGTGCATAAAGATCGTCGACTCGTTTATCGCAAAGTCTAGCTTTACCCGCGCATCCCAACTCCCAAAGACGCCAGCAGAACCAGGCACGGGCCGGCCCGCACCAGAACCCACACCGGAACCCACACAACCCGATGCCTCGCAAGCCGACTCGCAACCGATCGTGATAAACTCACAGGCAGTCGCACACACCACCATGACGCCTGACGAGCTGCGCATTACCATCGGCGACGGGGTGATACTCAGATCGGAGGGATCCCCGCTAAAGACGTTCTTTGTAGATCGCATCATCGGCTCAATGCGCTCAAGGGACGAGGCTCGGGCAAAGAGCGGGGGCCTGAATCCAGCCGAGATCATCGAGTGCACGATAAGCGAGGACGAGCAGATACGCCATATCGCGGTAAGAAACTACCGCGACAAGGAGCGCGCAGACGAAATCATAAAATCCGTCTCGTGGTCGCTGAGCCGCATGGTGGACGACCCTGCCGGGTAGCGACATGGACAGGATTGCGGTCCTCGACTTTGGATCACAGTACGCGCACCTCATATGCAGGAGGATCCGCTCGCTGTCCGTGCGAGCCGATCTTGTGCGCCACGACATTGATCCTGCAAAGCTCGGCGGCGTAAAGGGGATAATACTGTCCGGCGGCCCCTCGAGCGTGCACGAGGACGGCTCGCCGCACCCCCACGACGGCATATTTTCTGCAAACGTGCCGGTTCTTGGAATCTGCTACGGCCACCAGCTGGTCGTCGACAAGTTCGGCGGCGAGGTACTAAACGCAAACCGCGAATACGGCTCCTCGGCCCTCCAGATAGACGAACCAAAAGGCCTGCTTGGCGGCATTGGCACGTCGGTTCGCGCATGGATGAGCCACGGTGATGAAGCCTCAAAGGTGCCCGGCGGCTTTGAGGTAATCGCGCACACGTCCACATCAAGGGCCGCTGCCATCGCCGATCCGGACAGGCGCGTATACGGAGTCCAGTTCCACCCCGAGGTCGCACACACAGAGCGCGGCAACGACATTCTGGGAAACTTTGTCCTCAAGATATGCGGCGCACGCGCAGACTGGACCATGGAGTCCTTTGTAGAAGACAAGGTCGCCGAGCTCTCAGAGATTGGGGGCAACGTGCTGTGCGGCGCAAGCGGCGGGATAGACTCGACTGTGACTGCGGCGCTCTTGCATAGAGCAATCGGCCCGCGGCTCAGGTGCGTCTTTGTTGATAACGGCCTGCTGCGCCACGGCGAGCCTGACGGGGTAAGGTCGCTCTATGAAGAGCTGGGAATAGATCTAGAGACAGTTGACGCCTCAGAACGGTTCCTTGGGCGCCTCTCCGGCGTCGCAGATCCGGAGAAAAAGCGCCGCATAGTGGGCGGCGAGTTTATCGCAGTCTTTGGCGAGGCCGCAGCATCGGGCACGCGATGCACGCATCTTGCACAGGGGACTCTGTATCCGGATGTCATCGAGAGCGGCTCAACAGGAGGACCTGCCGCGGTGATAAAGTCGCACCACAACGTGGGCGGACTGCCAAAAGAGCTTGGACTGGAGCTAGTCGAGCCGCTGCGCGAGCTCTACAAGGACGAGGTACGCGAGGTGGCGCGCATCCTGGGGATTCCAGAATCAATCATTGCTCGCCACCCATTTCCGGGACCCGGACTCTCGGTGCGCATAATGGGCGCAGTCACGCCAGAAAAGCTTGCCATGGCGCGGGACGCTAGCAGGATTGTCGAGGACGAGCTCCGCAATGCCGGGCTGTACGACTCTGTGTGGCAGGCGTACGCCGGGGTGGGTAATGACCGCGCAGTGGGGGTCGTGGGCGACATGCGGGTGCACGGACACGTCGTTGTAATCCGCATCGTAGAGTCCATAGATGCAATGACTGCGGACTGGTCGCGCATCCCGCACAATGTGCTTGAGGCAATGAGCAACCGCATAACAAACGAGGTAGACAACGTCGCACTGGTAACGTACGCGGTATCTAGCAAGCCCCCTGCCACGATAGAGCTGGAGTGAATCCTATCCGGCAGGTGATCCGCCGGGCGGTGCGACAGATATCACGTCGTCTATGCGGAGTATCATGCATGCGGCCTCTGTTGCAGACTTTATGATCTGCTCCTTTACTACTGCTGGCTCGATGATATTGCTTGCAAGCATGTCTGCCACACGCGTGTTGCGTACGTCGATTCCGGTCCACTTTTTGCCCAGTGACTGCTTTGTTCGCAGGGTCGCAAGCGAATCGATCGGATCCATTCCGGCATTCTCTGCAATCGTTACGGGGATGGTCTCTAGGGCCTCTGCATACTTTTTGACTGCGAGCTGCTCGCGCCCGTCAAGCGTGTCTGCCCATTCTCTGAGCTGGAGCGCAATGTTGCATTCAGGCGCCCCGCCGCCTGCGACTATTTTGGGCCTCTCGATCACATCCTTGACCACCATGAGCGAGTCGTGCATAGAGCGGTCGACCTCGTCGACTATACGCTGCGAGCCGCCGCGTATGAGTATGGTTACAGACTGGGGGTTGCGGCATCCCTCGATAAAGACCCACTTGTCTGACTCTACCTTTCTCTGCTCGACTAGCTGGGCGGATCCCAGATCCTTTTCTGTCAGATCCTCAATGTTTGTCGATATTCTGGCACCCGTGGCCTTTGCGAGCTTTGTCATGTCGCTCTCCTTTACGCGCCTTACGGCAAGTATGCCGTGCTTTGCCAGATAGTGCTGAGAGATGTCGTCGATTCCCTTTTGGCATAGGCAGACGTTTGCCCCTATATCGCGCAGCTTGTCTGCCATCGACTTTAGCATGCGGTTCTCCTCTTCGAGGAACATCTGCATCTGTGTGGGATCGCTTATCTTGATCTCGGCGCTAAGCTCCGTCTTTTCGACCTCTAGTGCGGCGTTGAGCAGCACAATCTTTGCCGATTCAATCCTCTGCGGCATCCCGCTGTGGACTATTTCCTTGTCCAGGACAATGCCCGAGATCAGCCTCGTGTCCTGTATCGAGCCGCCGGATTTCTTTTCGACCTTTATGTTGTCGAGATCAACGGTATAGTCGGTGCCGTCCTTTTGGGACACCTTTAGTATCGCATCGACGATTATCTTTGATAGCGGCGCGCTGTCATCTGATATCAGCTTTGAGGCCATGCTCGTAGTCGCAATGTTGATCAGCGTCTCGCGGTCGTCCGGCTTTACCGACTTTGCCAAATCGGCCAGGATCTCTAGGGTCTTTTCTGCTGCGGCCTGGTACCCGTCGACAATGACTGACGAGTGGACGTTCTTTTTGAGGAGTTCCTCGACCTTTGTCAGGAGCGCCCCACCGAACACGACGGACGACGTCGTCCCGTCACCCACCTCGTTGTCGACAGTCTTTGCTATTTCGACCATCATCTTTGCGGCCGGGTGCTGGACGTCTATCTCTTTGAGTATCGTGGCCCCGTCGTTGGTTATCGTGACGTCGCCTAGCGAGTCGACTAGCATCTTGTCTAGGCCGCGTGGACCAAGGCTTGTCCTGACCATGTCCGAGACCAGCTTTGCTGCCATAATGTTGTTCTGCTGTGCATCGCGTCCCTTTTGCTGCAACGCACTCTCCTTGAGTACTAGAACGGGTCCTTGGGGTGTCTGCTGAATTGATGCCAATTTGCAACAAAATCCGCAAATTACCCTATTTTAACCTATGAGCAACGGTTGGAATTCTCTCTGACGACTTTATATCGACCATCCCGGTGTGCAGGAGGCGCACCGACGGGAGTGCAAGGAATGGCAAAAAGAGCGGCACCAGGTGCGCATCAGAAAACCTGCAACCCGCATCATGGACTTTGGCATCAAGGCGTTCCAGCGACTCGGCAACCTTTTCAAAGCTCATGGTGGACAGTATTCCAGCAAAGTCCAGCCGGATGTCTGCAACGCGCTTTGCGTTGCGCACAAACACAATCCCGCCACCCCTCGAGGCCGCAATGTTTGTAGCAGCGGCCATGTCTCGCTCGTTTGATCCTACGACGACCAAGTCGTTCTCATGAAAGCTCCAAGTGGTGGCCAGTGCGCCCTCCATGCGTCCAAGCCCCTCTACAAAGGCCACTACCCCCTTGTGCGTGGGGCGTGCGCGCTCGAAATTTGCAGCCTTTAGGACTTGGGAGTCTGCATCCGCGCACAGTGTACCGTCCCTTGGCTCTAGTGTCGCGCTCCCTGCCCCGGTTATTATCGGCGTCTTCATGACTATGGTGTTTACACAACTGGGACCGGTGGCGCACACTGCAAAGTCATCATCGTCAAATGCGCGGCCCACCCTTACAGTTCTGGATGTCCATGTCGGACGGCCCGGCCTCCTTGTGCGCCTGACCAGGCGGCCCCCGTGCACGACGCGCCGGCCCCCGACATACACGTCCCTGACGCTTGCCTTTTGGAGATCGTCTAGCACGACGATATCTGCAAGCTTGCCCGGTGCAATGCCGCCCACATCGCGGCTCATCAAGTAATAGTCAAAGGCGTTTCTTGAGGCTATCGTGTACGCAGTTACGGGGTCCATGCCAAGCGATACTGCCTGTCTTACACAGTGGTCAATGTGGCCATAGCGCACCATGTCCGTCGGGCTGACGCCATCAGAGCAGAACATCAGGCGCGACGTGTCGATCTTGTCTGCTAGCACCTCTGTCACAATCTCTTTGAGGCTGCGTATTATCGAGCCTTCGCGTATCATCACCCACATCCCGATTCGCAGGCGCTCCAGAGTCTGTGCATAGTCAATCGGCTCGTGGCACGAAAATATGCCCGATGCCACGTATGCCTGTAGCTTTTTGCCGGACGCGCCGGCGGTGTGGCCGTTGATGACGTGATCCTTTTGCAGTATGGACTTTAGCTGGGCCATGGTCTGCGGATCCCTGTCCGTCACACGCTTCCAAGAAAAGACCTCGCCTAGGCCGACGACGTCGTCGCGTTTGAGTGAGGTCCTCTCCTGTGCGCGAGTAAGCCTCCTTGACGTGCTAAACTTTCTGTCTACGGGCAGCCCGCCCGGGACGACGTTGAATATCCTTGCAGGCGCATCCTTGCACTGGCGCAAAAATTCCACAAAGCCGCGATACCCGCACACGCTTACAATATCGATAGGATCCGAAAAGAGCGTGGTCACCCCGTGCAGTACCGCGTGTTCGGCAAACTCGTGTGGCGTGACGAACTGGTCGATGTGGATGTGGGGGTCGGCCATTCCGGGAACGACGAATCTTCCGCGTGCGTCCTCTGTGCGCGTCTTGGGGCCTGCCGTGTGCGCCGCATCGCGGCCGACGTATGCCACCCTGTCACCGGCTATGGCGATATCGATCCCCTCTTCCAGCTTGCCGGTGTAGACGTTTGCAAGCGTTGCGCCAGATATTATGAGATCCGCGTGCGCATCCCCGATGGCCGTTGCATTGAGCGTGCGAATCTGATCTGCGAGCCGCTTCATGGGTGGTTGGGGGTGTGCCTACTTAATTTAGTATGAGGCCGTCTATGACAAGGTCTAGGCATAGAAAATACCGAGTGCAAAAATCCGCTACTGTGAACAAGTGGATGATAACTCTGTACATATCTATATTTGAATACTATCAAACACACGACCTGCAATATGCGGTGGTAGAGTAGAGTTGAAACGGCTCGTCGGAAATGATCTTCATTTCTACTTTTTCGAACATCCTGTTTGAAGATTCTCGGCAAGGATCTTCAAGCACAATCACGCATAAACTGAATAACATAGCGTGGCTTGTAAAGAGTGCAGTTGAGGACACGAGATGAGAATTACGCATTACTACCTATGATTTTAGATCACGGAACATAATGTCTTGTTTGTTCTTCTTTTGGATAAGCGTAAAACCCATTTTGGTGTACCATTCATTGAGTCCTTTGTCTGGATTGAGGTATAAAAGACGACATCCTATACTTTCTGCGAATCTTGATGCCTCGACATATACCCAGCCTACCATGAATCTGCCAACACCGAGTCCTTCGTAGTCAATGTGCGTTGCCAGTTGACCTAGCAGAACACCTGGAATGTTGGTATGTGGAAATTTCATCAGTTTTTTGCTGGCAGTCTTGTTTATGTCGCCCATGGCAATAGAGACATATCCTATCACATTCTGTTTCTTGTATACGAACACCCATGTCTGAGACAGGCTATTTTCTTGTTCGTTATATGCTTCTTTTTTTAGGTAATCTTCATAGACTTTGTTACTACATCGAAAGCTGTCTAGATCAAATAGTTCCTTTTTTAGCTTATGAGTCTGCACGTCTGTCTTAAAATCAATGTTGAATCTAGACAAATCTAAAAGCTAGCGGTGCACCTTTATCATTCGGGCCTCTTCGATTTCCTTTCGAAGGCATTTGATTGTTTCTTCAGATGGCGGTTTGCTTAGCGCCTTCATAAGCTGATCCCACTGATCATCGTCAAGTGGTTGTACCTGTCTTAGCGGCATGTAATGCTACTAACATTATGACCATTTAAACTTTAGTCTAGTTTTAGCATGATGTAGCCTATACCAAAACCTAGTCACGTAAAATAATACAAGTGCAAAGATCCTCGACTGGGAACAAGTGAACGCTGACCTCGTATCTGATTCAAAATTCAAGCCTTAAATTACAGCACAAAACCGCTTTGGATTGCAGATGAAGTATCCAAAGGCCATAATGCGCTACTGCCCAAAGTGCCAAAAGCACACGCTTCAAAAGGTCTCGATCTACAAGCCGGGCAAGCGGCGCGCCTCGGCCATCGGCGAGAGGAGGCACGCAGAAGACAAAAAGGGGTACGGCGGCCAAAAGTTCCCCAAACTGGCAAAGCCTGCCAAGGTGACAAAGAAGGTGACCCGGATGCTCACGTGTCCTGACTGTAAGAAAAAGTTCAACACGTACGGGATTCGAATCAAAAAGTTCGAGCTGGTGGCGGCATGAAAAAGAGCCACATCTCTGTTCCCTCGCCGTCAAGCAAGTTTCTCAAGGTAGAGTGCGCAGAGTGCAACGAGACCCAGTCGGTCTATTCACACGCGACAACCGTTGTGACGTGCAACTCTTGTGGAAACACGATTGCAACGCCGACCGGCTCGCTGGCAAATGTTCACGGCTCTGTCAAGGATTCCAGCGACAGCTTGTAATCGGCAGGCGTGTTTACATTAAGCACGATGCGTCGGTCATCCATGATCTTCTTGTCCTCGCCGACGGGTTCTGCGTTGCAGACATGCGCCGCGTTGACAATCGAGACTCCGGTGTATGCGCACAACGTGCCGCCAACATCCACCGAATAGTCTGGCCTTGCGCCAAACGACTCTGCAAACTTTACAGTCGACATTATCACGGTCCACGCATCATTGTCTGTCCGTGCAGCAAGGGCGTTGCGCAAAACCTCCCCGTCAAGCAGTGCAAGATCGCCTGGCACGATCAAGACATCCCCGTCCAGTCCGCGCAGCACGCCGGTGAGGTCCTCGACGTATCCGGCACCGCCGGTCTCAATAACGTCTGCACGCGAATCATTTTTGATAATGGCCCGTGCCTGCGGGGAGTTTTTGCTAGTTGTGGTGATAATCCTCTCACAGAGTCCCGAGCCGGCAACTGCATCAATGACGCGCAGCACCATCGGCCTCTTGCCCAGTGCAAGTTTTTCGCCAAGGCGCAGCATCCGCGTCCCGCGCCCGCCTGCCATGACCAGGCCGATCATAGCACGCCCACCAGAAATATCACGACTGCAAGCCTTGAGACCTCGTTGCACGCCCCTATTGCATCGCCGCGCAGGGCCCCGATGCTTGACTTTGATATGCGGCCGACAAGCAATGCGGCAACGACTCCTGCCGCCATGGCGACTGCTATTGCGCCGCCGGGAAGCGTCTCAGACGCCGTCAGTTGCGTGATGATGATGCCTATGATGACTGTGATGGCTGTGGACTTTGTACCTGCCGCCCTGATAAACGGCGCCGCACTGCTGCCCTCTGCCGGCGTGCCTGCGCGCATTGCGACGACCATCGAGATCTTTGCAGTCACCTCGGCAACAATCACCACTGCCATCAGCTCTGCGGCCCCGAGCGCGTGCAGGGAACTAGTAAGCGCCAAGAGATAGACCCCGACGGATGCGACCCCGCCTATGCCGATTGCCGGATCCTTTAGCACTCCAAGCCTGCGCTCGCGCCCCCCGCGTACCATGAGCGCATCTGCCATGTCTGCAAGCCCGTCCAGGTGGTGTAGCCCGGTAAGAATGAGCAGCGCCGCCACTGTAAAGACGCCTGCAAGCAGCGGTTCCAACCCCGCAAGGATCATCACGGCGCCGATTCCGCCTGCTATTGCGCCTATCACAAGACCCGCAATGGGAAACGCCCAGAGTGCGGATGCGGCATCATCCAGCTTTGTGTCGCGCCTTGATGGCAGGACCGTAAGCAGTGAAAACACTGCTGTAATCCTCTCAAACAAGCGGGTGCCACCACAGCGTGCCTATCCCGACAACTAGAGCAGAGATCATCGACACATAGATCCCGGTGCACACGAGCATTATCCTTTCTGCCTGCCTGACGCTCTGAATGGTAGGTGCCACACCACCCTCACCGATGACATAATGCCCGACTTTTTCAAGGCGTACTCCGAGGGCTCCTGCCATTGCAGCTATGGGGTATCCCGCATTGGGACTTGCAGTCCTTGCGTGGTCCCTCTGCATTGTTGCAAGCGCGCCCCTCCAGTCAAGCCGCAGGATTGCAGCTGATGCTATCATCAGTAATGCCGTGATCCTTGCCGGGACATAGTTGAGCACCGTATCGCACACGGCTCCAAACCACCCGACATCCTCTAGCTCGGGCGTCCTGTATCCGGCCATTGCATCAATCGTGTTTACCGCACGGTATCCAAGCGCACCCGGAGCCCCTGCCAGGGCAAAGTAGGAGAGCGGCGATATTATCCCATCAACTGTGTTCTCTGCTATGGTCTCGACTAGCCCAGAGAGTATGTGGTTGCAGTCCAGCCCGCCGGTCCTCCGCTTTACTACGGCTGCAAGCCTCTGCCGTGCGGCAGTTATATCGTTGAGCCCCAGCGGTCCTGTCACGGCGCCTGCATGTTGGAGCATTGAGCGTACGGATACTGCGACATTTAGCGCCACGACGCTTGATGCGGCAACGAGTGCGGTATGGAGCCACGCATCCAGCGAGGCAGCTGCCGCATAGAGGACTGCAAACGGGACAGAGAATACGGCCACTACTGCAATCGTGATGGCCGCGCCGGATGCACGCTCGTGTGTGGCGCATGCCTTGGCGGCCACAACCAGACGCCCGATTATTGCACCCATCCAGACCGTCGGGTGCATCCTGCGCGGCGGCTCGCCGAGTCCAAGATCGATTGCAACCGCAGCTGCCATGACCAGTGCGACCTCTATCATTTACGGCACATCCTGAGAATGCCTGTGACATCCAGGCGCTCCTCGACCAGCCCTGCGATCTTTTGCAGCTCCGAGTCGATCCTCTTTGCGCTTGGCATCGTGGTGCGTCCGCCTCCAAGCGAGTCCTCCTCGGGGAGCCTCAGCGGGATCATGGGTATGGTTCCAAGGACGGGTTTATTTGTAATTCTGCGCAGCTGTGCATATCCTGGTCGGAGTATCTGCTCGTCGCCACGGAACTTGTTGATGACCAGGCCGCGGACAAGCCTGCGGTGCCTCGGGGTCAAGAGCGCGATAGTCCCTGCAATGCTTGCAAAGGCCCCGCCGCGCTCAATGTCAGCCACCAGTATCACGGGTGCGCGTACGGCCTCTGCTATTGCCATGTTTGCAATGTCACCGGAGCCGATGTTGATCTCGGCAGGCGATCCGGCGCCCTCGATAACTACAATGTCGTGCGAGGCTGCCAGCCTGCCCAGTGCGTCCAGTGCAAGCCGTAGGCCGCGTTTTTTTGCAAACGCATAGTACTTTTTTGCGCTCATTTTAGAGTGATGCTTCCCGTTCAGATAGACGTCAGAGACATCATCCCCCTTTGGGTCCAAGAGTATGGGATTGATGTCAGCCGTAATGCCGCACCTTGCAGCTCTAGCCTGGACTGCCTGCGCACGAGATATCCGCAGTCCTCCGAACTTGTGCGAGTATCGAGACATGTTTTGCGCCTTGAACGGCGAGACTGTGTACCCGCGGTTTGAGAGTGCGCGGCAGAGTGCTGCGACCAGGGTCGTCTTGCCGGCACCAGACGTCGTGCCCTGCACCATTATTGCAGTCATAGCGACCCTAGCATCCTGACTAGTGCCGCGTTCTCCCTGTGGGAGCGTACGCCAATGCGTATGAATGACGGGTCCAGGCCCTCAAAGGAGCTACAGTCGCGCACCAGCATCCCTTTTTTGAGCAGCCTTGAGCGGATCTGCGCGCCCGTGTATCTAGACGACCTTGCAAGTACAAAGTTTGCCATGCTCGGCATTGCAGACATTCCATCCATTGCATTGATTGCAGTATAAAGATAGTCCACCTCTCTTGCCGCCGCATCAGCCGACTTTGCTGCGTGGCCCCTGCATCCCAGTGCCGCAATTCCTGCTGACTGGCCCAGCCCCGAGACGCTCCATGGAACCCTTGCCTCGTTCATCGGGGCCGTGACGCGCACGGGCCCTACTCCATACCCTATGCGGACTCCGGGAATCCCAAACAGCTTTGTAAAAGAGCGCACGACAAAGAGGTTGTCATGCGTCCGGACATTGCCAATGACTGACTCGTCTCTTGGACACAACTCGGCAAAGCACTCGTCGACAAAGAGCTGCGAGCCCCTCTTTGAGGCCGTGTCGGCAATTTCTAGGACGAGCTTGCGTGCAACCAGTGCGCCCGTGGGGTTGTTTGGGTTGCACAAAAAGACGCATCCTTTTTTGGGAATGCGGCTGATAAACCCCGCAGCATCCTCTGCTACGTCCATCGTTCTGTGTCTGCTGACCCGCGCACCGCACAGCCTTGCAGCTGACGCATATTCTGCAAACGTCGGGGCCTGGACTAGCACGTGCGTCTTTGGCCCTAGAAATGCGCGGCAGTACTCGTATATGATCTCAGTTGCCCCGTTGCCGGCAATGACGCTCTTTGCGCTGATCCTGTGGCGCCGAGCTATTGCAGCGCAGAGCTCCTTTGCGTCGGGGTCTGGATATGCAAACGCCGTATCCGCAGCACGCCAGAGTGCGGCCACCACCACACGGGGGGTCCTGAGCGGGCCGGCATTCGTGCTAAAATCAACCACGCCGCCTGCACTGCCGCCCGGTACCGAGTGCGGCCCGCCGTGCTGTGCACGTACGTGCGAGCCAACCTCACTTTTAATCATGCGAGTACGCGTGGAGTATTGCTTGTGTTTAGTGTTTTGCCGGATTTATGAATACGATTAATAACATACCATGAGCGCCGCCACATGATGAAAAAGCGGGTCGCAATAGTCGGCGTTACGGGAATCGTGGGACAAGAGTTCGTCCACGCGCTAAACGAACACCCGTGGTTTGAGGTCACACAGATTGCCGCATCGGAGCGAAATGCCGGCAAGACCTACAAGCAGGCAGTCTCCTCTGATCCCAGCGGGATAATTGCGTGGGATGGAAGCGGGCAGATCCCAAAGTACGTCGCAGACATGGTCATCCGGACAACGGACGAGCTGGACACCTCCGAGATCGATCTCGTGTTTTCGGCCGTAGAGTCAGAGGCTGCGCGGGACATTGAGACAAAACTTGCAGCAGACGTTCCTGTAATCAGCACGAGCTCTGCGTACAGGTATGAAAGCGACGTTCCAATACTGATACCGGGGATAAACGACGATCATGCCGACCTCCTTGACATCCAGAGCAAGAACCGCGGATGGCGGGGATGGGTGGCGCCGCTGCCAAACTGTACCACGACGGGGCTTGCAATAACACTAAAGCCGCTTGTAAAGGAGCACGGCGCAAACAAGGTCGTAATGACGTCGATGCAGGCGCTCTCCGGTGCGGGCAGGTCGCCTGGAGTGAGTGCGATGACCATAATGGACAACATCGAGCCATACATTCCAAACGAGGAAAAAAAGGTGCGAATAGAGACAAGAAAGATACTCGGCACACTGCGCGACGGCAAGATCGAGGATGCAGACATTCGCGTAAGCTGCACGTGCACTAGGGTGCCAGTCATTGACGGCCACACAGAGACGGTACTTGTAAACACCAAAAAGGAGGTCGATGCAGAATCCGCATCAAGGGCATATGCCGACTATGACAAAAACGTTTCAGTCGCAGGACTCCCGTCTGCGCCAGAAAAGTACATTGCACTCCACAAGGACCCCATGAGGCCCCAGCCCAGAATAGAGCGTGACGTGGGCGACGGGATGACTACCACGATCGGAAGGCTAGAAAAGGACGAGATATTTGGAAACGGGATAAAGTATGTGCTCTTTTCGCACAACAAAAAGATGGGCTCTGCCAAGGGCGCGGTTCTGCTAGCCGAATCCCTCTACAAAAGGGGCAAACTCTGATCAAATATTGCGAAATTTTCAAGAATAAACTTTTAAGCGTCTAAAAAATTCACCCACGCAATTGCCCCCGTTAGCCAAAATCGACAAGCTTGACATGGACATACTTGCCGGGCTGGCCGACGATGCGTCCATATCAATCCCGTCTCTTGCTGCAAAGATAAACTCAAACACGTCTGTGATCTATGCGCGCGTCCGCCGGCTGGTCAAAAACGGGATCATCGAGCGGTACACGGTCGTGATCAACGAGCAGAGCCTCGGATACGGCGTCAAGGCACACGTAGGGCTGAGCATCGAGGGCGGCAGGCGGTCTGCGATAATCGAGGCGGTTCTCCTCATTGACGGCGTTGGCGGAATCTCGGAGGTGACGGGCAGGTTTGACATCATTGTCACAGTGTATGCAAAATCCCTTGACGACATGCACAAGCTGATATCGGACAAACTCGGCAAAATCCAGGGCGTCGAATCGTCTGAGACGTTTATAGAGATGAAGACGGTAAAAAAGTACATACCACACACCATCGAGGGCAGAAAGTGAGTGCGCGGTGTCGGTACAGACAAAATCCTCGCGGGTAGCAGTATATTACGAGCTGACAAAGCCAAAGATATGGTACCTGCTTGCATTCACGGCCTTTGGGGCCGTCGTGACGGCTGCTAGCATACACGGAGTCGACGTGTCTGTCATTACCTGGTCGCTGGTCCTTGGCAGCGTGATTGCAGGTTCTGCCGCTGCCAACACGCTGACAAACTATCACGACCGCGACATTGACGCCGTCATGGAGAGGACGCGGGGCCGACCGCTCCCCTCCGGGCGCATATCGCCGCCGCAAAAGGCAAGGGACTTTGGAATCGTACTTGCGGGACTCTCGCTTGCAATGGCGTTTGGAATATCGTTTACAACCACGCTCGAGCAGGGCCTCTGGGCCACAGGATTCATCGCATTCGGCCTCTTTAACAACATCCTGATCTATTCGTACGCACTAAAACGCAAGAGCTGGACCAACATCATCCTTGGCGGATTCTGCGGCGGGACCCCGCCCCTCATAGGCTGGGTTGCCGTCACCACTGCGGACCTGTGGACACTCGGGCTTGCAATGGCAGGACTGGTCTTTATCTGGATACCGCTCCACATATGGAGCCTCACGCTCCACTTCAAGTCCGACTATAACGCGGTCAACGTACCCATGCTTACTGCCATCCGCTCCGAGTCCGCCTCTGCCCGGATAATCGCCGCATCCACCGTGGTAATGGTTGCCTTTAGCATCGCGCCGTTCTTTATTACGCTGGAGAGCGGCGAGCCGATGACCGGGCTGGTCTATGTGATTACTGCAATCGCCTCGGGCGTGCTCATGATTGCACTCTCTGGCTGGGTTATTGCAAGCCCGTCTGAGCGCACATCGTGGATTCTCTTTAAATTTTCCAGTCCCTATCTGAGCGTGCTATTCATTGCACTGATGGTCGATGCCGGATTGCGGATATGACCTGCGCCTTTTGGCTAGGCATTAATATGGCAGAGCCCGCAGGTTTGACGCAATGGTAAAGACCAGGGTTGGAGTATCAATCGTAGGCAGGGATTCTGAGGGTATTGTTGCGGCTTTTACCCAGTTTGCATTTCAGAGCGGGGCCAACATTGAGACCGTCAGCCAAAACATCATCAAGGGCCTCTTTGGAATGCATCTAGAGCTGTCGTTTGCAAGGCCGCCGGACCGCCGCGAGTTTGACCTAGGGCTGGCAAGACTTGGACGCAAGTACAAGATGAGCGTAAGTACGCACCACGAGGACTCTGGGGTGCAGCAGATTGCAGTATTTGTGACCCGCGAGTCGCACTGCCTTGATGCCATACTCTCAGGTGCGGCCCGGCTGCACGGCCGGGTTGCGGTGGTAGTCGGCACCGAGGCCACGCTGGGATCCGCATGCAAGCGTGCACGCATACCGTTTGTCACAGTCAAAGAGAAGGACCAGGCAAAGGCCGAGCAAAAGATGCTTGCAATATGCACAAAGTATGACATTGACGTTATAGTGCTTGCCCGCTATATGCGGATACTCAGCCCAAACTTTGTCTGGCGCTATCCCCACCGCATAATCAACATACACCCATCACTCCTTCCCGCATTTGCCGGGGCCACCGCATACGCGCAGGCGTATGAGCGTGGCACAAAGATCATCGGCGTGACCACCCACTATGTCACCGAGAACCTGGATCAGGGCCCGATAATACTACAGAGATCCTTCGAGGTGGACGCCGGTGACTCGATTGAAACCATAAAGCGCGCAGGGCAGAAACTGGAGGCCCGGGCGCTCTTTGATACACTAAAAATGCATCTTGACGGGGCCCTTGAGGTACGATGGCGAAAGGTTCACACAAAAAAACGGTCCCGCCGGTAACATCGCAGAGCGATGCGAATGCGCGCAAAATACTGCGCGGCTCTGTCGCAGTCCTTCCCGTGGGATCCATCGAGCAGCACGGCGATCACCTCCCGGTCTCTACTGACTCGGACATTGCCACTACCGTCTCTGCGCGGGTCTGCGCAGTCACCGGGTATGCAATGCTGCCGCCAGTCTCCTACGGGGCGTCCTTTGAACATGCGCCAAGACTGAACATGAGCATTCGCGGTCACGTACTGCGCAGTCTTGTTGCAGACATTGCCGCCTCGCTTGCCGATGCGGGGAGCCGCGGACTAGTCGTCATCAACGGGCATTACGGAAACCAGAGACACCTGGCACGGCTTGGAAAAAAGATTCGCGGCCACGCAACTGCCCGGACAATTCGGTGTGTGGTTGTGCCGTACTGGGATTTCATGTCTGCCAAGTTTGATCACGCCGGCCACACAGAGACGTCTCTGATGCTTGCATGCGGTCAGGCGGACATGCGCAAGGCAAAGCGGGGGTTTGTAGAGCCTGATTCGATCACCCCGTCGCAACACCGGGCCCTGTCGCGCCGCGCATCTGCCTCGTTTATGAGCGTGGCCTCAAACGGCATATGGGGCGATCCGCGCTCTGCGACCCGGGCCGGCGGCCTCTTGCTCCTAGACGAGATTGCAGACAAGATTGCGCGCATGTGCCGCAATGAACTGCGTACGCAAAGATCAAAACGGCCTAGACGCGTTCAAATCTGAAATTTTAATATACTAGCCAACATCGACAAACGCTAGGTGACAAGGTATGTCAGTAGATATGGCAGTCAAGATTCTCGACGAGAGCATAGGAAAGGTCGTTCTCATAAAGATCAAGGGCAACAAGACCATTCGCGGGAACCTTCGCGGGTTTGATCAGCACATGAACCTGATACTGGACCAGGCCGAGGAGACCCAGGACGGGGGTCAGCCTGCGAATCTGGACTCGATTGTGGTGCGGGGCGACAACGTCATAATGATATCGCCGTCGCTTACGGAGGACTAGGCATGGTAAAGGGCACTACCTCGATGGGTGGCTTTACAAGAAAAAAGACGCACATACGCTGCCGCCGGTGCGGCAAGAACGCGTTTCACAAGCGGCACAACAGGTGTGCCAGCTGCGGCTATCCTGATGCCAAGATTCGCAAGTACTCGTGGATAAAGTGGTACACATAGCAATGGTAGTAGAACTCTTTCTCAGCGTTGTTGCAGGAGCGGCAACAGCTGCTGCGGCGACTCGCCTGAGCTCCATGCGCAGACCGCACGTCCCACTAGCCGGGGCCAGTCCGCGGCTCCAGTCAGAGATTCGCACACTTGATGCGCAAAAGCACATTCTAGAAAAGTCAATAGCGCGGCTGTATGCCGACGGCATGGGTCTGTCTCCCGTGCAGCGCAGCGCGCTCTTGTCAAGATACCAGGAGCAGCTTGGAGCAATCGGCGTACATATGCAAAAACTCACAGATGCATCAAAGCACCCCGACCTCGGGTCGCTTGGCGACGGGCTAGTAACGCTGATGGATCAAAAACTCTCGGGCATTGAAGAAAAGTTTGGCCAGCTGGCCGCCAAGCTCGATGCCGAGTCAGCAAGGGAGCCAAAGCCCAAAAAAGCCGTAAACCCAGAACCCGTCACAAAACAAACAATGGCGCCTGACACCAAGATGGTTGCACCCGAGTCTGGTCGCCGCATCGAGCTTGCAACGCTTACGGAAATTCCGCCGCGGGGCACAGTGCCGGCGCCCCCGCTAGTTGTTTCAGCAGGGCACGCCGCAATACCTTCAAGCGTCCCCATACCGCAACCGCAGACAGTGCCAGGACAGACACCGGCAGCAAGCGTCTCTGAAACCCCGGGACCAAAAGTGAGCCCGCCTGCCTTGGAGACTGTACCTACACCTGCACCAGGGGTCCGGCCCTTACTAGAGAGCGCACCCGAACCCGAGTACGTTCCCCCAAAGGTGGACCCGCCGATTATCGAGACGCCCGAGATCGGCCCCGAGATCGATGAGCCGGACAACGACACGATCTCTGATATAACAAAAGACATCCAGGACGCGATCAAAAAGTTGGATCAAGCAGAGGTGGAGTAGGTGTCATTCAATGATGCCATAAAGGCATTGTCAGCCGACGCCCTGCGGTTTGTCAAAAACAAAAGCGTGATCGGCCTTGGTAGCGGCAGGGCGGCAACTGCGTTTGTGCGTGCGCTGGGAGCAAAGATCCGCGCCGACGACCTTGATGTCTGCGGCATACCGACGTCGCTTCAGATACGCCTGGTCGCCGAAGAGGCGGGCGTCCCGCTTGTGGATATGGGCAGGATGGGCTCAATTGACGCGGTCTTTGACGGGGCAGACCAGATAGACGCAGATGGCAACATGATAAAGGGGGGAGGAGGCGCGCTCTTGCGCGAAAAGATACTGGCAAGAGCCGCACGCAGGACGGTCATAATGGCAGACAGGACAAAATTCTCGCGCAAGCTTGACGCGCCCGTCCCAGTGGAGGTTCATCCGTCTGCCAGGGGGTTTGTAGCGGCGCAGGTGCGCAAGATGGGAGCAGAGCCGGCAATCCGGCGCGATGCACGCAGGTATCCGGCATTTACAGAGAATGCAAACATTATCCTTGACTGTGATTTTGGCCGCATCGACTCGCCAAAGACGCTTGAGCGCAGGCTTGGAGGCATTGCAGGCGTGGTCGAATCGGGCCTGTTTACAAGGCGCCCAAGTGTGATCTATCGTGCAGGGATGCGCGGAAGATTTGAGATCATCTAGGTGCCACAAACCTTCCAGTGCCGGGCTTTGCTATTACCTCAAAGTCCTCTGCAACCAGGCTCCCGCCCACTATTGTCTTTGTAGGCCAGCCCCTCAGCTTCATCCCGTCATATATGGAATAGTCCGAGTGTCCGCCAAACATTTCATGGTCTAGGACTTTTTCTAGCCGCGTGTCCACAATCGTAATGTCTGCATCTCTGCCCACGGCGAGTGCGCCCTTGCCGTCCAATGAGAATATCTTTGCCGCGTTTGCGCTGGTGAGTGCTGCCAGCTGTTCTAGTGTGAGCCTGTCGCAGTTGACCCCGCTGCTCAGCAGTATGGGCAAGAGCGCGCCGATACCCGGGAATCCTGCAAGTGCGCCCCACACGTCCTGGCCGTCGCCGAGCTTTGAGCTCTGCGTGTTTGCCACATGATCCGTCCCTAGCGTGTCAATCTCGCCGGAGCCAAGTGCTGCCCACACCGCGCCAATGTCGGCCCTTGTGCGCACCGGGGGCATTACCTTTGCAAGATAGTCGCCGCGGTCCTCGTGTGTTATGGTCAGATAGTGGGGGCACGTCTCTACGTGGACCTTTGTGCCCTGCGCCCTCTCTGCTCTGATCTGCTCTAGTGCGCGCGCCGAGCCAATGTGTACAAAGTATACGGTGGTTCCGTACTTGCGTGCTGCCCGGCATACCGTCTGGATTGCCTTTGCCTCGTACTCGGGTGACCTGCTTTCGGACCACGCACCCAGCCCGTCGCCGCCCTTTTGCTGTGCCTCGCGCATAGAGCACGCACACGACTCGTAATCCTCGGCATGGACGCACACCGGCAGCCCGAGTCCTGCTGCGTTTTTGACAATCTTGTCGATGAGCGGAACCGTAAGCTCGACTGTCGCCTCGTCAAGTCCCGTGGAGCCAGGCGCCGTATCCATGTAAACGTGGCCGATCTCCCCGCCCAGGTTCATGTATATCTTGAATGAAGAGACGCCTTTTGATGCACAGTACTCCATCTCGTCTACCTGTGAATAGTTGAATATTGATGCGTGCACTGCATAGTTTACGTGGTGCCGGCCCCTGCTTGCATCAAGCTGTTCTGGCAGCGCCTTTTGGTACGCGCCGCCTATGCGCAGCATCCGCATCATCGTGGTTATCCCGCCGATTGCGGCTGCATGCGACTCTGTGCCCGCCGCCCTGTCTATGGGGGTGTATACCCCGTAATGCACGTGCGTGTCAATCAGCCCGGGGAGTGCCACTAGCCCGTCGGCCCGGATCCTTGTATCACACGGCACGTCGTCGGTTGTAAATGAGACGACCCTTGATTCGTCTACGACAATGTTGCGCTCTAGTGTGCCGTCCGGCGTTATCACGTGCGCCCCGGTTATTATCATGTCGTGTGTCATTATGGTGCGTGTTGCCGGTGCGTCTCTATTATGCGTTTTATGAAAATGATTAAAAGAAGCGCGTATGGGCGTGCGCCTGAGGGCCAGTGGTTTAGTGGTATAATGCCGCGTTCGCAACGCGGAAGTCAGGGGTTCAATTCCCCTCTGGTCCACTCTATATGGGTTCAATCCAGCCGTACCGCACCTATCTGGAATCCATCCGATCTTTTTTTGGCGGGCGGCCTCTCCTTGAGGGCCTTGCGTGGTCTAGTGCATCGGGCCCAGTTTTGCAAAAAATGGGGGGGGGGGGGGCGCTCATTTTCACGCCTAAACAATTGTATGTTTAAATACAATTCAACATGGTCAAAATGACAGGTTGGCAGGCAAGTGTGGTGGTATACACATATTTGTATTTCTAGTCATTTGTGCACTTGGAGC
>JAHRAL010000008.1 GCA_020027325.1 Cenarchaeum sp. | reverse complement strand
GATCACTGATGATATTTTAGAGAAGTGTAAAATAAATCCCTAGTACAAAAATCCCCTCTTTTGCACCATCAGAGTAATCTCAGGACGGATTTTCAGAGTGGACAATGAGTGGAAGCGGCCAAACCGTATGTATGACCAACCTTGCACTAACAAGCAAGGTTTGCCTAGTCTGGGCGGGTGCTGGCATGAAAAGGCGGTTGTCTCTTACTGGAGTCTGGATACAGGTGAATGCCGTAAACAAGTGGAACTGCAATACAGTTTATTTATGGCATATGGAGCAGACGCCTCGATATTGGCACAAACACAAGTAAACCGGGTCATGGATGCGATCACATCCGTCGAGTCCGGCCTAGAGTCCGTCGAGACCCGCGCATCTGACATGCAAAAGTCCCTTGGTTCCAAGGTCGGCACAGAATCCACAAAACTCTATGATGCGGTAAAGGTGATTGCTGGCCGCGAGGCAGACACCATCGTGGCCGATGCACGCACAAAGGCAGAGTCCGAGTCTGTAAAGATAAAGCAATCCGGAGCCGACGCGACCTCCAAGATTCAGGCAAACATTGATGCCAACTTTGAGGACACCGTAGACTATGTCGTCTCC
This sequence comes from Cenarchaeum sp., assembly GCA_020027325.1. Lineage (GTDB taxonomy): Archaea > Thermoproteota > Nitrososphaeria > Nitrososphaerales > Nitrosopumilaceae > JAHRAL01. The sequence goes on along the minus strand of JAHRAL010000008.1, from coordinate 27,600 downwards.
AAAGTACTCAAAGAAGAGTAATGGCATGCAGACTGAGCCGGCTAGATCTTTTCACACACTCCGCAATACCAAGATCGCAATTGCCACGTCTCATGCGCTATACTATTACAGGTTCGCCACGTCGTTGCGCGCACTCGGCGTGCGGTTTGACTCGATAGTGCCGGCTAGCGCGGCAATGTACGACGGGGACATTGTGCTGTGCACGCGCAAGGAGGCACCCACAAATCTTCGAGTTCCCGTCCTGTACGAGGATACATCAGTCAAGCACCCGGCGGTGCTGTGCGCATTGATGCTCCAAAAGATTGATCGGATACCAACAAACGATACCGTGATATTTGGAGTGGACCCTGGAGACCGCATCGGGTTCTCGATATTTTACGGCGGGCGCGAGATTGGAACGTCGTTTCATACATCGATTGACGATCTGGTGGGGCGCATGGTTGACTTTATGGCTGACATCGGCGTCAAAAAGAGGATCATTAGAATCGGCAGCGGGAACATGCGGCTTACCAAAAAGATATCTGACCGGTTGCGCCTCCAATCTTGTCCGTCATTTGAGCTAGAGCTGGTCGACGAGCACGGGACAACACCAAAGACGCACAAACTCAACAGGCGTGGCGCCCGTGACATGCACTCTGCCCGAAGCATTGCACAACGAAGCGGGCGTAAACCTGCCGAACTGTTACATCCCGTGCCGAGCTAGTCCTCTTGGTGCTTTACATAGATGTGGTTGATAATGTATCCAGCTATGATGCCGCCGATGATTGGCGCCACCCAATACAGCCAGTGAAACTCCCAGGCGCCTGAAAATATGGCCGGCCCAAAGGATCGTGCCGGGTTGACCGATGCGCCCGTGAGCGGGACGCCGACGAGGTGCACCAAGACGACCATGCCGCCTATGCAAAAGCCGGCCCACCCTTGCGCTGCACGCTTGTGGACTGCCACCATGAATATGGTGAGCACCAAAAAGAACGTCAGCACGACCTCTACTAGGAATCCGGACGCAATGCTGTTGTTTATGACGTCGCTTGGACCGGTGTGTCCTGCGTACGCCACCTGGGATGCAAGATCCGGCAGTATTGCCGCAATCGTTGCAGAGGCTAGTACCGCGCCGGCTATCTGTGCTGCAATGTATGCCGCACCCAGCTTGGGGGCCATCTGCCTTGTGAGTATCATCGGTATGGTGACTGCCGGATTGATGTGTGCGCCCGAAACGCTGCCAAACGCATAGACCATGATTGCAATTACGCCTCCGTGTGTCAGCGAGATGAGTATCAGCCCGTCGTTGCTCAGCTCACCGCCGCCGAATACGGCGACTCCAAGCACGACTGAGATCGAGCCAAAAAAGACCAGTGCATACGTCGAGATTGCCTCAGCCAGCACTGCGCGTGATCCGCTCATAACACACCGACCAAAATTTAATGGTTATAAATATTCGTCTGTGGGGTTTGGCGAGTTAATGGGTGAATCTGCAAATGCCCTGCTCACTTCTCGATCATGGTCAACTTGTAGTGGCAGCTCTATTGGGACAAATGTTAACTGATTCTCGCTGTTCTTTTCAAAACCTTGATCATGTTCGTATATCTGCCCAGTTCAACACATTTGGAATCATTAAAGATTTCTTTTATGATTCTGGCTCCATTAAAGAAAAAGCCCGATTACTTTAATCGAAGGGCTCATGACCTATAAGTTTTATTGCGATTTTGCAGTATTTGTGGAATATGGTGACAATGCCTGCCCATCAGAATACACGGACTAAGAGACAAATATGCCGAGTTTTACAACCTCTGCCAATTGATACCCGTAGGATCCAAACTGCCAGACTTTGAGCTCATAGATCAAAACGGCAAGACGGTCAGTTCTGCGGACATGATTGGCACAAAATTGGTACTCTATTTTTATCCAAAGGACTTTACTCCTGGTTGCACGATAGAGGCTGACGAGTTTGCCACAAACCACTCTGAATTCAAGAGGTTCGAGATAACGGTAATCGGACTCAGCCCCGATGATCAAACGTCGCACAAGAAATTCTGTGCAAAGATGGACATACCGTACACGCTTTTGGCAGACACCGAACATCATGTGGCAGAAAAATTCGGCGTGTGGGGCCAAAAAAAGTTCATGGGACGTCAGTACATGGGCGTCAGCAGAACCACGTTTCTTGCCGATGAGCGGGGGGTCATTGTCAAGATATTTGAAAAGGTAAAGCCCCGGGGCCATGCAGGAGAGGTCTTGGAGTTCTTCATTAACGCCTGATTCCTGACGTAATTGCCACGCGTGCCCAGTCCTGTGCATGGCGACACAATAGGAACATCACGTGCGAATTGTTTATAATCTAGAACTCTAACCCAAGCTGTATTGAGGCTCGCATGGATTGCACTAGTTTTTGTCTTGACTGCTATTGTCATGGTGGCGCCAGCTCATGCAGTAGTTACAGAGCTTGTAGGCGATCGTGACGATATGACATACTCTATTGACACGCCCATAACACTGAAAGGTGACAGCACCGTTGGAGCGGGCAAGTCAATACAGCTTATAATCACAAATCCCGATGGTGATGAGATCCACTGCGCCAGTCTTCCTGGTTATTGTGCAACTACGACAACGAAATCCGGTGGTGTGATGACTTTTACTCCGATACCTGTTGATAAAGCATTTAAGAAGACCGGCACATACATGTTTTCCGCATATGAGCTCACAGAGGGTGAAGGCACCGCATACACTATACTCATAAACTATGCAGATTCTATTGCAACAATTCTTGGACCCCGTCTTGAGATTGAAAGCATTGATGAGCAGAGCGCCAATGCGGGCAAGCGACACGAGTTCAACGTAACCCCGACTAACAAATCGGATCACACTGATATCCAATATTTACTAAAGGAGCCGTCTCCCCCGGCTGCGCAGATAACCGACGACGGCATGGTCATATGGACTCCGTCTGATGGTGATATACACCCTAGGCCACACAAAATAACCGTTGAAGTTCAGGCAAGCTCGCAGACTGCCGAGATAACAGTGGATGTAACTGTCGGTCCTAGGGAACAGGTATCGATGGTAGGCGTGACAGAACTTAACCCGGACAGAATGGAATATGTGCCCGGTACCATGATGACACTGAGCGGTGGTACGACCGACGTTGACACTAACACGATGATAAAACTTCTAATCACTCCGCAGTCTGGCGGGGACTCCACAGCACTACAACACACACCAGTTAAGGCTGACAATATGTTCAGTTTTGAGCCTGTCTCTATAGACACTGCTTTTCCATCCGACGGGGACTATACGGTAAAGGTCTCGACGCCAGACTCTGATCTTGAATATGTGGCAACTATCAAACGTGCTGGCACCAGAATCACCTATGAAGGCGTAGCGCTAGAGCTGATGGATATTCAAGAACAGTGGGCCTTTGTTGGGTCGCAAATATCGTTCACGGTATCTCCAACATACTCGGACTTTACTGACATTAAATACGAGCTGACAGGTGACCCGCCAAGCGGTGCCAAGATAGCTGCTGACGATGGTGAGTTCACATGGACACCGTCTAGTTCGGACTTGGGGAGTGATAACGCCAAAAAAGTTCATACCATAACAATATCGGCAAACTCTGAATCAGAAGGAAAATCGACAACGAAAGACGTGGTTATAAATGTCAGGCGCGTATCTGACGGTACCGGCACGTCTGGTACTGGGTCTGATACGGGATCTAGTGACACCACGCCTGCAAAACCCTCGAGTGTGACATCGATAACCACTGACAAAGCCTCTTATTCTCACAGGGAGAGCATCATCTTTAGCGGCACCACGGTCGATGCCACGCGCCAGGACCTAATAGCCATAACGATAACCCCCACTGCCACTACCGGCACCGTAGGCACGTCTGTTACCAGAAGCGCGTTGCCCAAAGACGACAACACGTTTGCATCTGCTCCTTTCCCCGTTAAGGACATGTTTTCACGGGCGGGCAAGTATACAATAAATGCATACATCTCGGGACCACAAGATCCCCAGGACGGTGCGACACTGAACATGGAGTATGAGAACAGGATTGCTAGGGTCATATTTGACACGCCGCTAAAAATTGTAGCAATTGAGCGACAGTCAGTCGTTGCCGGCTCTGCGCTCCAGTTTACGGCCGAACCCACGTCATCGTCGTTTAAAGACTTGGAATGGAGTATTGGAGGACCACCGGTCTTGGGCGCCTCGATTAACAGCGACGGCCTGTTCAGATGGGAGACCTCGGAGTCCATGATGGCCCCCATATCGTACACCATAACGATCACGGCAACAGACGGCTTGCAGACAGACAGCATCCCAGTATCAATTGACATCCGAGAGCCTGTTATAGCAGAGCCAGAACCAGAACCTGAGCCAGATCCCGAGCCAGCACCGACTCCCTCCGTGTCACAGGACCCCGAGCCTGATCCGCTAGATGCCAAACGAGACCAGTTTCTTGCAACTGTTACAGAGGGTACCGACCCCGAATCACTAGTAGAGCGCTATGAGTCCGAGCCGGGGTACAAGGCGTGGTTTGATGGCAACTTTGAGGGGCTTGACATACGCGAGGCCCTTGGTATAGGCGAGATGCCCGCAGGTACTGCTGTTAATCAGGGACCTGACCCACGATTTGTCTCCTCCATGACTGACGGCGACGACCCACAGATCTATATCGACCGCTACAACTCGGATCCCGCCTACAAGGCATGGTTTGATCGACACTTTGCGGACCTCACAATTGAAGAGGCAGCAGGTCTTGGCACCGCTACACCGCCGCCCACAACACCGGCAACTCTCGAGCGCGTCAAAATAGACCCCGACCCGAGCTTTGCACCCTACATGACTGACGGAGACGACCCCCAGACATACATCGACCGCTACAACTCTGAACCCTCATACAAGACGTGGTTTGATCAAAACTTTGCCGGACTCACAATCGAGGAGGCGGCAGGTCTTGGCACCACTGCACCGCCGTCAGCAACACCCGTCCCACCCCCAGCACCTTCCGCACCCGCGCCACCAGAGTATGTCGAGGTGGACCCAGATCCACGGTTTGTACCCTTGATGACTGACGGTGACGACCCCCAGACATACATCGACCGCTACAACTCGGATCCCACCTACAAGGCATGGTTTGATCAAAACTTTGCAGATCTCACAATCCAAGAGGCCGCCGGCCTTGACATCGGCACACCGCCACCCCCAGAACCAGATCCAAAGTTTGTACCCTTTATGATCGACGGCGACGACCCACAGATCTACATCGACCGCTACAACTCGGATCCCGGTTACAAGGCATGGTTTGATCAAAGCTTTCCCGGACTCTCTATCCAAGACGCCACGGGATATGTAAAACCGTCCACCGTGGCATGCCCGCCGGGAACAGTGCTACAGAACAACAAGTGTGCAGAAGCCACGACAAGGCCCGTAAGCGGCATCGGCGGATGCCTTGTGGCAACTGCCACATACGGCACAGAAATGGCACCACAGGTCCAGTCTCTCCGCGAGGTGCGCGACTCGGTCCTCCTTACCACCGGCTCGGGCTCTGCATTTATGACTGCGTTTAACGACATATACTATACGTTCTCGCCTACCGTCGCAGACATTGAGAGGCAGAGCCCAGAGTTCCGCTCTGTTGTGCGCGCACTTATCACGCCGATGATATCATCGCTCTCTGTAATGTCGCTAGCAGAACAGGGTTCAGAGTCCGACGTCCTGGCCCTTGGCATTGCAGTAATTGCGCTAAACATCGGACTCTATGTCGGAGTGCCCATAGCTGCGGTGCACATTGTGCGCACCAGACTGTGACCGATAAGTGACTGTGCGGAAGGTGGGATTCGAACCCACGAACTCCTAAGAGACAGGGACCTAAACCCTGCACCGTTGACCAGGCTTGGCGACTCCCGCACGACACGGCGCCAAAAACACAAATTTATCTATATTGGACGCCAAGTGCGGCCCATGGGGCTGTTTGGTACAAACGGTGTGCGCGGCGTCCTAGGAGATGATCTGAGCCTTGCAGACATTCACGAGATAACCATGTCGATTGCAGCGCATGCAGAGCCAGGACCTGTCCTGGTGGGCCGCGACGGACGCGACACGAGTGCCCCCATTGCCTCGATGGTCTGCTCGTCGCTCTCCTATGCCGGGCGCATGTGCGCAGATGCGGGGCTTGTTCCGACCCCGTGCCTTGCACTCGGGGTCCGGGAGCTTGGGTACTCGTGCGGAATCATGGTGACAGCATCACACAATCCGCCAGAGTACGGGGGGCTGAAGGTCATATGGCGCGACGGGATCGAGGCAGCACACAATGACGAGCTTGCAATCGAGGCAGTACATGCCGCCCGATCATGGGGCCACAAGGAGCCGTGGGGCCGCGTCACATTTGAGCCGCGCACCATAGACACGTACTATAACCACATACTGGACCGTGTTGATGCGCCGGCAATAGCAAAGTCCGGCCTAAAGATCGTGCTCGACATTGGAAACGGCGCACAGGCCGCCACTGCCGAGCATGTCGCATCCGGGCTTGCCGGGTCGGTGACGTGCATACACGCAGACATTGATCCAGAGTTTGGCGGGCGCGGGCCAGAGCCAAAGCCGACAAACCTGTCGGCGCTGTCCGGGGCAGTGACAGAGTCCGGCGCCGATCTGGGGATTGCGTTTGATGGCGACGGCGACCGGAGCATCATCTGCGATGAGCGCGGCACAGTCCTCAACGGTGACACGTCTGCGCTCTTTTTGATCGACTATCTGCTGGCCTCAAACCGCAACTCTGACATTGTCACGCCCATAAACTCGGGTGACTCGATAGACGACATTGCCGCCGCTGCTGACTCTAATGTTATCCGCACGAGGGTTGGAAGCGTGACTGTCTCTAGGACAATGTCGGATGCAAACGCGCTAGTCGGCTTTGAGGAGAACGGCGGGTTCATGTACGGCCCGCACCTGCCCGTGCGCGACGGGGCCATGACGATGGCACTTGCGCTGGCAGCCCTTGCCTCGCAGGACTCTGCACTCTCTACAATCGTCTCCCGGCTGCCAAAGTCGTTTACATCAAAGGCGCGCCTAGAGTGCACCCCAGAGTCTGCTGTGCGCGCAATGCGGAGGCTTGCCGACGAGCACCCCGGTGCAGACACGCTTGACGGCGTCAAAGTCCGGCTTGGGGCACACAGGTGGGTCATGGCAAGGCCGAGCGGGACTGAGCCCATAATCCGGATATATGCAGAGTCTGACTCGCAGGATTCGCTGGACTCGCTCCTTGACAAATACCTCGGGGTGGTGCGCGGGTACTTGCAATGACGCCGCGCTCCCAGCTTGGGCGCTGCGCCACAGCTGTGCAAAACGCCCCCGCCGCACATACAGACCAACACTTTTAACACCTTTTGGAAACCCGAATCGTCGGGTCAAACAGAAATGACAAAATCATACTATGTAAAGTTCGAGACGCCGTCAAACCTTGTCAGTCCGATACTCGAGGCCGTAAAGGCGTCAGTCCAGACAGGCAAGGTCAAAAAGGGCACAAACGAGGTCACAAAGGCCATCGAGCGAAAGCAGTGCAAGCTGGTCGTCATTGCAGAAGACGTCGAGCCACCAGAGGTCGTGGCCCACCTCCCGATACTGTGCGACGAGCAGGAGGCAGCATACGTCTTTGTCCCATCAAAGGGCGATCTCGGCAAGGCGCTTGGAATCGACATAATCGCAGCTGCTGCGGCTATACTTGATCCCGGCGAGTCGCAGCAGATAGTCGAGCAGGTAATCAACTCCGTTGCAGAGCTAAAGGGCGGCCATGTTGCGCAATGAAGACTGCAACCACTAGCGAAGAGATTACAGCAGCAGAGGTAATCCGCGTTGTTGGCCGCACGGGTATTGCCGGCGAGGTGATACAGGTCCAGGTAAAGATACTCTCTGGCAGCGATCAGGGGCGCATACTTACCCGCAACATAAAGGGCTCTGTGCGCATGGGCGACACACTGATGCTCCGCGAAACCGAACGCGAGGCAAAAAAGATAAGGTGATCTGCACACATGAGTATGTTAGCAAAGCCGTGCAGTTTCTGTGAGCGTACAGTGCCAAAGGGCTCGGGGACGATGCTTGTCAAAAACGACGGGACAGTCCTGTGGTTCTGCTCTTCAAAGTGCAAAAAGAACATGCTAGAGCTAAAGCGCGACGCGCGCAAGATAAAGTGGACAAAGAGGTACGTCAAGGGGGGCATCAGGAACAAATGACCGCGCAGACGCTCATTGTTATCAAGCCCGACGGCGTCAGGCGCGGGCTGACGGGGGCCATACTCGGGCGCTTTGAGCAAAAGGGGTTTGTCATAACGAAGCTGTCAATGTTTACGTTTACAAAGTCCCAGGCCGCCGAGTTTTATTCGGTGCACAAGGACAAGCCGTTCTTTGAGGATTTGGTATCCTTTGTCACATCGGGGCGCGTGGTGGCTGCCATCATCGAGGGCAACGACGCCGTGACTGCGACCCGGCTCATGGTGGGGGCGACAAAGTCCTCTGATGCCTCGCCGGGCTCGATTCGCGGCGATTACAGCCTCGGGTTTACCGACAATATCATACACGCTTCGGACTCGGAGTCCAGCTTTGCCAAAGAATCAGGCGTGGTGTTTCAGTGATCGGGTATGAATCCACGCCAACCCATTGTGGCCGTCCTCGGCCATGTAGATTCGGGCAAGACGTCGCTACTTGACAAGATCCGCGGCACCGGGGTCCAGGGCCGCGAGGCCGGCGGAATAACGCAGCACATCGGCGCAAGCTTTCTTCCAACGCCTACAATCCAAGAGACGTGCGGCAGGCTCTATGAGAACCTGGCAAAGTCCGAGTTCCAGGTTCCTGGATTACTCGTCATTGACACACCCGGCCACGAGGTCTTTAGGAACCTGCGGTCGCGCGGGGGGTCTGTTGCCGACATTGCGATACTAGTCGTTGATTCAAACAAGGGATTCCAGATGCAGACAAACGAGAGCCTAGAGATACTCCGCAAGCGCGGCGTCCCGTTTGTCGTCGCACTCAACAAGACGGACTCGCTTGGGGGGTGGCGTGGCACGGACACAAAGTCCATCACCGAGTCCCTAAAGTCGCAGGGCGAGTCGGTCCGCACACTTTTGGACGAAAAGATATACGCAGTCGTGGGGTCGCTCTCCGTCCTGGGATACGAGTCCGAGGCATTCTGGCGCGTCGCCGACTTTGCAAAGCACGTGGCAATCGTCCCTATATCTGCAAAGACCGGGCTTGGGATACCCGAGCTCTTGACGGTGCTAGTGGGCCTGACCCAGCAGTACATGCAAAAGCGCCTTGATCAGACCTCCAAAGAGTCACGGGGTATCGTCCTTGAGGTCAATGACGAGACGGGGCTTGGCGAGACGGCAAACGTCATACTAGTTGACGGGAGGCTGGCAATGGGTGATACGATTGTAGTGGCCACGCGCGGGGGCGCAATTGCGACAAAGCCGCGTACCATACTCTTGCCAAAGCCGCTCGATGAGATGCGCGATCCCCGCGACAAGTTCAAGCCCGTCGATGGTGTCAATGCGGCAGCAGGGCTAAAGATTGCATCTGCCGGACTGGAAAACGTCCTGCCCGGAAGCACGATGTACATTGCACACGGGGAGCAGGACGTGGACCGATACAAGTCGGCCATCGAGTCCGAGATAAAGTCCGTATTCATTGATACAGAGTCCGTCGGCGTGTGCGTAAAGTGCGATACCATCGGCTCGCTTGAGGCAATCGTCTCAATGCTGCGCGAGACTGGCACGCAGATATCGCGCGCAGACATTGGTGCCGTGAACAGGCGCGACGTCGTCGGCGCTCGCACAATAAAGGAGCAGGACCGGCACGCCGGCGTAATCCTTGCGTTTAACACGCGCATCCTGCCTGATGCCCGCGAGGAGGCCGACTTGCACCACGTGCGCATATTTGAGAACCGTGTGATCTATGACCTGCTTGACTCGTACACAAAATGGGTCGGCGAGGACTCTGCCAACGTTGAGGACTCGATATTTGCAGAGCTGACGCCGATATCAAAGTTTACGTTTCTCAAGGACAACGTCTTTCACAACAGCAATCCGGCCGTGTTTGGCATACGTGTAGATGTCGGACGCCTCCACCAAAAAGTCCCGTTCATGGATGCGACCGGGAGGCGCGTGGGCTCGATACACCAGCTCCAGCGCGAAAAAAAGACGGTCGCCGACGTGCGGGTCGGCGAATCGGCCGCCTGCTCTGTCAACGGGGTGGTCATAGGGAGGCAGCTCATCGAGGGATCCATATACTATACGCTGCCAAGCTCGGCAGAGGCAAAGCAGATCCTAAAGTCGTTTATGCACAGGCTATCGAGCGACGAGATTGGGGTGCTCGAAGAGATAGTCGAGATACAGCGAAGGCGCGATCCCGCATACGCGTACTAGTCTGTGTCGGCGCGGCCCGGGACGGCTGTTGCGCGATCTGCCGCACAGGCCCCCACCGCCCGGCAACATTTTCCGAACTTTGGCACAAAATACTTAAATCTACGGCTCTGGGCGTTTACCCATTGACACAGGTGCAATTACACGCTTTACCAAAGATCGCATACTCACTGGCCATCACACTTGCCGTGATCTTTGCCGTGGGTGTATTTGTAATGGGCTTTGATCAGGGCCACATACTCAGCCCGGTACTGGGCCAGCAGGCATTTGACACAATGTATCTCCACGAACTCTCCCACGATCTGAGGCATACCGCAGGGTTTCCGTGCCACTAGCGTGGATATGACTTGAGACAGACCCGATTTGTCGCCCTAGTCCTTGGCTCTGGGGCATTATCCGGCCTGCTTCTTGGAGCAGCAAACATCGTGCTAGTAGAGCCGTACCTTGATGCTGCGATAATGGACGAGGCCCGGGCGGGCATTACAACGACTGACGCCGGCGAGATCGAGATGTACTGGTTTGAACACAATGAATACAGGCAGTGGCAAAAGGCCGGCTCCGTGGCTGCTGCCTCGCTACTTGGAACATCGGTCTCGGCCCTCTATGCGCTGGTGTACCTGGTCTACTCTAACTCGCTTCCGGGCGCCACGCAGACAGCAAAGATGCGCGTCCTGGCAGCCGCAATGTGGGCCTCGCTGTACGTGGTGCCGTTCATAAAGTACCCGCCAGTTCTTCCCGGCGATGGTGATGCGGCCACGCTGGAGATGCGCACCATGTGGTATGTCGCCCTCGTTGCAGTCTCTGGTGCCGCGGCAATTGCACTCCACCGCGTATCGCTTGCAATGCCGTCAAAGGGAGTGATCTTTTTGGCAGCCGCATGGGTTGCAATAGTGTCTGTGAGCATGGTTGCAATGCCGGCCAACCCCGACACCATACTGACACCAGTTGAGACGTTAAACGAGTTTAGGGCGGCATCCTTTGCATCTGTCACGATATACTGGGCTGCGTTCGGACTGTTACTTTTGGCGCTCTGGGGCAGGTTTGGCCGGAGCCTCAAAATCGGGACACGCAAGGACGGGTTTGTCTGACCTGTAAAACATGGCGCCGCCGATTACAGCACCGCTGCGTGCCTATGTTTAAATAATTTAGACTGCGACTCTGCACACATGGTAAAAAAGAGGCCAAGCCTCCCACAGCTCAAAAAGTACGACGTGACACAAAAAGTCATAGCCGCACTGACCAATGTCGAGTCACGCGCAATACTGTTTGCCACGATCAAAAAGGGCCGTAGTGCCACCGATCTCTCCCAGAAATTGCAGATCCCGCTTAGCACCGTATACAAAAAAGTCTCTGAACTAGTCGAGCTTGCCCTGCTCAGCGAGCACGCGTCGTTCCGGGACGACGTGGGAAAGGTAAAGGTGTACACGTCGCGCATACGGGCCGCCGAGATCCACATCAAGAAACTAGAGCCACGCGTGGTACTGATTCCAAACAAATAGCCCAGCATAGGTTATTTAGTGACTCGGCATCCTGGTCGGGCGTGGAACATCACAGCTTTGTGGGCCGGGACATTCCGCACATTGACCTCACACCCGATACCACCATCGAGGATCTAGTCGAGATATTCTCAAAGACGGGCTACAATGCGCGGCAGCTAGGACGCGCAGCAAAGATGTGGGCCGAAATGATCCGCAACGATGCGACCATCTGCCTTACGGTATCTGGCGCAATGACGCCGGTCGGGCACGGCGGAATAATACAGACGCTCATCGAGCGGGGCATGATCGACTGGATAATCACAACAGGTGCCAACGTGTACCACGAGGAGCACTTTGCGTGGGGGCTCCCGATGAAACAGGGCCACTTTGACGTTGATGATGCGGTTTTGTATGAAAAAGAGATTGTGCGCATACGCGACATCTACATAAAGTTCTACGAGACCCTCGAGGTCCAGGACCAGGTGGTCCAAAAGACGTTCAAGCAGAGGCTCACCGATGCGCCGTTTACCACCGCAGAATTCTGCAACGTGATCGGCAGGACGACCCGTGAATTCGCACCCCACGCAGAGAAGAGCTTTGTCGTATCTGCATACGAGCACGGCGTCCCTCTGTACATCTCGACGCTAAAGGACTCGTCGCTTGCGCTAAACCTTGCAGTGCACCGGCTCCGGGGCAAAGAGTACAGCCTAGACATTGTGCGCGAGATAATAGAGCAGGCAGCCATCGTCTATGACTCTGCAAAGTCCGGCATTGTCGAGCTTGGAGGCGGCGTTCCAAAAAACGCCGCACAGCAGACGGGGCCGCTCCTTGATCAGATACTCCGGCGCGGTGACGGCGGGCAGGACTATGTGGTCCAGGTAACTGATGCGCGCCCGGATACCGGCGGCCTGTCCGGTGCCACACTCGAGGAGGGCAAGAGCTGGGGCAAGATAAAGGACTCGCACAAGGGGACCGCAACGGTATATGCTGATGCCACAATCGCGTTTCCCATAATGGCACTCTATGTCCTGTCCACCCGGCAGAGCCGCAAGCCAAAGCGCCTCTATGACCGGCTCGGCACCATGTATGACAGGCTAAAAGACGATTATTTTTCTGGAGACGACGAGTACTATGACATGCTAGATGACTCGTACGACCTCAAGACGGTCTCGGGCCTGCGCCCAAAGGACTAGAACCGGTCGTATCTTGCCCGCTCCAAATCGCGGTCGGCCTTTGTCTCCTTTTTCCACTCCTTATAGTGCGCCTTGCACAGGGCTGCCTTTTTGCCAGAGTATGACACGCGCAGCCCTGCATCATCCACCTTTTTTCCGTTAAGCGAGCGCACCCCGTCCTCGTCGCATCCCTCAACGTCGCACTTGGCACCCTTTGATATTATTCCCATGCACCCGTCCTATACTGTGGTTCTATTTATAGGTGGAAAGCACCGGCAACATTCTGCACGCGGTGCGCCGTGCGCGCAATGTTCGTTTATAAGGGGATTCCCAGCCAATGCCGGATTATGGGCGGCGCAAAAAAGAAGGCACCAGCAAAGCAGGAAAAGTCACAGAGCTCCAAGCCTGCCGAAAAGAATACAAAAAAACCAAAGGGCAAAGAGTCCTCATCGGCGCCAAAGGCCGAGATTACAGTCATACTCACAGATGAGCAGGCCACCAAGCTGATCCGCGGCTCAAAGTTTGTCACCGTTTTAGAGCTTGCAAAAAAGGCCGGCATAAAGGCGTCTACTGCCAATGCGTACCTCCGCAGGGCATGCGATGCCGGGACGCTCCGCCGCGCCGGGGGCAACAGCGGACACTGGATCTATGCGCCGACTGCCAGCCTCAAGACGTCGCCTGATCCAAGCTCTTCGAGCCCGCCTGCATAGCCTGGCATCACCCCTATCGGGGACATTGCATTGCGCAACTCTGCATCATTGTGCATAAAACAGATGCTGCCCTCTGCTGGATAGAACGCAATCTCGCCGCGCCTAAACTCTGTCCTTGCCCTCTCGATTCCGGATTTTAGATTCGTCTCAAAGTATACCACCGACGCACCCATGCTGTGCAGATTTCCACAAAGCGGCAGCGAGCGCGCAATGAGCCCAACGGTGCTTGGGGACAGGTGGCGCTTTAGCACGCATGCAATCCTTGCGCCTGATTCTGACTCTAGGGTCGCATGTATTGCAGAGTCCGTCGAGCTCAATGGCTATAGACTCCGCACACCACAATCACGCCTAAACTGTTGCAAATACGCACTCGATAATGGGCCCACTTGCAGCTTTATAATCAAATAAGGATATATAACCGTTTTTTGGCGTTGTTGCCTATTGTCACAGAATACGGAAACGCCTATTGACGAATCACAACAGCTAGATCCTGACGAGCTCTCGCATATCGAGGACTCTGGGCTTGCAAAGGCCATCGAGGCGTACCGCAAGGCCGCCGGCGACTTGGTCACCGACGAGCAGAGAGCCGAGGTCGAAAAGCGCGTCAGCGAGATGATGAGCCGCGAGATTATCGAGATCGACGAGGAGCATGTCGCAGTCGAAATACCGATAGAAAAGTCAAAGATTACCATCGGCTCGCCGACGCTGACCCGGTTTGAAAAGGCAAGGATCATCGGCGCACGTGCACTCCAGCTCTCGCTTGGCGCCCCGCCGTTTATCAACGTCCCCGACACGGTCCACACGTCGCTCAATATTGCAATGGACGAGCTCGAGCAGCGCGTACTACCGATTGTCATAAAGCGCGTGCTACCAAACGGCGACTATCAAAACATACCAATGGATCTATTTGCATAGCCTTTACGTGTCTGTGCACTTTAGCAGCATGGTCTCGCACTCTTTGCAGACCTTTTCGTCAATGTCGGACTCTAGCTTGTGGTGTATCTCGCATATGAGCAGGCTAGACTTTACATAGTTGCACAGGCCGATAAACATTGAGAGGCTCGACGGCGTGTATGCCTTGTCAGAGGCCATCTTTTTGCACATGCCGTTGATCATCTCAGACACGTGGTCGTCGGCTAGGAGCTTGTCGATCAGGCGCTTGTCGCCGCGAACCCCGCGGATATAGTTGCTTACGGCTGCCTGTGTGACGCCAAGTATGCTAGATATGCCGTCCTCGCGCATCTTGTGCTCGCCTGAGAGCTTGCGGGCAAGTATGGCGCGCAGTGCAGGGATTAGCGTCTTTGACTCTATCTCTGCGGGGAGTAGCATGGTGCAACGGTGCCCACAAAAGCATTTAAAGTTATCATTGCGGATCGCCGTTCCTACTGGATCTTTTCTGTCCGACCATGTGATACAGCACAAAGCCATGCCTGTCTTATATTGTCATGTTGAATCTAGCTACTCGAGTCACCCAACATATCGCTTGCCGGCTCGATCTCTCTGCTTATCGTTCGTGCTGAACCCGAGAATATTGATCATGTGATTTAGCGCCTATTCAATTATCTGCCCACCCATAGATTAAAAAATGGATGATATGATCCAGTTAGGATGGCAAGAACACCGGAGCTGTTCATTGGTCTGACAGGGGCAATAGGTACCAACCTTGATAATGTGGCCTCAAAATTTGAGGCAAGATTACAAAGAATGGGTTACGATACAGAAACACTGATTCTGAGTAGGTTACTGGAATCAGTTGACGGACTAGTTGGAGATTATGACAAAACGGACGAATACCAGAGGGTCACAACATTGATGGATTCCGGAGATGCTTTCCGAAAGAGGATTGGGATGGGCGGAGCCTTGGTAAAGCTTGCATTGCCATACGTGCGTAAAAGTAGGAATAATGCACAAGGATTAGGAAAATCTGTCAAAGGGCGTGCATACATATTCAAGTCTCTGAAACATACAGATGAGGTAAAGGATATGCGGATGATATACGGAATGAACTTTTGGCTCGTCTCTGTATACTCCCCACGCGATATTCGACTTGAGTACATAACAAACAAAATGAAGCAGTGGTCACAAGAATCCCACTGCGTACGCACAAAAACTGATGTCCCGAGACGAACACGATGTGTCAAATCCCATGGGTCAAAATGTTCGCAATACGTTCCCCCAAGCCGATGTGTTTCTCAACGAGGATACTCAAATCGACGAATACATAAACAGGTTTGTCGAGCTCTTGTTTGAAACACGTTTCATACACCAATGCTTGAAGAGTACGGCATGATGTCCGTGTTTACCTCCTCTATGACATCGTCTTCACTGTCAAGGCAGGTAGGTGCATCAATTTTTACGAATGGCGGTGATCTCATATCGACCGGTATAAACGAGGTACCCAAGGCAGGTGGCGGCCACTATGTGGCTGGAGACGAGAACGATGCTCGGGAATGGAAGCAGGGTTATGATTCCAACACGCGCAGAAAAGCCAGAGCACTAGAAGAATTTGTATCCAACTTTGAACAGGAAGGATGGTTGTCAGAAAGAATATCGAAATCTGACATTATAAAAAAGTCGTTAGAGTCTGGTCGTATGAAAAACTCGGCGTTTTTCAACCTTATAGAGTACGGTAGGGAGGTGCATGCGGAGATGTCAGCTCTGATGAGTGCAGTACGTGTGGGAATTTCCGTGGAAAAATGCACAATGTACTGTACCACCTTTCCATGCCATATATGCGCCAAGCATATAATCGCAAGCGGAATATCAAAGGTGGTGTACATAGAGCCTTATCCAAAAAGCCTAGCAAAAGATCTGTATGGTGACTCTATTACTGGGGATGAGATGCGGGTAAGGGATAGAATCCAATTTGAACCGTTTGTTGGGGTGTCCCCCATACAGTACATGAAGTTGTTTAGAATGGCGAGGAGAAAGGATGCCGATGGAAACACCCGCCACTGGAATCCAGAAGAGTCAGTTCTCAGATACAGTGAACCTGGGCTTTCAGACACAAAAGAAAAACATGAGATGAATAGACTGTCAGAGATTATGCTCAAGCATGGAATGAATATTGAAAAATCGTAACCGGCTGGATCTCCTACTCTGGTTTCCGGCATGGGTTCTCTGAGGCCGTTTGTTCTAGATCGCCTATAAAATCAAACAATACGCTTATATCAAATGCACATTATATCTTACACATGAAAGAATTCCCCAAAGGGTGGATGAGTGAGCAGTTCAAAGAGGCTGCCGAGGCGGTGAAAAAAATGCCAAAAGAAGAGCGCGAGTTTTACGAGCAATTATTTAACTACGCCCCAAATACTCCGACCTAGTATTTCCAAATGTGGATTTTGGTCTGTTCTGATAGATTTGTATGATCGGAATCAGAGACTTGATTCGTTTTGATCCGACAAATGATTATGTGAAATAGGGGCTAGCTTAATGAAAGGAATAACTTTGGAAAGCTGGTTCGGAGCGATATTTGGGATATGGTGGGGGGAGGGTATTTGTACACGGTAGCATATCTGTCGTAGTTATGAACCACTGTGGCCGATACGATCAAAAGGGGCAGGACACAGATGACGTAAATGAGGGATTGCCAATGAGTGAGCACGTCAATCATACCTGGCAGGGATTGATCTAGACATGGACGTTGCCATGTATGACAACATTTCTGCGTCACTTCGGGCCGCGCTCTCAAAGTCTGTCGACTCGCTTGGTGCCTGCACCCTTGCATTGTCCGGCGGCCTTGACAGCTCTATCATTGCCGCGCTCAGGGCGGGCCGTGCAGACACGCACTGCATAAGCATCGTCTCAAACGATTTTGGGGCGCCGGACATGGCATATGGCCAGATGATGGCGCGCAAGGCCGGACTCGAACACGAGATCATAAACGTCGACATTGACGGCGTCCTAGACGGCGTGGCAGCTACAATCAAGACCCTTGGCAACTTTAACCCAATCGAGATACGAAACACGACTGTCATGCAGCTTGTCCTGCGTGCGGCGCGCAAGGCCGGCTCAAAGCTCGTCGTTACCGGCGACGGGGCCGACGAGTTGTTTGGAGGATACTCGTTTCTAGTGGGTGCGCCTGCCGGCCAGCTCCGCCAAAAGATGGACCGGCTCCAGAGAATCATGCACTTTCCATCGATACGCCTTGCAGAGTCGATGGATGTGGGTACAAGCTCGCCGTATCTGGATCCGGACGTCGTAAAGATCTCTTGCAGTATTCCAGACGACCTGCTGGTCCGCGACAACGGGGGCCAACGAGTTGGCAAGTGGATACTACGCAAGACGTTTGAGGACGATGTCTCAGAAAAGATAGCCTGGCGCAAAAAGGTCCCAATGTCACAGGGCTCGGGCCTTGACGGGCTGGGCGCATTCTTGGATAGGATCATCCCGGACTCTGTCTTTGGCGAGCAGTCCGCCCGCATACTAGAGCGCGACGGGGTGCGCATAAGGGACAAGGAGTCGCTCCACTATTACAACGCATACAGGAAGCATCACGACGTACCTGCGCGGGGACCGGCAGATGCCCCCAGCTGTCCTGACTGCCACAGCGACGTCAGTGCCAATGACGGGCGGTTTTGCAGAATGTGCGGCAGGTTTCCAGTCTAGTGCTTTTTTGCCCACTTGCGCGGCTTTTTTGCAAAGATCTTTTTGCACCCGCTACAGCAAAAATAATACCTTGTCCCCTTGTGCTCGTGGACCAGGGCAATCTCCTCGTCTAGCTCTATTCCGCATACGGGATCTACTGGCACGCTACCGCGGCACTGATTTTGTTATTTATGTATATGCGGATCATGTCACAGCTGCGATACGCCAAGCCCGATTATCAATAGTATCCCGGCAACCCTTCCAAACAGCACCGCGCTCCGCATTGCGGGTATGAGCCCTGCCACATCTGCATGATGCACACGCAGCACCCTGCCTGCATGAAATGCAAACGGGAGTGCTGCCAGTGCAATCGCGCACGTGGCAGGCAGGACCCCGGAATATGTTGCAGCCACTATCACAGCTATAAACGCGCCGGGAAACGCCCAAAACAGGCTTGATGCGGACTTTGGGCCGGCCACGACTACCAGCGTCCTCCGTCCTCCGAGCTTGTCGGCGCTGTAATCTGGAAACGACGTGACAAAGAGCACCAGCGACGAGAGTATCCCGACACAGATCCCGGCAGCCACGGCAACGCCTGAAATCTCGCCGGACTGGATGAGCGACGTGCCGACTGTGATCAGCGCACCCTTTGCTGCGACAAAGACCTCTCCCAGGCCCCCGTTGACAATCCGCGTAGAGTAAAAGTAGACCGATGCGACGGCAAACCCGAGTATGAGCGCAATTACGGGGCCGTGTGTCAGGACAAAGTATGCGCCGATTGCAGTGCCGATGGCCATCATTGCGATTGCCGCCGTGCGCATCGCCTTGGGCGTTATCGACCCGTCGCGTATGACCCCAGTTCCGCCGCTAAACGGTGTCTGTACCGTGTTTGCATCTATCCTGCGCCGGTGATCCCAATAGTCGTTAAACAGGTCGACGCTTGCATGGAGCGCCAGGACTCCTGCCAGCGTGAGTCCGGCATCCACGGGGTCGACTGAATCGCCTCGCGAGAGGCTTGCCATCAGCCCGACGCCCACTCCAATCACGGATGCGAGCAGAAACCGGGCACGCACCGCACGGAGCCACGCACGGGCGCTCATACTAGCGACTCGTCGCTTACTGCAAGCGGCTTGCGGTTGCCAAACCCCGAGTCCTTTTCATGCCAGAATTTCACTTCGGTCTCGCCGTACTTCCAGCACAGCCACACATCGTCATCGAATCTCCGCGACGGAAAATCCAAGAGGCCGTCGTCTAGCCCCTTTATCACCACGCCCTCCTTTTCGAGGTTTTCGATTGCAGCGTAAAACTCTGTGAGCAGCGAGTTTAGCCGCTGCTTTTTTGTCGCATACTCTTCTAGCTTTGAGGCCGGCGTGATGCCCATCTGGAGGTCCTGCTCTGCGCGCATGACTGCGCTCCGGCACTTCATAACGTGCATGTATTTTTTATTGATTATGGGAAGGGCGGCATTGGCACGTGCCACGGTGTAATATTCAAACACGGCACTGCGCTGCCACAGTTCAATTAAAACTATTGCGTACTGGTCAGCGGCGCCGTCTGGCCTGCGAGCTGCGCCGTACGGTGCGCTTTGAACCCGCCTTTTTAGCTGCCGTCCTGCGCCTTGCAGGTTTTGGTTTTGCCTTGCGGGTGGCCGTCCTGCGCTTTGCCTTGCGACTAGGTGATGGACGCTTTGCCTTGGTGCGCTTTGGACCAGTTTTTTTAGCGGCCGACTTGCGCCTTGCAGATTTTGGTTTTGCCTTGCGGACCGGTGCCTTGCGCCTGATCTTTTTGCGTTTTGCACTTGGTTTCTTACCTGCCGTCTTGCGCCCAGTCTTTCTCTTTTTTGCAGATTTTTTGGCCGCGGCACTGCGCTTTCTTGCGGCAATCTTCAACATCCTGTCCTTGACCTTTT
Organism: Cenarchaeum sp.; assembly: GCA_020027325.1. Taxonomy (GTDB): domain Archaea; phylum Thermoproteota; class Nitrososphaeria; order Nitrososphaerales; family Nitrosopumilaceae; genus JAHRAL01. The sequence goes on along the minus strand of JAHRAL010000008.1, from coordinate 7,330 downwards.
TGAGGCTGCGAAGCGCCGAGTCCTCTTGGCGGGACTTTGAGTTTATGGTGCGGGCAAGTGATGTGGAGCGCCTTTGTTCAATCTCGACTCGCCGTACTAGTCCAGGCTTTGCACCCCTTTTCTTTTTGAGTGATGATGACAGCCTAGACTTTTCGCCGGCAAACCTTGCCAGCTCGGCGTCTATCTTTTTGAGCATCTTTTTGCGCGAGCGAATCTCTACTTCTAGGTGTGCAATCGTGTCTGACAACGAGTCGATTCTCCATTTTATCGACTTGCGCCTCTCGTCATTGCTCTCGTTTTTGAGCTCGCCGAGGGCGTCTTTTCTCATGGCGATCTCGCGGGACAGGCGCTCACTGGTGTCAGTAATCAGGCTCCTTATGCTGCTCTCGCGCTGCTTGTACTCTGAGAGGGACTTTGTGACCGCATCAAGCGTACTGTGCGCGCCCTGTATGCCGCGCTCGATGGCATGGAGGCCCGATGATGATCGACGGAGCGTCTTTTTTGCCTTTTTGAGCTCGCGCTGGCTCTTTCTGCGTATGATTGATGCCTGTTCTTTCTTTTCTTCGAGCTTTGTGGCCAGCCTGACAAGCGATCCCATTGTACGTATTCCGAGCATGACTCGGTTAAGTGGGGGTTATGACCATGTATTGACATGTGAGTAAAGAAAGTTCGCTGGAATGTCGGCGTGATCAGAGATATAATGCCGGCGCCCGCATATTCGGATGTGGAGTTTCACCCCTCAAAGATACCGATTGAAAAGACGCACGAGATAACCGACGAGGTCTCTGCCTCCCGGGCCGCACAAGAGATTGCCGAGTCTTGGTCGTCTGCAAAGTCGACTGGGTTCAAGGTCCGCATGCCCAAGGACAAAAAGCTGGCAAAGCGCATGGGGTACACGGTGATGACGACTGTAAACTATTACCTCCGCAAGTCAAACACAGAGCGCAACGTGCGGTACTGGGTCTATCACGAGGACGACTCGCACTATGCAATTGTCCTAATCGACGCCCGCTCACTTGAGTCGCTGGGTTTCTGAGCCTGGCTGTGCGTCTTGGAGGCCCGCCCTTTTGGATATTATGCCTGCGATGAGAAATCCCAAAATTACGCCGCCAATGACATCTGACGGATAGTGCTCTAGTATGTACACGCGGCTGATTGAGACCAGCGCAGGATACAGCAGGAGCAGGTATGACAGACTCCCCATCCGCGAATACAGCGCGGCTCCGAGCACTATTCCAAAGACTGCTGCCCGGCTTGCATGGCCTGACGGATACGATGCGTCAAACCCGTTGTCACAAAAGAGCGAAAACGTGTCCGGACTGGCCTCGATTGGAAACTCGTGTCCAAGATACTCTAGCTCTGGCCTCTCGCGGTCAATGCCGCACTTTGCATATCCTGTTATGATTGTCACAATGACTAGTGAGATCATTATCGAGAGTCCAATGCGGCGCGTCCGGCGTATGATGAGCAGCAGGACGCCAAAGCCCAGCATGTAATAGACGTCGCTTGTCTCTGTCAGCGCCCCCATGATCATATCTACTGTATGGTTTTTTCCGCCAAGGGTGTGGACCATATCTAGCACTGCAATGTCTGCTGGTGCGACGACGTCATAGTATGTGGCAGCAGTAACCAGCGCAAACAGGCTGATCAGCACAAAGAACGGCCGCGAGCGCACGTAAAACACCCAGTCTTTCATGGACCATGCCAGCATGCTTGCATTAATAATTCCTGATACAATGGGTTGCGCACAGTTATCGTGACCTGCTAATACGTGTGCAACCTCGTGTTCTATACAGGCACCTTTTGCTTATTTGAGCCCCCGACCCTGTTCATGGCATGGCTGATCTGCTGGACAGATTGGCCAATCCTGATCTCTGTCTTGCTTGCATCCCATGTATATTCATGTACTCGCCTCTTAAATTATAAAGATGGATAATGAAATCGGCTCAGTTCGTAACAAGTATGTCATCGGTGATCCAAAACCTCCGATGACTTTTTTTTTTCATCATTGCCGATTTCATACTGACTATATAGTTTAGACTACATATATAGGTATCACTACATAGTGCTGACTATATCGTGAAAACTATAAAAAGTGCAATACCATAGAATCAGTACGAACAAACCGATCCGTGTAACCATGTGGGAACATACCTGTGAAAGATGCGGTCATAAGTGGACTACAAAAAATGAAACTCCGCAAAATTGTAGTGGCTGTAATTCCCCGTACTGGAACAAGCTTCGCATCAAACCCAAGAGATAGACCATGCCGTGGATCACAAGCCTTTCAGCTAATCGTGCGACACTGGGCATGGACGTGAATTCCATACGTGAGATTCCAAAATGTCTTGAAATTAACCCTGATCAAGTGTGGACATATTTTTCGTATAATCGATCCCAATTACCATCATCGAAACATATATGCTGGCAACGTACACGAATTTCTTCCTACTATGGCCTTCGAAATGTATCCACGCCCTTTAATGAAATTGTTCCAACACATGGGTCATAGATTTTTGAAAATTCGTCTGGATTACTAATTGTCCTCAAAACTGCAAATACACGAATATTTGCTTGTGGAAATGCCTCAACAAGTCTATTCACTGCCCCAAACGTGGTTGCGCCCCGTGTAATTACATCATCAACTAGGGTGATCTCTTTAGGTTGAACCAACAATTCATTAACTCTCATTGAATTATAATGTTCTAATGCTTTTGGCCTATCTTTGCTTTGTGCCGATGCTGATTTCGTTACAGCTGTTTCCCTGATTAAGCATTCTCGGTTTTTACCTAAACCATTTTTTTCTAATGCCATAGTTATGCGTTTGGGCACCCAAAGTTCGTTGGGTTGAAGTAGTGAGCTTTTTGGTGTTGGAACTAATATCACATTTTTATTAAAATAATCTGAAAAGCAATATTCATCAAGATGTATTTTAATTAGCTGCGCAATTTGCTCAGACATTACTCCACATTTATCAACTATATCATTTTTGATACTATTCTTGACATTTCTAGAGACTATATGATCTTGCTTGTTTCCTCTAGGCGAATAAGTTAGTAACGAACTAAATTCGATTTTAGATATTTTCATTGTAATCATCATTGGATTAATTTTAGAATGTTGTTACTTGTTGGCAAATTTTCAAAAATATCTTGATACTCGTCAAATTTCATTGCACCATACTCTACCATTTTTTTTGGCCATTCAAGCTGTCTATTTTCCACAACATTTTTGCAAATAAACAACGGTCTGCCTAATCTGAGTGTTTCCCAACCTTGATGTAATGTTCCGCTCGATTCTCCTGCCTCTACAATAACAGTTGCATTAGAAATTAATGCCATGGTTCGATTTCGTAATACAAAGTCTTTAGGTGTCGTTATATGACCAATTGGATATTGTGAAATGACAAGATGATTTTTCATGATCTCTTTTTGTAGATCTTCATTTTCTTTTGGATATGCCTGATTTAATGGTGTTCCAATTACCGCAATAGTCCTACCACCTAATTCTATGGCAGTTTTGTGCCCTACTGTGTCAATACCTTTTGCCAGTCCACTTACAATTACGACATTGTTTTTAATCAAAATTTCTGAAATTTCTCTAGCTTCTGCGAGTCCTTTTTCAGACGCATTTCTGGAACCAATAACGGAAACCCTCGGACATGGTATGGGAGTATCCATTGATCCGCCATAGAAAATCAATTTTGGAGCAAATTTTTCCTCAATGTCATTTAGTGGGTGCCCAAGTAATTTTTCAAACTTGATAGATGAATAACACATCTCTTCTGCCATGTATGTCACAAACCATCAATGACGTGTTTATATCTTGCTCTAAAACGGATTCTATGCGAGATCCAAAAAAATCATGCTTATATTGTACCGCGGATCAAGAGCTTTTTAGCCAATCATACGGCTCTAGGCACCTATGTGGATTCCACATGGGAAATCCACAGACGTCGTGTGAGTGACTCCGATCAAGATCGCATCAAGCGTCTTTGTGAGATCTGGCTCCCTTCCTCTCAACACCGTGTGCGCCATTCTCTTTAATTACACCAATGTGCACTACAGACCCAGTGCACCAAGACTCGCGCCGCATACGCGAGGTGCTGCTGGCCGCATGGAACAAGCACCTGGCTGAAGCAGGCGCAATGACATCCCCTGACGAGCTCTCCGGCTCGAGTCCGCCGTCTGTATTTGTCGGCGCATACGGGTATCCGCGGGTCGGCATCGGACCACTGGTGCCTGCCACACACGGCGATACGAGCATACTCGATGCGCCAGAGAGGTGGAACACCGAGACGCTCTCTGAGATCATTCGCTACCGGCTTGATCTCGTTCGCGGCATCAAACACGTCCGCGCCGATGAGCCAGATGGCAGGTACGTCGAGTCACTACAAGAGATGGCAATGTCTGTGCGCCCGATTGACTCTGAGCTGCTCTTTGAGCGCGGCATAACCCGGTCGTACGAGCAAGACGATCACGCGACCCCGTTTGGTTCTGTGGGCCAGATAAAGTCGACGTCGTTCTCAAACGCGCCGTCACACCCAGCACTCGAGCGCGCGTACGGGGATGACGACATGGACGCACGCCAGGCGGTCCTCTCACTCTATCGCGCAGGAGTTGATGTGACCCGCATACAGAAATGCCTCAGCGTCGGCATGTTTGGAATAAAGAGGCGGCTTGTCCCAACAAAGTGGAGCATAACTGCCGTTGACTCTATCATATCGCGCCAGCTTGCACTAGATATCATGGACACCCCAGAGATCGACTCGTGGCGTGTCTTTGAATCCGAGCGCCTCGGCAACGCATACTCTGTCATACTGTACCCGCATACGTGGCGCTATGAGATGGTCGAGGCGTGGCATACAGACGGCGGCGCAACCGGGTTTGGATCTGACAGCGAGACGCACAGCGGCATGAACCATACACCTGCAATTGCCGGTGCATACTTTGCCGCACGCCTCGGCGTGTCCGAGTATCTTGCGCGCTCAAAGGTGTGTGCCGGCGCACTCGTGCTGCGCGAGATACGCCCAGAGTACTCTGTCCCGGTCGGCGTGTGGCAGGTGCGGCAGGGGGTCAGGGACGCAATGCGCGGACCGTTCAAGACAGTTGATGGGATTGCTGAAGCGCTCAGCGTCGCCTCTGCACACACCAGCACAAGCGCCCAGGAGTGGCTCTCCTACTCTGGTACCGCGCACGCCCTAAAGCAAAAGTCGCTGACAGAGTTTGCTTGAGACACAAGTGCATGTTGTGCCTGTGGAGGGGCCTGCCTCCATTTTGATCGATCTAGTTGCGATACGAGGTTATATCTAGGGGTATTGCATCAACGGGTTTACAATACACACAAATTGGTTTTATAGATTGATTTATATCCTATAGGGGGATTGGGGATTGCATGAGCAATCCCCAAATGCGCAAGTTCAAGTACTCTGATGAATTTGGTTATGAAGAAGGTGAAGATACGGTAGCTTGCACCTATCCATCTTTTGAGGCAGCTGAAAAAGCTCTCTTGAAAAGAGTTTGTGAGAGGTGAGCAATCCTTGCGCTATAGGGTAAAAATCTCCCATCGATTCAACAACAAGTTAGACAAAATCAGTACAAAATCCAAGCCAGATGCTGTGCGTATCATCCAAAATTTGTATAACATGAAAGGAGTCCTTGAAAATTTACAAGAGGCTGCACCACATATCACTTCAATGTATCTATCGGCTAGAGTTGAAAATACAAACTACAACATAGTATACCATGCAATACTTTCACAAAAGATCATCCACGTACGTAAAATCGTGTGAAGCCACCCCAAACGTATTGATGTATACGTAACGATTCCGGTCGGATTTGACATGATGACGATTAGACTGTTTTTGGGCATATCGCGAGAGATGCACAGGGCAGAGACGAATTCATGGACGACTACGACTTGGGACTCGTAAAATGAGGAGGTGCGGGCAATCTATCTTAACCCGGCAAATTCCAAGCCTGTCTGTTGTTAGTTAGATTAAAAACAACGCCCCCGTGTCGGGGGCACCATGGACATCCTAATCGAGTGCACCCCAAGAAAGGTCGTCCTCAAAAGGTCGATCAATGACGAGGAGGCGCACAAGATCATTGATGCAAAAAAGTCCGCCCCGTTCAGGACGCTACTCTCATCGCCAAAAAAGTCCGAGATACACACGCATTCTGTAAAGACGACATACGAGGCAACTACAATGCTTGCAGGACGATACAGCGCCAGATATTACAGACATGCAGAGCACACGATACGAGTAGACCACAACGTCCAGAGGGTGGAGGTTGGCGGCGGGGTCTTTAACGTAAAATCAAGGTCGGGCATAAAACGTGCAGTGTATGGGCCGAGATCAAGGCGCGACGTGGTGCTGCGCCTCGAAGAGTATGTCCACGACGACTCGGAAGGGGAGATATTCATCGACCATCACGGCGGCGAGGTTGCAAAGTTTGCGCACCGGCCAAAGTCAGCAGCACTAGAGTCATACCCTGACCGCGTACTCAAAGCAGCAGACATTGTGCGGGACTCGGAGCTGACACAGGACGCACTAGTCGGGCGCCTGTGCAAAAAGCTTGTACCGGTATCAAAACAGGACGACATTCGGGATCTACACGACCAGGCGACGATAAAAAAGATTATCGAGATCTATGTCCCAGTTATCGAGGCAAGGCTTGTGGGCCCAAAGAGGCGGATACGGATACTGCGCATCGATGCGGTAAGCAAAAAGGTACTCAAAGCTTGAGTGCCTTGCGCAGCCGCTTGTTGTTTACAAGCGGATCAAAGGCCGGCTCTGCCCGACCCCACGCCCTTATCGTCTTTGAATCCTTTTTGAGTGCGCGCTCTAGCGCATCGATTGCCTCCTCGTCCCGGCGGAGGCTTGCCAGGCTGCGCGATACGGCATAAATCACGCTTGCATTATCCGCATATGCTTGCGGCATGCCGCCAAATATCTCCAATGCTTTCTGGTGCTCGCCAAGCTCTGCGCGCTCGATTCCACAGTGGAACACGGCATCAAGGTGCCCCGAATCCATCCTGCACGCGGACTCGAATGCCTCTAGTGCCTGCCTGTGCTCACCCATGCTTCCAAGGACGATTCCACGGTAAAACTTTGCGTTTGCGTTCTTTGGGCCGAGCCGGACAGCCGCATCTATTGACTCTAGTGCGTCCTCATAGTTGCCCAGCCTGTGGTGCAAGACGCCCATGTTAAAGTGCGCCGGAGCATGCCTCGGATCTGCTGCGACTGCGGCCCTGTACGACTCTAGTGCGTCCTCGATGTTGCCTAGCTCTGCGAGTGCGATGGCCTTGTTATTCAGTGCACGGACCT